>DAIQNY010000222.1:0-5493 GCA_036788155.1 Actinomycetota bacterium | reverse complement strand
TCGCCTCCGGCCCTGCCGCCCGTCCTCTCCGGCTGCATGCCCGTCATGGCCGCCGCCTGCTCCCGCGCCGCCTCCTCCGTCGGCGCCTCCGGCACGGGCATCCGCGCCGGCTGCGGGGCCTCGGTCTCGAGCAGCGCGCCGGCCGGCGGCTCCGTCGCCGCCTTCGGCGGCAGCACCGCCGCCGTCACCCGCGCCTCGCGCACACGCTCGGCTGCGTTCACGAACTCGAAGCCGAAGCGGCCTCGGTCGCAGAGGAACATCGTGTTGATGTCCGGGTTGTAGCGGCTGAGCACGCGGCGCAGCTCGCCGTAGCGCGCGCCGGGGGTGGTGGTGCAGCCGAGGCCGCAGTTCGCGCACACGGACGGCGCCGTCTGCAGGTCCCACTTGCGGGTGTACCGTCGAGAGAAGGGCTTGTCGTCGAACACTCCGGTCGGACAGACCTCGATGAGGTTGCCGCTGAACTCGCTCTCCAGGGTGCCGCTCTCGGCGCGCCCGAAGTACACCTGGTTGCGGATGCCGAACACGCCGAAGTCCCGTCCGCCCGCGTAGTCGTTGTAGAAGCGCGTGCAGCGGTAGCAGGTGATGCAGCGGTTGAGCTCGTGGGTGACGAACGGCCCGAGCTCCTGGTTGACCCAGGTCCGCTTGCGGCCCCGATAGCGGCGGTAGCTGTGCCCCGTCATGACGGTCATGTCCTGGAGATGGCACTCGCCGCCCTCGTCGCACACCGGGCAGTCGTGGGGGTGGCTGAGCATCATGAGCTCGATCATCTCCGCCCGAAAGCGGATGGCGTCCGGGTCGAAGATGTCGATCTTCGTCCCTTCCTGCGCCTCGGTCATGCAGGCCATGGCGATCTCGCTCCGCTCGTTGCCCCCCCTGTCCGTCCAGTACAGCCGCACGGCGCACTGGCGGCACGCGCCGATGGACCCCATGACGGGGTGCCAGCAGAAGTAGGGGAGATCGAAGCCGAGCGCGAGGGCCACGTCGAGCATGTTGCGGCCCTCTTCCGCCTGGTACTCGACGCCGTCGATGACGACGGTGACGAGCTTGCCGTGTCCGTCGCCGTTCACCACGTCGTCCCCCGCATGGCAGGCGCGTCCGAGCCGCGGCGCCGGTAGTGGCAGCCGCCCTCTTCGATGTGGCGCGCGAAGTCCTCCGGGAACAGTCGGAGCGCGCTCTCGAGCGGCTGCATCGCGCCCGGCGCCAGGTCGCAGAAGCACTTGTCGGAATCCATGAACCACACGCCCTCGGCGAGCACGTCCACGTCGCCGGGCTCGCCCCGTCCGTACTCGAGGTCCTCGAGGAGCGCGGCCGTCCACTGCAGGCCCTCCCGGCAGGGGGTGCACCAGCCGCAGGACTCCTGGGCGAAGAACTGCAGCATGTTGAGCAGCATGCCGACGGGGCAGGTCTGGTCGTCGAGGAGGACGAGCGTGCCCGTCCCCAGCCGGCTGCGGGCTTCACCCATCGTCGCGAAGCCGAGCGGGACGTCGAGATCTTCGGCGGCGACGAACGACGTGGACGCGCCGCCGGGGCTGACGGCCCTGAGGCCGTAGCCGGGCAGGAGGCCACCGGCGTGGACCTCGATGAGCTCCCGCATCGGCACGCCCATCGGGAGCTCGACGCACCCGGGCTTCTCGACGCGGCCGGCAACACCGAACACCTTGGTGCCGCCCTCGTCGGTGACGGAGAGCTCCTTCCACCAGTCGGGACCGTGCCGGAGGACGGCGGGCACGGCCATGTACGTCTCCACGTTGTTGACCACCGTCGGCCGCGAGAACAGGCCGGCGCCGGTCATGTGCGGCGGCCGCGCCCTCGGATTGGGGCGCTGACTCTCGAGCGCGTTGAGCATGGCCGAGGCCTCGCCGCAGATGTACCGGCCGATGCTGACGTGCAGCTCTATGTCGAAAGGGAACCCCGATCCCAGGACGTCCTCGCCGAGGTAGCGGCGCTCGCGGGCCTCGGCGAGCGCCTGCTCCAGCGCGGCCGCCGGCCCGTCGTACTGCTGGCGCAAGAAGATGTAACCCGCGTCCGCCTCCGTGGCGAGCGCGGCCAGCAGCATGCCCTCCAGGAGCAAGTGCGGGTTGCGTTCCATGAGGAACCGGTCCTTGAAGCTGCCCGGCTCCATCTCGTCGGCGTTGCACACGACATACTTGGGGTGCGGCGCGTCCGGCCCGAGCGGCATGGTGCTCCACTTGCGACCGGTGGAGTAGCCGGCGCCGCCGCGACCGCGGAGCCCGGACTCCGTCACCGTCGAGGTGATCTCCCCCGGCTCGAGGTCGAGGGCGCGCCGCAGGCCCTCGTAGCCTCCGGCGGCGATGTAGTCGGCGATGGTGGCCGGCCGTCCGTCGGCGCGCATGGCGCGCGTGAACGGCCGGTCTTCGGCCGGGTACCCTGGCAGTCCTGGCCGGCTCGTCACGCGTACGCCTCCAGAATGCCGGCCACATCGTCCGGCGCCACCGGCCCGTGCAGCTCGTCGTCCACCATCATCGCAGGCCCGCGGTCGCAGGCGCCCAGGCAGACGATGGGCAGCAGGGTGAACCTGCCGTCCGGGGTCGTCTGTCCCATGTCCACGCCGAGTTCCGCCTCCACGGCGGCGCGCAGCTCGGCGTACCCCAGGCTCCAGCACGCGAAGCTGTCGCAGATGAGCACGATGTGACGGCCGACCGGCTTGCGGAAGACCATGTTGCCGAAGGTGGCGAGGCCGTCGAGCTCCGCCACGGTGAGCCCCAGGTACTCGCCCAGATCGACCATCGCCTCGTCCGAGAGCCAGCGCCGCCGGGCCTGCAGCATCCGCATGGCGGTGCCGGCGGCCGCCCGCCGGTCGGGGTAGTGCCCGAGGATCGCGTCCAGCTGCCGGACCTCGTCGTCGCTCAAGCTCATCACGCGCTCTCTTCCGGCGTACACGAGCGGGACGCCGCAGGCATACCGCTCATTTGTCCACGTCCGCCATGACGAAGTCGATGCTGCCGAGCACGGTGACGAGGTCGGCGATCTCGTAGCCGGTGCAGAGCTTGGGCAGCACCTGCAGGTGCGGGAACGACGCGGTGCGGATCTTGACCCTGTAGGGGGTGTTGGCGCCGTCGCTGATGGCGTAGTAGCTGTACTGTCCCTTGGTGCCCTCCGTGTAGATGCAGGCCTCTCCGGGCGGCACCACCGGCCCCCACGTCACGCCGAGGAAGTGCGTGATGAGCGACTCGATGTCGTGCATCGTGTGCGGTTCCTTGGCGGGAGGCGTGGTGAGCGGGTGGAAGGCCTTGTAGGGGCCGTCCGGCATCGCCTCCACCACCTGGCGCATGATCCGAAGGCTCTGCCGCATCTCCTCGACGTGCACGGCGGCGCGGTCGTAGGCGTCGCCCGTCGTCCCCACCGGCACGTCGAAGTCGAACCAGTCGTAGTGGCTGTACGGCCGCTGTTTGCGCCAATCCCAGGGCAGACCGGCCGCGCGCAGCATCGGGCCGGTCAGCCCCCACGCCACGGCGTCGTCGACCGAGATCGCCGATATCCCCACCGTCCTCGCCTTCATGATGCGGTTGTCCATGACGAGACGGTCGTACTCGTCGAGTCGCGGCGGCAGGTAGTCCAGGTAGTCGAGCACGGGCTGCTTCCACCCCTCGGGCAGGTCGTCGGCGAGGCCGCCGATACGGAACCAGTTGGGGTGCATGCGCCCACCGGTGATGGGCTCGATCACGTCGTCGAAGAGCCGCTCCCTGTCCTCGAACATGTAGAAGACGGGGGAGAGCGCCCCGATGTCCTGGGCGAAGGTGCCGTAGAAGACAAGGTGACTCGCGATCCGGAAGCACTCGCACATCAGGATGCGGACGAGCTGCGCTCTCTCCGGCACGTCGATGCCGCAGAGCTTTTCGACGGAGAGCACGTAGGGCAGGTTGTTGGTCACGCCGCCGAGGTAGTCCACGCGGTCCGTGTACGGGATGTAGGTGTGCCAGCTCTGGCGCTCCGCCATCTTCTCGGAGGCCCGGTGGTGGTACCCGATGTCCGGGACGAGGTGGACGATCTCCTCGTCACGCAGCCCGACGACCACGCGGAAGGGTCCGTGGGTGGCGCCGTGCTGCGGCCCGATGTTCAAGTACATGAGCGTGGGGTCGTCCTCCGTACGCGGCAGGCCCCATTCTTCAGGCTTGAAGCGCAGCTGCTCCTGCATCTCGTCGAAGGCGTGCTCCGGCATCTCGAACGGCCCGTACTCCGTGCCGCGGGACGGGTGCTCCTTGCGCAGCGGGTGCCCGTCCCACCACGGCGGGTTGAGCAGGCGTCTGAGGTGCGGATGGCCGGCGACGCCGACACCGAACATGTCCCAGAGCTCGCGCTCGTACCAGCCGGCGGCGGGCCAGAGGCCGGCCACTGAGTCAACCTCCGGCCCTTCCTCCGGCAGCGCGACCTTGAGTCGCACGTCGGCGTTTCGGCCGTACGAGACGAGATGGTAGAAGACACTGAAGGCGGCGTCGGGCATGCCCTCGCGGTGAAGCCGCTCGCGCTCGTCGACGCCGCCGAGGTCGTAGAGCATCGCGAACGGCTCGGCGGCGTCGCTCCCCAGGTAGCGCAGCACCTGGGCCGCCTGCTCCCGGGGGATCCAGGCAGTTGGGATGCCATCCGCCGTCGTCTGCTCCGTCAGCGGCAGGTCGGGGAACCGCTCGCGCAGCTCGCGGAACACGGCCGGCGGAGGGGCTTCGCCGCCGCCGGCCCTCAGCGGCCACTGGCTCGGCTGCGCCGGGCCGCCGGCCCCCTGCGGCCTTTCGCCGGGTTCCGCTCTGTCTTCGCTCTGCTTGTGCGGCACGTCGCCCGGCCGCAGCTGCTGCTCGTCGTTCACATCTCGTCCGGAGGCCTGAGCTTGTCGGTCGCGACGACGCCGTCGTGACGCAGGTCGCGCATGGAGATGCCGCGCGGCTTGACCACTCCCTGGTCGCCGATCACCCAGCTGAGCGGCCGCTTCTCGATGGACACCTGGGCCGAGAGCAGCAGCAGGCCCTCCATGAGGGCGGTGGGCGGCGGCGGGCAGCCCTCCACGTACACGTCCACGGGGAGGAAGGAGTCCACCCCCTGCACGACGCTGTACACGTCGAACATCCCTCCCGAATTGGCGCAGGAGCCCATGGAGATGACCCAGCGGGGCTCCATCATCTGCCGGTGCAGTTGCACCACCACCGGCGCCATCTTCTTGAACACGGTGCCGGCGACGATCATGACGTCGGCCTCACGCGGCGAGATACGCAACACCTCGGCGCCGTAGCGGGCGATGTCGTACCGGGCCGTGAGACTGGTCGCCATCTCGACGAAGCAGCAGCTGAGCCCGAAGCCGAACGGCCAGAGGGAGTTCTTGCGACCCCAGGCGATGAGGCGCTCCAGGCTGGACGTGACGACGGGGAGGTCGCCGGCCATGGGCGGGCCGCCCTGGACGTCGAGCATCCGCCCGACAGCCTCGGCCGTGCGGGACGGGCCGGGTCCGCGGCGCGGCGCGGGTCGCAGAGCTCCTCCAGGTCCCGG
>DAIQNY010000221.1:0-5496 GCA_036788155.1 Actinomycetota bacterium | reverse complement strand
CCGCCGGCTTGAAAGGCCGGTGTCCTAGGCCGCTAGACGATGGGGGCACGAGGACGTGCCCGGGGATTATACCTGCACGGGAACGGGGCGGCTCCCGGAGGGGATCCGCCCCGTCTTCGTCTTGCTCTCGCCTGGAGGAACTGAAGCCTTGGAGAGGATCTCGCCCAAGGAGCTACGTCAGAAGGCGCTCCCAGCCTCAGAAGTGCTCCCGCCTGAACGCCGCCGTGCTGAGTGCCCTGTCGGGCGCCGCGCCGCGCGGCGTGGCGGCGGCGTCGCCGAGCGCCCTCGCCGCGTCGCCCAGCCGGCGCCACATACCGCGCTCGTGCTCGTACTCGAGTCCATCGCGTGTCATCTCTCTCACCTGCCCTGCGCCTCGTGACCGCGCCGCCGACGCGGCCTGGCCTCACGGACGAGCCGCGCGCGGTCCGCCGCGCGATCGAGGCCCGACCGCTGCTGCCTCACCAGATCCAGTACCACGAAGTCGTACATGACGCGCCGCCTTCTCTCTCGCCCGACACTCCGGTGACACTCGTCAATGCGTCACCACTGAACTGATTATACCGGTTACGCGTCACTAGTAAACCATCTTTGGTGGTAATATTCTGCCGAGAGCACGGAAGTCGCCGCGACGGCGCGAGGAGGTGACGACGATGGCCACGCAGTCCAAGGAGGCGCCCGGCGATCTGGCCGTCGTGCGCGCCTTTGTGAACACGAGAGAGATCGACGAGGGCCTGGACCACATCTCCGGTCCGGACGACCTCGCCTCGTGGCTGGTGCAGCACGATCTTCTCGAGGAGGGCGTCACGGTCCGCCCCGCCGACGTTCGCCGGGCTGCCCGGTTCCGCGAGGCGCTGCGCGAACTCCTCCTGGGCAACAACGACGGTCACTCCATGCCGATCGACGCCGGCCGAACGCTGAATGACGTGGCCGCCCGCGCGCGGCTGCGCCTGCGCGTGGACGCGGACGGGCACGCCCGCCTGGAGGCCGCGGGCAAGAGCGTGGACTCCGCCCTCGGCCGCCTGCTCGTCATCGTCTATCGAGCAATGGAGAACGACACCTGGCCGCGCCTCAAGGCGTGCCGCGAGGACACCTGCCAGTGGGCGTTCTACGACAATTCGAAGAACCGCTCCGGCCACTGGTGCTCGATGGAGGTCTGCGGCGCGCGCCACAAGGCGCGGCAGTACCGGGAGCGTCGCAGGAAGGCGTGAGTCTCAGGCCGCGTCGCGGTCGCGCAGCCTGCGCATCTCTTCCTCGATCTGCTGCTCCGTCGGAGACTCGGGCATGCTCGCCGGCCCGAACGTCCTGACGGCGCTGAAGGCAAGGCCGATACCCCAGCCGAGCAGCACCCAGCCCGGCCAGAAGTAGCCGGCGCCCGTCAGCGCCCAGACGGCGATGAAGAACGTGTTCATGATGAGGTACGTCGCCAGCATCCTCCAGAACGCCCGCCGCCTCTTCAGGCGCGCGACGGCCTGCTTGCGGCGTTGTTCGTCATGCGGATCCATACCGGCGTCTTTCCCGGCCAGGCGCCGCATGCTCCTGTCGTTCCGTCCGGCCGCATACGGCCTGCTGCATGAGGCTTATGTGACCGGGAAGGCGATAAGGAGAAACGGATGACGGAGGCGGGCCATGCCGAAGACGATGAGCGACGAGGAGTACCACCAGAAGTACGAGGGCAGGTTGCCGCGCGGGAGGTGGATCTCCGGGCCCGACGAGCACGCGGAGCACGACGGCGAGACACTGGTGACGCGCAACCACGACGTGATCAGGCGCTGGGCGGAGGAGCGGCAGGCGAAGCCGGCAACGGTGGAGGGGACGGAGCACGAGGGGCGCGCGGGCGTGCTGCGCTTCGACTTCCCCGGAGGGGACGGCGGGCGGCTCCAGGAGATCAGCTGGGATGACTGGTTCGAGACGTTCGACGAGCGCGATCTGGTGTTCCTCTACGAGGAGGACCTGAAGAGCGGCCAGCAGAGCAACTTCTTCAGGTTGAACAATCCCGAGCGGGAGGATGCGTGATGGCTACCGGCGTCGGGATCACGTGGAAGGGAGCGCGGTCGCGGCGGCGAGCATCGGCCGCGACGAGGATCAGGGTACGACGGCGGGCGCGAAGGCGAGCCCACCGTCGCGTACGCGGCGAGGCCGTCCCTACGCACGCGCCGGCGTCACGCGCAGCGTCTTGATCTCGAACGGCCGGAACTCGAGGCGCAGCTGCCGGCCGTTCTGCACCTGCAGCGGCGTCGGCTGCTCCTCGAGCAGGTCGACTTCGGCTGCTCCGGCGACGTCGAAGCCGAAGGTGAGGGCGGCGACGGTGCCTCGCCTGTCCGCCTCGTAGAGGCGCAGGATCAGGTCGCCGCCCTCCTCCGCCCGCTTGACCGCCTCGACGACGATGCTGGGTGTGTCGAGCTCGAGGAAGGACCCGGCCGGTTCGAGCAGCGGCGCGGCGGGCGGATGTGGCTCCGCCCGGCTCCCGCCTGCGGTCTCAGGCCTGCGCGCCGCTCCAAGCCGCGTCGCCCGGAGCGGCACGTTCATCTCGTAGGCCGCCTGCACGACGCGGCCGGCCACGTGGTCTCCCGGGTGCGGATAGAGCGCGTAGCGGAACCGGTGGTCGGCCTGGTCCGTGAAGTGCGGGTTGGGATCGTCCGAGGCCTGCTCCTCTCCCGGCGGGACCGCGGCCCCCGGGTACGCGACGCTGCGCAGCAGGTTCAGGTCGATCACGCCGTCCTTGATGCGGTGGCCGTACTTGCAGTCGTTGAGGAGCGCCACGCCGTAGTCGCCCTGGGAGAGATCGGCCCACTTGTGCGCGGCGACCTCCGTGCGCGCCGCGTCCCAGCTCGTGTTGAAGTGCGTGGGCCGGCGGATGTGGCCGAACTGGATCTCGAAGGTCGCCTCCTCCGCGCGCGGGGTGACCGCGAAGCTCGTGCGCAGCATGGTGCGCGGTTCCCGCCAGCGGACCGTGGTGAAGAAGTCGAGGCGCGCCCCGTTCGCCATCAGGGCGACGTCCTGGGCGATCTCGGAGCGGCCGAGCCGGTAAGTCTGACGGACAACGCCGCGTGACCCGTCAGCGCGCGCCTCGGCCGAGACGAGCTCCGGCCGGTGAGGCTCCTGGTCGCGGTAGTCGGTGGGGAAGTCCCACACGTCGCCGTCGTCGGCGTACACGGCGAGGACGTTGCCCGCGCCGCCCGGGGTGATGAGGTCGCGCCCGAGGCGCTTGTCGATGAGCGAGGCGATCGACCCGTCCGGGGCGAAGGCGACGCGCAGGACGTCGTTCTCGAGCAGGGAGGGCGACGCCTCGATGAAGACGCGGGCGGGCGGCGGCCCGGCGGCCTCCGCATCTACGACGCTGTAGCCCATGGCCGGCGTGCGCACCTCCCGCCACGACTGGTCGAGCCGCACCCAGTCGTTGCGCGGCCACGGCAGCGAGTTCTGGACGATGAACGGCGCCTGAAGGCCGGCCGTGTCCACGGCCGCGGCCAGGCGCCGGTCGTACTCCGCCAGCAGATCGAGCACCTCGGCGTGCAGGGCCTCGTAGCGCGGCAGCGCCTCGTCGTACACGCGCCGGATCGACGAGCCCGGCAGGATGTCGTGGAACTGGTACAGCAAGACCTCGCGCCAGGCGCGCCCCAGCCAGTCCTCCGGGTAAGGCGCGCCCGCCACGACGAGCGCCAGCGACGCGACCCACTCCAGCTCGCGCAGCCCGAGCTCCATCAGGCGGTTGAAGCGCTTGACGCGCGCCTGCGTGGTCAGCGTGCCCTGGTGGCGCTCCAGATACAGCTCGCCGACCCACTCCGCGAAGCGGTCCGCCTCCGCGCTCCAGCGCTCGTAGAACGCGGAGGCCGCCTCCTGACGCACCGGGCTGAGCCCCTGCAGGTCGCGGAGCCGGGCGAGCCGCTCCAGGTGCTGCTCGCCCGGCCCTCCGCCGCCGTCGCCCAGGCCGTAGGCGATCAGACCGTAGTGGGAGACGTCCTTGTCGCGGTAGTTGGTCTCGGCCTTGCGCACCGCCTTGGGGGTGACGGCGCTGTTGTACTCGTCCTCCGGCAGCATGTGGGTCAACACACGCGTGCCGTCGATGCCCCGCCAGACGAACGAGTGGTGAGGGAACCGGTTGACCAGGCTCCACGAGAGCTTCTGGGTGGTGAAGTACGTGACGCCGGCGCCTCGCAACAGCTGCGGCAGGGCGCCGGAAAAGCCGAAGCTGTCCGGCAGCCAGGCGACCACGGCGTCGGTGTCGAGCTCGTTGCGCAGGAAGCGCTTGCCGTACAGGAGCTGGCGGACCAGGGCTTCTCCGCCGGAGATGTTGGTGTCGGCCTCCACCCACAGGGCGCCGAGCGGCTCGATGCGGCCCGCCGCGACCCCCGCCCGCACGCGTTCGTAGAGCTCGGGGTTGTCGTCCTTGATCCATTGGTAGTGCTGGGGCTGGCTGGCGGCGAAGACGTAGTCGCCGTAGCGGTCGATGGTGGCGAGGGCCGTGGCGAAGGTGCGGACGCTCTTGCGCACGCCCTCGCGGAGCGGCCAGAGCCAGGCGAGGTCCAGGTGGGCGTGCCCGATGGCCGAGAACCGCAGGACGGGCTCGCCGCCGCGGCGCTCGAGGGCCGGGCGGAGGACCTCCCGGGCCTGCCCTGCGACGTCCGGCAGGCCCTTGTAGAGCAGCCGCCCGGCCTCCGTCAGGGCGGCGAGGACCTCGTGATAGCGCGGGGAGTCTGGCGGGAGCACCTCGAGCAGGCCGGCAAGGACTTCGTAGTCGTAGTAGAGCGCGACGACCTCGGGATGGACCACGGCGAGGTCGGCGCGGCGCAGGGTGCATCGCTGCGCGGGGTCCTGGAAGAGCTCGTTGCACCCGGCGTCTGCCCAGACCTCGAGTTCGCCGGCAGGCCGGGTGGGGCCGGCCCCGGTGGCCCCGGCCTGCGCAGCGCCGGCCCGGGCAGCCTCGGCCGGCCCGTCGGCCTGGACGCCGACCCCGGTCGGCAGCAGGCCGGCCAGCGGTAACACCGACTTGGCCGTCCTGTCCTCCAGCTCTTCATAGGTGAGGCGAGCCGGGGTCAGACCTCTGACCGGCTCGCCACGATCGTCCACCACCAGCAGTTCGGCGCCGGTGTCCAGCACGGCCACGAGCGCTGCCGCGTCCGTGCCCGGGGGGGCCACGGCCGTGAAGCGGAACCAGGCGGCGTCGAACGGTCTGCCCCACGCCGCCCCCGGCGCCAGCTCCAGCCGCTCGCCGGTCTCGCGCGCCGCGAAGGGGACCGGCTCGTCCGTCCGCCATGCGACTACCCCGAGCGGCGCGAGCACCGTGTACGCCGCGTCGCCGATGGTCGTGAGCGCGGCTCGCAGTTGTCGGGGAGTGTACGGCGAGAACCTCGGCACGATGTTCCGGGCATTCCCGGCGCGCCGCGCCTCAACCGGACGGACGTTGGGACCGGCCACAGCGGCGCGACTCCGCCGGCCACCGGCCCTGCCGCGGCTCCGCCGGCCCCGCCGACCCCGCCGGCCGCGCCGATCGAGGCA
>DAIQNY010000220.1:0-5519 GCA_036788155.1 Actinomycetota bacterium | reverse complement strand
CCAGTAGTCCTTGTTCGCGACGCAGCGGACGAACCTGCCCTTCTCGCGCTCCACCACCTGGAAGGGGCCCGATCCGACGATCGGCGGCTCGTTCAGATACTTGGTCGCCTCGTCGTAGGTCTCGAACCGGCTCCAGATGTGCTCGGGTACGATGGGCACCCACATCGAGAGGATGTCGGCCTTGGGCTTGTCGCACTCGATGACCACCGTGGCGTCGTCGGGCGCCGTGACCGTCTTGATGCCGTCGAGGGCGGAGAGGAAGGCGGTGAGCTCGAGGTCCATCTGGTAGTTGAAGCTGAAGGCCACGTCCTTCGCGGTGAGCGGCCGACCGTCGCTCCACTCGACGCCCTCACGGATCTTGAAGGTCCAGGTGAGGCCGTCCTCGCTCGTGGTCCAGCTCTCGGCGAGACCGGGCTGCGTCTCGAGGTACTCATCACCGTAGTTGGTGAGGAAGTCGTAGGCGATGTGGTACAGCTCGTAGCTGGACTGCTCGATGCCGACGAACGGGTTCAGGTTGTCGGGATCGGTGGTCCAGCCCACTTTGAGCGTGACGGCGCCGCCGGCCGGCGCCGGACTCGCGTCGTCGGCGACGGCGACGGCGAGGCCCCAGACCAGGCCGGCGGCGAGCGCCAGCATGACCATGAGGACGAGCAGACGTGAGGTACGAAGGCGCGCAGCCATGAGCCATCCTTTCTGCATCGGCGAGCCGATGCGGCCGCCCCCCCGGCGGCCGCGCGGCGCCCCCCCGACGCCGCACCTCGGAGGCTATGCAAGAGTGCCCCGGCGCGCAAGAGGCGCGGAACGCTCGGTCAGGCTCCACTCCGGAGCCGGCTCCACGTGCGGCGGGTCTGACCCGCGCGGTCCGGCCTGCGCTGCGTTACACTCGCGCACGCACGCAGAGAGGCCGGCGCACACGGCGCCGGCCGGCCCGATTCGACGGAAGGAGGGCGACGATGACGCTCAGACTCGGCTTGCCGAAGGGGAGCCTCGAGCACGCCACCCTCGATCTCTTCCGCCGGGCAGGGTTCCTCATCACCGTCGCGGAACGCTCGTACTTCCCGGCCATCGACGACCCGGACATCGAGTGCATGATGGTGCGCGCCCAGGAGATGGCTCGCTATGTCGAAGACGGAGCCCTGGACTGCGGCCTCACCGGTCACGACTGGGTGGTGGAGAACGAAGCCACGGTGCACACGGTGAGCGAACTCGTCTACGCCAGGCAAAGCTTCGGCAAGGTGCGCTGGGTCCTTGCCGTGCCGCAGCAGTCCCCGGTGCGATCGGCCGTCGACCTGGAGGGCAGGATCGTCGCCACCGAGCTGGTCGGCGTCACCAGACGCTGGCTCGCCGACCGCGGCGTGAACGCCAAGGTCGAGTTCAGCTGGGGCGCGACCGAGGCCAAACTCCCCGAGCTCGCCGACGCCATCGTGGAAGTCACGGAGACCGGGAGCTCCCTGCGCGCAAACAAGCTGCGCATCGTGGAGACGGTCCTCGAGAGCACCACCCGGTTCATCGCCAACGTCGACGCGTGGGCGGACCCCGACAAGCGGCGCAAGATCGAGGACGTCTCGATGCTGCTGCAGGGGGCCATGGCCGCACTCGACAAGGTCGGGCTCATGCTCAACGTACGGACCGGCGACCTGGAGGCGGTGCTCGACGTGTTGCCGGCCCTGCGCAAGCCGACCATCTCGCACCTGAGCGACGCCGGCTGGCTCGCCGTGAACACGATCCTCGAGGAGAGCGTGGTCAAGCAGATCCTCCCCCGGCTCAAGGAGGCCGGCGCCGAGGGGATCGTCGAGTTCCCGCTCAACAAGATCGTGATGTGACGCGGGCGGGCGGGCCTCTCAGCCGCGGAGGCGGCGGGCGGCCGTCAGCGCCTCCCGCTCGGTCAACCGCCCGTATGAGGGCAGCAGTTCATGCGCCGTCACCGGCAGCCAAATGTAGCCGTCGCGGTCGTCTCCGACGGGGGTGGCGCGGCCCTGGACGAAGCGCCACGCGGTGAGCGCCGCGGCGAGCGCGTCCAGTGAGTCGTGGTCGAAGTACTCGTCCCACGACACGCCGGCCTCTCTGAGCGTCACGACGCGGGCCCGCAGGCCGGCGCGCGAGGTCTTGGACGGCGGCGTCCCCCCGAGCAGGGCCGAGAAGGAGGCATGCGGGTACACCTCCAGCGCCGCCGGCGCCTGGCCGAGCGCGCCGGGCAGCATGCCCGGCGCCGGCGGCTCGAAGCCGCGCCGGCCCAGCTCGCGGAAGTACTCCCACCCCGTCTCCATCCAGGCGTACAGGCCGTCGGCATCGGCTGCCACCGCACGGGTGGGCACCTGGTAGATGGAGATGCGGCGGTGAGCGAGCTCCGCGTCGCAAGCTCGCGGACGCGTGGCCGCCGCTCCCCGCGACCGTCGCGGTCGCTGCGGCGCGTCGACGCCGACGGCCACCGGAGCGTGGCTCTCGAGCCACTCGAAGAGCCTGCCCCTGTCGCCGGCGATGCCCTCGTCCGACTCTGCCCACGCGAGGACCTCGAGCGTACGTCCGCCTCGCGCCGCCACGGCCACGCACGGCCTGCTTGCGGCGATGTCCACCCCCACGACCACCGGACCCCGGTCCATGGTCGCAGCCTAGCAGACCGTCACCGTCCGGCGGAAGGGTGCCCCAGGGCGCGGAACGGCCGCCTGGAGGACGTCCACCCTGGTCACCCTCGTCGAACGTCCACCCTCGTCACCCTCGTCGCATCCCCCGCGAGCTGCTAGCGTCGCTCGCCGTGGACAGGACCGCCGACACCAGCCACGGCCCGGCAGACGGGACCGCCGCATACGGGCCCAGGCTCGTCTTCTTCGGGGTCACGGGCCGCCGTGATCTCGCGCAGAGCGCCGCGGCGGCCGCGCCGGGCGTGCGCTTCTCCTCACGGCGTGAGTGGGCAGAGGACCCGGGGGAGCCCCGCCGCCGTCTCCTCGGCGGCGCCCCGGCGGTCGGCCTCTGGTACTGGGCGGACAGCCGGGAGGAGTTCGAGGCTCAGGCTTGCGATGTCTTGCTGCGCCTCGTCCATCCGCTCGTCGGACGTGGGCTCCCGTTCTGCCTGGGCTTCCCCTTTGAGCCGGAGGTGCTGGAGCCTCGGCGCCTGACCGTCGCCGAGGCCGCGCGGCTGGACCTCGAGGACATCGGCCGGCTGCTCCGCGCCGCGTCGCTCGGACGAGGTGCAGTGGACGGGCCGCCGGCGAGCGCGGGCCCAGGCGCCTCGTCGTCCCAGAGCGGCCTGTCGGGCCACCGCGCTGCTCCCCGACGATCGGCCGGCGGCCCGGACGCTGTCCGACTCGACGACGCCCAGCTCGCCGCCGTCGAGCACGCCCGAGGACCTGCGCGTGTGCTGGCGCCGGCCGGCTCGGGCAAGACCAAGACGCTGATCAGCAGGGTGGTCGAGCTCGTCGACCGCGGCGCCGACCCCGCCGGGGTCCTCATGCTCGCCTTCAACCGCAAGGCGGCGGAACAACTGGAGGAACGGCTAGCGACGCTGGGCATCGCGAGCACGCGACGGATCGGCACACCCGCCGAGAGTCCGGGTCCGGGTGGTCGGCCACGCCCGGGGCGGCGCTCGTCCCCAGGCTCCGGCCTCGCCCCGGCGTGCGCCAGCCCTGCCCCCCAGGTCGCACCGGCGGAGCGCCCCGCCGGCGTCCACTGCGCCACCTTCAACGCGTTCGGCTACAGATATCAACGCGAGGTGCTCCGGGCGCGCATCCAGCTCGACCACGACGGCCGCTCGCTGCGCGCCATCATGGCGCGCGCCATGGAGACCGCCGGGGTCTCCCTGCGCGACCTCAAGCCGCGCCGCGGCAGCGACCCGGTCGGCGCCTTCCTCGAGGCTCTCACCAGCGTGCGCGCCGCGCTCGCACCGCCGGACGAGGTCCAGGTGCGCATCGAATCCCTCGGAGACTCGCCGCTGCTCGACATCCCATTCGGCGCGGTCCATGCGCAGTTCTCTCGGGCGCAGGCGGCCACCGGCGTCCAGTCGTTCGACGACCAGATCTACTTCGCCGTCGCAGACATGCTCGCGGACCCGGCCCACCGCGCCTTCATCCAGGCGCGCTTCGACCACGTGCTCGTCGACGAGTTCCAGGATCTCAACGGGGCGCAACTGGCACTGGTGGACGTGCTTTCGCGCCCGCACCGCCGGCTGTTCGTGGTGGGTGACGACGACCAGCTCATCTACGGCTGGCGGCAGGCCGACCCGCGCGGCATCCTGGAGTTCCACCGCCGCATGCCACCCAGACCATGGTCGGCCACGTACACGCTCTGCACGAACTACCGCTGCTCGCGGGCGGTGGTCGAGACGGGTGCACGCCTGGTGCGCAACAACGTGGTGCGGGAGGCCAAGGACATCCGTCCGCGGCCGGGGGCGCAGGACGGCGAGGTACGGTTCTTCGGCTCGCCGTCCTGGCCGGAACGCGCCGCCGAGATGTGTTCCTTTCTGCGGCGCGAGAAGCAACGGCTCGGGTCCGGCTGGCGCGACCTCGCCGTGCTCTGTCGCTACCGCTCGCAGCAGCTGCTTGTGGCGCTCGCGCTCGACGCCGGCGACGTGCCGCGCACCCCGGCGCTCGGCTGCACGCTCTTCACGCACCCGGCGGCGATGCTCCTGCGTGCCTATCTGTGTCTGGTGCGTGTGCCGGACGAGCTCCCCGGCCGCGCTCTCGCCGCCCTGCTCAACCGGCCGAACCGGTTCGTGAACGCGCGAGACACGGAGTCGGTCGCCACAGCGGCGCGACCGTGGTCGCGGCTCAAGGCCCTCGCGACCGAGGAGCCTGCGGCCGGACCTCGCCCCCTCTCCAGGCTCGTCGAGCAAGCCGCGACCCTCGCGGTCACCCTGGCCCCGCCGGACTCGACGGCGGCTGAGTCACCCTCGGGCGACCTTCCTGCCAGGGGAGACCAAACCTCCGACGGCGGTCAGCCGCCGTCATCCCTTGACGCCGTGTGGGCCGCCGTCGAGACCTTCGGCCTCGACGGCCTCTGGGCCGCGGAGACCGACGCCGCCGCAGCCGGCGGGGCCGGCCCGGACGGGGCCGGCCCCCTCGAGGTCTTCGACTCGCTTCTGCTTCTCGCCGAGACCTACCCAGATCTCGCCGTCTATCTGGACGTCTGGGACCGGCTGCGCATGGACGAGGAGGCACACGGCGAAGCCGACGAGGAGCACGCGGACAACGAGCCAGATCACGACCGCGTGGTGATCGGGACCATCCACGCGGCAAAAGGGCGCGAGTACGATTCCATCGTCATCCCCGACTACGACTGCGACGTCTCTCGCTGGAGCGCATCCGAGGTGGAGGAGGAACGACGCGTCGTGTACGTCGGCGTCACCCGCGCTCGCGACGCGGCCCTGTTCACCGTCGACACGTCGACCGGCTTCGTCCACCCCTTCCTGCGGGAACTCGTCGAGGCCCCCGACCCGCGCGAGCACGAGACGCTGTGTGCGTGGCTCGAAGAGGTCGGCTCAGCCCACGAGGCGCGGGGCGATCACCGCGGCGAGGCGGGCGGCGCTG
>DAIQNY010000219.1:0-5564 GCA_036788155.1 Actinomycetota bacterium | reverse complement strand
CATCTCCGTCGTGGCGGCCGTCGCCGGCCCGGCCTCAGTCGACGGCGTCGCCGCGGCCGCGAGGACGGCGGACGGAGACGCCGCCGCTCCAGCAGCACTTCCGGAGACAGGTCCTGCGCCCGGTGCTGTCGCCGAGGCGCCGGAGCGCGCCGCCCGCGCTGCCTCACCGAAGGCAACGAACTGCAGCACCATGGCGGCGAGGGCGAACAGCGCGAGGGGCAGCGCCCACGCGCCGATGCCGGCGGTCGCGTCGTCGCGCAGCAGCGCGACCGACAGGACGAGCGCGCCGGCCACACCACAGACGTAGGCGAGCAGCGCGATGACCACGTGCGCGGCGCCGGCCTGCGACGGCGGCTCGCCCGGCATGTCGGTGTCCACGAGGGCGAGCGCCGCGGAGCCCACGCCCCAGACCCAAAGCGCGAGGATGCCGGCCAGCGTGAGCCCGGCGGTGCCGAGCACGGACGGCACGGAGACGAGGAGCGCCAGGGCGGACGCCCCGCGGCAGACGAAGCCCGCCTTCATGACCCACGGGGCGTGACCCCGGGCAAGCCCGCTCATCGCCATGGAGATCGGGCTCTGCTCAGGATTGAGCCGCTGGGCGACGATGAGGAGCACGGCCCAGGCGACGACGAGTGCTGCGGCGATGACGGCGAAGACGCTCACGGGGCAAGCCTACAGGACCGGGCGCCGCAAGGCAGCGGCCCGACGGCCGTCGGGATGGGCCGGGCGACGGCGGCGTGCTCGCCGCCGACCTTCGCCCGGCTACGCTTCTCCGGCCGGCGGTGTGCGCAGCGGCGGCTCTGCCGTGAACGGACGCATGAACACATCCGCGATTTCTTGCGTTGTGCAGTCGAAACCCTCGTCGGCGAGCACGGCGGCGCGTTCTTCGGGATCCTCCATGAGGGCGATGCGAAAGAGGAAGTCCGGGTCAGACCTCGCTCGTTCGTACAGCCGTTGTGCCGCTTCGACGGACACTGATGGCCCCCAGTCCAGTCCTAACGGGCCCCTCCATCTGCATCCCACGCTGTGCTTACACGCACTTTACACCCGTCCGCGCGCGGGACAAGTGCGGCTGAGGCTGGAGGCGCGAGAGGAAGTCGACGCCGCCGCTCTGGACCGCCCCCGTGGCTCCCCCTATCATCGTGGAATGGATCTGCGACCCGACTGGTTCGACATGATCGGCCGGCGCGTCTCGCGCCGGCTATACGACGACCGCGACGTGCCGGAGGAGCTCCGTGAGCAGCTCGAGGTGTTCTGCGACGGGGCGAGCGCGCCGGCAGGCGCGCCCGGCTCACCGCAGGTGCAGCCGGGCGAGGTGCCGGCGCCGGCCCGCGTCGCGCTGGTCGACGATCCCGAGCGCCGCCTCTTCACGGGCCTGATCGGCGGCTACGGCAAGGTCGCCGGTACGCCGCTCGCGGCAGCCTTCATCGGACGCGCTCCAACCGCCGACGACGTGCCGGCGGAGGTCCAGCAGTCCGTCGGCTACCTGGGCGAGGGACTCATCCTCGAGGCCACGCGCCTGGGTCTCGGGACGTGCTGGATCGCCGGCTCCTTCGACAAGGCCGCCGCCGCCCGGCTTGCCGAGCTCGGGCCGGGCGAGGTCATCGTCGCCGTCACGCCGCTCGGCTTCGCCGCCGAGCGGCAGGGCAGCGGCGAACGCGTGGTGCGCACCTTCGTCAAGGCCTCGGCCCGGCTGAGCGTCGAGAAGCTGGCGCCAGGCATCCTCGACGGCGTCTGGCCCGCCTGGGCCGTCTCCGCCGTGCAGGCGGCACGGCTGGCGCCGTCGGGCGGAAACCGTCAGCCCTGGCGCTTCCGGCTGGACGGCGACGCGCTCGTCATGGGGCGCGCGGACAGGCTCTACTGGACCGCGCCCATCGACTTCGGCATCGCGCGCCTGCACGTCGAGTTGGGCGCGCGCCACGAGGGCGTCCTCGGCTCGTGGACGCCGCTCCCCGAGCCCGACGTAGCCAGGTTCACACCCGGCGGCTGACGCCACGGTCACCCTTTGGACGGGGCGCCAGGGCCGCTCAGCCGTACAGCTCCGGCCGCCGCTGCCTGAGGTAGTCCCCCACCCTGCGCGCCTCGTCCGCCAGGGTGACGTCCACATCCCCCCACACCATCGTCTCCCGCCGCTTCGCGTCGCTGACCACGCGACCGAGGGGATCGACGAGACAACTCTCGCCCTCGAACCGATAGCCGGACGCCTCGCCCACGCAGTTGGCGTACGCGACCCAGCACTGGTCCTCCAGAGCACGCGCCCGCACGAACGCGCGGTGGGACGGACCCCACGGCGCCATGTTGGCGCTGGGCACCAGCAGGCACTGGGCGCCACGCAACGCGAGTGTGCGTGCGGGCTCGGGAAACTCGATGTCGAAGCAGCACAGGACGCCGAAGCGCACGCCGCGAAAGACGAAGGGATCCTCGAGCGCGGCGCCCGGAGCGAACACGTCGCGCTCGCGGTCGAACAGATGCGTCTTGTCGTAGACAGAGAGAAGCTCGCCGCCCGGAGCGAGGACGACCGTGGTGTCGAAGACCTCGCCGCCGGCGTCGAGCCGGGGCAGACCGGCGACGAGGCAGACGCCGGACCTGCGCGCCAGCTCCGCGAACGAGGCAAGCGCCGGTCCGTCCAGCGGCTCGGCGAGCTCGCGCATCCGATCGGCGACGAAGCCGGTGAGCGCGTACTCGGGCAGGACGACGAGGGCGGCGCCGGACCGCGCCGCCGCCGCGACGGCTGCGCCGGCGGCGGCAAGGTTCCGCTGCTCGTCGCCGTCCTCCGGGCGCAACTGCACGAGCGCCACCCTGAGCGGCGCCGCCGGGGACGGGTCTGTCCGCGGTTCGGAGGCCATCGCGCCCATGGTACTCCCCGCGGCAACGGCGCCACCGCCGATCAGCACGCCAACGCCCACGCACTCGGGCAGTTTAGCCTGCAAACGCGCGGGAAGCGTGAGCGCAAAGGCGGCGGCGCGGCGCCGTGCGTGAGCGCCGCCCGCGGCGCTCCAGCCGGCGCCCACTCCCCGCCGCCACGACCCCGAGAGGGGTGGACACGATGAGGAACCCCTACGACTGGATAGGTCGCGTCGGTCTCCTGCTCGCCATCGTGGGCGCCGTGAACTGGCTCCTCGTTGGCCTGTTCGAGTGGAACCTCGTGCGCTGGATCTTCACGGATTCCGCCACACAGACCGCGACGACCGGAGAACGCATCGTCTACATCGTCGTCGGCATCGGAGGGCTGCTCGCCGTGCCGATGCTTGCAGCCACGCTGGCGCGCGCGCGGAGCCGTGACCTGCGCGGGTACGAGCGTCCGCGCGACAGGAGCGAGCTCAACAGGAACGACACCGAGTTCTACCTCGGCGGATCGAAGGAGAGCACGGAACCGGTGCACGGGGAGCGGCAGGCGATGCCCGCCGGCTCTCGGTCGCTGCACGCCGAAGGACGGCCGCTGCAGTCCGAAGAGCGGACGCCTCTCCGCGCCGTCGAGACGACGCCCGGCCCTGTGGCTGCTGCCGGCGCCTCCTCCTTCGACACAAGCGAGGACGCGGGAGACCGCCTGCCGGCTGACGACCGTCTGCGTCACGGACGCGTGGAGGAGACCGGCGAGGGTCTCGGTGACGAGGCCCGGGTGGCCGAGGAGCGAGGCATGCCTGCCGGCGAGCGACTGCGTCACGGTCGCGTCGAGGAGACCGGCGAGGGCGTCGGTCGCGAGGGTCTCGGTCGCGAGGGCGTGGGCCGCGAGCGCATCGTCGGGGAAGACACCTCGAGCGAGCATGCCGTCGGCCACGACGCCGACGAGCGGTCCGAGGACGGACGCCGGGCTGCGTGACGCCACGAGTAGAATCGTCGCGACCAACGCGGAGGGAGCTCGACATGGCGCACGGCGGCGGCGAGGCGATCAAGGGAGACGAGAGCGGCGTGCACGGGCCTGTGGCGGTGATAGGGGCCGGCCTGACCGGGGCGAGTTGGGCCGGCCTCTTAGCGGCGGCGGGGCTGGAGGTGCGACTGCAGGACGTGGATGCCGGGCGGCTGGAGGCCGCCGTGGAGCGTGCGGCGGCGGCGGCCGGGTTCCTCGCCGGCAGTGGCCTGGCGAGCATGGCCGCCGCCCAGCACGGCATCGAGCTGTTGACGGCCACGGAGGATCTCTCGGCGGCGGTCGCCGGGGTGCGTCACGTCCAGGAGTGCGTCCGCGAGGACCTCGCGCTCAAGCGGCTCGTGTTCGCGGAGATCGCCAAGACCGCGCCGCCCGACGCGCTCATCTGCACGAGCTCGTCGGGCCTCTCCATCAGCGACATCCAGACGGCGGCGGCGCGCCCGGAGCGTTGTCTCGCCGCCCATCCGTACAACCCACCGCATCTGGTGCCGCTGGTGGAACTGGCGCCGGGCGCGCTGACCGCGCCGGAGGCGCTCGAGCGCGCCTTCACCTTCTACGCGGCCGTCGGCAAGGAGCCGGTCAAGCTCACGCGAGACATCCCCGGCTACCTCGCCAACCGGCTCTCCGCGGCATTGTGGCGGGAGGCCGTGGACCTCGTGCTGCGCGGCGTCGCCACCGTCGAGGACGTGGATAAGGCGGTCAGCTGCGGCCCCGGCCTGCGCTGGGCGGCGATGGGCCCGCATCTCCTGTACGACCTCGGCGGCGGCGCCGAGGGCATCGTCGGCCACGTGGAGCACCTGGCGACGGTGAAGGAGGGCATGCTGCGCGACCTCGCCACGTGGACGGAGTTCCCGCCCGAGACCGGTCCGGCGCTCGACGCCGGCCTCACGGAGGAGAAGGGGGCGCGCACCTACGACGAGCTGGTCGCCGAGCGCGACGCCCTGCTCGTCGCCTACCTGCGCGCCCGTCGCGACCAGCCAGCCTGAGGGCGGCAGGGACCGGCCTGCGGCCGCAGGCGATGCCTCCCCCGACCTCCACGCTCCTGCTCCTCCACGCGAAGTCGTTTGGCCCGCACATGCCCGGGAAGCACGTGAGAAAGGGGCGGGGTCGCGGCGCCGCACAGGAGCGCACGAGCACGGCTCCGTCCACGGACACGAGAGGGTGGACGGCATGCGGAACCCTTACGACTGGATAGGTCGCATAGGCCTGGTCCTCGCGATCATCGGCGCGGTCAACTGGCTGCTGGTCGGCCTGTTCGAGTGGAACCTCGTGGCCTGGATCTTCGCTGACTCAGCCACGCAGACCGCGACCACCGGCGAGCGCGTCATCTACATCATCGTCGGCCTCGGCGGCCTGATCGCCATTCCGATGGTCGCGGCCACACTCAGCCGCGCCCGCGGCAGCCGCACCGAGTATGGGTACGGCGAGGGCAGGGCGACCGGGAGCGCCATCGGAACTGAGGGCAGCTCCAGCTTCGGCTCCTCCAGTACCACGGAGGAGACCGCGGAGGAGGAGCGGCGCCGGCGCCGCAGGGCTGCGTGACGCGAGGAGAGACCTGCAGACAGAGAAGCGCCACACGACGGCGGCGGGGTGGGCCACACCGTCCTCCCCGCCGCCGGCCTGCGCATCGGGCGCAGTCCGGCCCTGCTACGCGGCCTGCGCGTAGTCCTTGATCGCCTCCACGAGGTCCTTGAGGTTC
>DAIQNY010000218.1:0-5581 GCA_036788155.1 Actinomycetota bacterium | reverse complement strand
CCGTGTACTCCACGGACGGCCGCACGATCGACGACTTCGTCGCCGACGAACTCCGCGGCCGCGGCGTCGCCCTCGCCGTCGCCGAATCCTGCACCGGCGGGCTGCTGGGGGCACGTATCACGGCCCGCCCGGGAAGTTCCGACTACTTCGCCGGCGGCGTCATCAGCTACAGCAACCAGGCCAAGATGGACCTCCTGAACGTGCCGGCGGACACGCTCGCCCGGCACGGCGCCGTCTCCGAGGAGGTCGCCGCGGCCATGGCCGAGGGCGCCCGGGCCGCGCTCCGCGCCGACTTCGCGCTCTCCATCACGGGAGTGGCCGGCCCGGACGGCGGCACGCCCGACAAGCCGGTCGGCCTGGTCTACCTCGGGTGCGCCGGCCCCGGGGGCACCCAGGTGCGCCGGAGCGACCTCGCGGCCGACCGAGACACCGTGCGCACCTTCAGCGCCACGTCGGCGCTGCACCTGCTCCGCGCCGGGCTCGCCCCGTGACTCCCGCGCGGCCGGCACGGTCCGAGGAGCGGCCGGCGCGGCTGCGCCTCTTCGTCGCCTGCGATCTGCCGCACGACGTGGACCAGGCAGTGCGGGACTGGCAGCGTCGCGAGCTCGCCGGACACGACGACCTCCGGGTGCTGCCGACGCTCCACCTCACGCTCGCCTTCCTCGGCAGCGTCGACCGGAACCGCCTGCCGGACCTCCAACGGGTGCTCGAGGGCGTCTCCTGGCGTCGCGGCGAGTGCCGCCTCAAGGAGCCGTTGTTCCTCCCGTCGCATGGCAAGCGTCGCGTCGTCGCGCTGGAGCTGGACGATCCGTCCGGGACGCTGCGTACACTGCAGCGTGAGGTGTCCGCCGGGCTCGTGACCGAAGGTCTGTACGAGCCCGAGAAGCGGCCGTGGCTGCCGCACGTCACGGTCGCCAGATTCCGCCGTCCCGGTCACCCTTTTTCCCTGCAAAATGTGAACATTGGGGCATTTGGAGTCGTCCGGATGGTCCTGTATAGTAGCGACCTGAAACCGGGTGGTGCGGTGCACACCCCGCTTGCAGACTTCCCCGCGTCCTGAGCTGGAGAGGAGCGTCATCTTGGACAAGGACAAGGCCCTCGAGGCCGCCGTCACACAGATCGAGCGTCAGTTCGGCAAGGGCAGCGTCATGCGCATGGGCGACCACCCGGTGAGCGACGAGATGCAGTGCGTCCCCACCGGGTCGCTGGCGCTCGACATCGCGCTTGGCGTCGGCGGCGTGCCGCGCGGCCGCATCGTCGAGATCTACGGCCCTGAGGCCTCCGGCAAGACCACGCTGGTCTACCACCTCATCGCCCAGGCGCAGCGGCTCGGCGGTCAGGCGGCCTTCATCGACGCAGAGCACGCCATGGACCCCGTGTACGCCAAGGCCATCGGCGTCGACGTCGACAATCTGCTGGTCTCGCAGCCCGACTACGGGGAGCAGGCGCTCGAGATCGCCGAGATGCTGGTACGCAGCGGCGCGCTCGACATCGTGGCGATCGACTCCGTGGCCGCCCTCACGCCCAAGGCGGAGATCGAGGGCGAGATGGGCGACAGTTTCGTCGGCCTCCAGGCCCGCCTCATGAGCCAGGCGTTGCGCAAGCTGGCCGGCACGCTCAACCGCTCTGGGACCATCTGCGTGTTCACCAATCAGTTGCGCGAGAAGATCGGCGTCATGTTCGGCAATCCCGAGACCACCACCGGCGGCAAGGCGCTCAAGTTCTACGCCACCATCAGGCTCGACATCCGCCGCATCGAGACGCTCAAGGACGGCACCGAGGCGGTCGGCAACCGCGTGCGGGTCAAGGTCGTCAAGAACAAGGTCGCGCCGCCGTTCAAGCAGGCCGAGTTCGACATCATGTACGGCCAGGGCGTGTCTCGCGAGGGCACGTTGCTCGACCTCGGAGTGCTGTACGACGTCGTCGCCAAGAGCGGCGCGTTCTACAGCTACAACGACGAGCGTCTCGGCCAGGGCCGGGCAAACGCCAAGGTCTTCCTCCGGGAGAACCGGGACATGGCCGACGCCATCGAGGCGCAGATACGCCTCAAGGCCGGTCTGCCGGGCGCCGCTGCTGTCGGCGATGCAGCATCGCCGGCAGAGGGCGTCGACCCCGTCACCGGGGAAGTCCTGCAGGCCTAGTGCCCGTCGTCACCGCCCTGCGCGCCACTCGCCGCGGGGGAGTGGCGCTCCACGTCGACGACGAGTACGTGTGCGTCGTCAGCGAGTCGCTCGTGGCACGCTGGCGCCTCTTCAAGGGCCGCGAGCTCACCGATGACGACCTCGCGGCCGTCCGCACCGCCGCATCGGCCGAGCGGGTCATGGGCGACGCCTACCGACTGCTGGGCCACCGAGCCAGGAGCCGCGAGGAGCTGCGTCGCCGCCTCCTCGCCAAGGAGCACGACGAGGCCGCCGTGGGCGACGCACTGGAGCGGCTGGCCGCCGACGGCCTCCTCGACGACGCCGCGTTCGCGCGCGGCTACGCGGCAGACAAACGGCGTCTCGGCGGCTGGGGCGAGGAGCGTATCCGCCGCGGCCTGCGCGAGCTGGGCGTGGCCCCGCACGACATCGACGACGCCCTGGGGGGTGCGGGCGAGGACGACGAGCTCGACCGCGCTCTCGGTGTCCTGCGCAAGCGAGGCGCGCCGCAGCAGCCGCTCGAGGCGGCCCGCCGGCGCGCCTTCCAGGCGCTGCAGCGACGCGGCTACTCCACCTCCGTCGCGTTCGCCGCGGTCCGCATCTGGCTGGAGGATTTGTCCGCGGGACCGAATTGACGAGGCGAGCCGCGGTAACGTACCATCGGGCCACGCGACGTGTGCGCGTGCTTTGTGTATTCCACTCTCGCTCTTGCATGGCGATACAGACGGCGCTCAGGCGCCGAACAGGCTGAACCGATCAACCAGGGGTCGACGATGAGAGATTTGGGAGGTTCCACACTTCGGTGATCCGTCCTGACCCCTGGGCGTACCCACAGCTGGATCGAAGTATCGCGATGCACGTGCGAGCGTGGCACAGGCCGGGCGCGTTGCCCGGCCTTTTTCGTGCCGCGCGACCTGCGAAGGGACAGACAGAATGATGACAGCGGTGTACATCCTGGTGGGACTCGCGGTGGGGATCGCGGCGGGCTACTTCGTCCGCCGCAACCTCGCCTCGAGCAAGCTCGCCGGGGCCGAGCGCGAGGCCGAGCGCATGCTCAAGGACTCGCGCCGTGAGGCGGATACGATCCTCAAGGAGGCGCGCCTCGAAGCCAAGGAAGAGGTCCACCGGGTACGCAGCGAGGTCGAGGCCGAGCTGCGCGACCGGCGCGACGAGCTCAGCAAGTCCGAGCAGCGCATGCTGCAGCGAGAGGAGGCCATCGACGCACGGGCCGCCGAGCAGGACCGGCGCGAGCAGTCCATCCGCGACCGCGACGCCAACAGCCAGCGGCTCTCCGACGAGGTGACCAACGCCCACGCCGAGGCGATGATCCAGCTCGAACGCATCTCCGGTTTGAGCGCCGCCCAGGCCAAGGAGATGCTGCTCAAGCAGACCGAGGACGAGGCCCGCCACGAGATGGCCAAGCTCGTGCGGCAGATCGAGGAGGAGGCGCGCCGCGAGGCGGACCGGCGCGCCCGCAACATCCTCTCGCTCAGCATCCAGCGCACGGCGGCCAACCACGTGGCCGAGACGACCGTCTCGGTCGTCAACCTGCCGTCGGACGACATGAAGGGCCGCATCATCGGCCGCGAGGGACGCAACATCCGCACCCTCGAGAACATCACCGGCATCGACTTCATCATCGACGACACCCCCGAGGCGGTCGTCCTCTCCGGGTTCGACGGCGTGCGTCGCGAGACTGCCCGCCTCACGCTCTCCAAGCTCATCACCGACGGGCGTATCCACCCGGCCCGCATCGAGGAGACCTACACCCAGGCCAAGGCCGAGGTCGAGGCCGCCATGGAAGAGGCCGGCGAACAGGCCTGCTTCGACACTAACGTGCACGGAGTGGCGCCCGAACTGGTCAAGGTCCTCGGGCGCCTCAAGTACCGTACGAGTTACGGCCAGAACGTGCTCAACCACTCCGTCGAGGTCGCGCACCTGGCCGGCATCATGGCCGCCGAGCTCGGCGCCAACGTCAAGATCGCCAAGCGCGCCGGCCTCCTCCACGACATCGGCAAGGCGGTGGACCACGAGGTCGACGGTTCGCACGCCGAGATCTCGCAGCAGCTCTGCAAGAAGTACAAGGAGTCCCAGAGCGTCTGCCATGCCATCCAGGCGCACCACCAGGATGTGGAGCCGCAGACGGTCGAGGCCGTCCTCGTCCAGGCGGCCGACGCCATCAGCGCCGCCCGTCCGGGCGCCCGCCGGGAGTCGCTCGAGAACTACATCCAGCGCCTCGAGTCGCTGGAGCACATCGCCGAGGCGAAGAAGGGCGTGGAGAAGTGCTTCGCCATGCAGGCCGGCCGCGAAGTGCGCGTCATGGTCAAGCCGGGCGAGATCGACGACGACGCCACCGCGCTGCTGGCTCACGAGATCGCGCGCGACATCGAGGACCAGCTGGACTACCCGGGCCAGATCCGCGTCACCGTCATCCGGGAGAGCCGGGCCGTCGACATCGCCAAGTAGGCCGCGGGGGCGGGGCGGCGTGGCCCCGCCCGGCCGCGACGTGGGATCGGATCACATGCAGGGCCGCTACTATCTCCGCTCGTTCGGCTGCCAGATGAACGAGCACGACGCCGAGCGCATCCGCGCGCTGCTCGAGGCCCGCGGCCTGGAGCGCGCGGACGAGGCGCACGACGCGGACGTGCTCGTCTACAACACCTGCACGGTGCGCAAGAGTGCCGACGAGCGCCTGGCCGGGCACCTCGGCACGGCGGCGAGGCTCAAGCGCGAGGACCCCTCACGCGTGGTCCTCGTCACCGGCTGCCTGCCGCAGGCCGAGCAGGCGGAGTTCTTCGCGCGCTTCCCGTTCGTGGACGGCGCGCTCGGCCCGCAGAACCTGCACCGCCTTCCGGATCTGCTCGAGGCGGCGGTGCTGCCTGCCGGCGCAGGCCCCGCCGGCTTCTTCGAGGACGGACCGCACCTCAGCGGCAGGCTCGCCGCCCGCCGCGAGCGGCCCTTCCAGGCGTGGGTACAGGTCATGAGCGGCTGCACCAACTTCTGCACGTACTGCATCGTGCCCTACGTGCGTGGTCCCGAGCGCAGCCGCTCACTGGACGAGATCGCCGGCGAGGTCAGGGCGCTGGTCGCGGACGGAGTGCGTGAGGTCACCCTCCTCGGCCAGAACGTCAACGCTTACGGCCGCGACCTGCGGGGTGGGGGAGAGGCGGCGCCGAGCTTCGCGGGGCTGCTCCGCGAGCTCGACGCGGTAGAGGGCCTGGACCGCATCCGCTTCATGACCTCGCACCCCAAGGACCTCGGCGACGACCTCGTGGCGGCCGTCGCAGAGCTCCCGAGCGTGTGCGAGCACGTCCATCTCCCGGCCCAGGCCGGATCGGACCGCGTCCTGCGCGGCATGCGGCGGGCCTACACGTCCGCCGAGTACCTGGACCGGGTCCGGGCGCTCCGCGCCGCCGTCCCGGACGTCAGCCTCACGACCGACC
>DAIQNY010000217.1:0-5585 GCA_036788155.1 Actinomycetota bacterium | reverse complement strand
CGGCGGCCTCACGGGAGGCCGGCGCGCTCGCAGCTTATCCGCGGTGCGTTAGGGCGAGGAGGACCGTGGGACTGTTCACGCGAAAGCCAAAGCGTTTCTGGACCGAGGAAGCTCACCGTGCGAACCTCGCGCGACAGGTCGGCGGCGTACCTCAGGTGCTGCAACAGCTCGCCGAGATGGGCGCGACTGCCGATCGGCCGCTCCGACTTGAGTATTTCTTCTACACTGACGCGGATCAGAAGGCCTCGATGCTCGGCGAGGCGCTCCGCCAGAGGGGGTACTCCGTAGAGACCGGTCCGTCGCCGGCTGGGCGCAACCAGTACCACGTCACGGGATGGACGACGCCCATGGTCATGGATGTCGACATCGTCTGTGCCTGGTCCGCCGAGATGTGCGAGCTAGGCTTCACCCACGACGCGGAGTTTGACGGGTGGGGCACAGATCCCAACCAGTGACGTCCCGCCCTAACAAGCAGATCAAGCTGGCTCGCCGCAGCGCCGGCGGCGTCACGAGGGACGTGCGCGCTCGCAGCTTATCCGCTGTGCGTTAGGCGGAGCAGGTTGATAGACGTCCGCGCGCGAATGGCGAATCGCAACTTTCCTCCTGAGCAGCAGGTGATCCTGTGGGACGTCCTGCAGATTGAGCCGCAGCAGTGGGTGAGGCTGCGCGTGCTGTCCGTGAACGCTTCCGTGCGGCAGGCGATTCGGCTCGGCGTCGACTCGGGCAAGGGCCGCATCGTGCGTCCGGGTGAGCAGCTCCGTGACATCGCGCTGCTTGCCGAGCCAGACGCCGAGTGGGACATCGAGGTCGCATCTCCCAACGGGGTGCTCAGCGTCTACCAGAAGTGGGAGTTCTCCAGTCCCGACGGCGCGCACGGATGGAAGTCCCAGGGGGACTATGCCGGCATGCTCGTGACTCGCGACGGCCCACGGAGTGAGTACCACTGCAACAACGGGCTGTTGCACGACACGTTCGACAAGCTGGTCTTCTCGGTCGAGCTCCTGCCGTGAGTGGTCACCCGCCTAACAAGCGCGTCAACCTGACGCGCCCAACGGTTTCTGTAGTAACTGGGAGCCGCCACCCGCGCAGGTTACGCGCGGTGCGTTGGGCGGAGTGAGGTGCGCGAAGCGAACGCGGTTAACGGCAGGCGCGTCTCTTGGTCGGAGTCCCTTGGGGGGATCATGACGCCGCCTTTCTCCCAGCGCAGGCAAGCAAGCGCATCGGCTTGGGCACACCCACTCGTCGCAGGACACGGCCCACGGCTGGTGCTGGCCACGCTTCTCGTGGTCAGCACTCTGCTGTCCGGGTGCGCATCTCGCGGGGAAGTCTCGCAGACCTCCGCAGGCCCCGCGGCCTCGGCTTCTCGAGAAGCCGAGGCGCTGCTCGACAGATACGGTCTTCAGCCCGCTGGAGTCTGGACCTGGAGCGATGGGGTGCTGGAGCGCCGCTTCTTTCCCATCTTCGCCCAGGCTTCAAAGTCGATCGGCCTCGACCTGAAGAGCTACGCCGGCAAGCAGCTGCGGCTGCTGAGCGTGCCGCTCCAGGGACGCTCCCAAGCGTGGGACGGTCGTGGGCGAGGAATGGGCGCTCTCGAGCTCTTCCCCTCCGCGCTCGACCAAGGCTCTTCTCGCGGGCAGGAATCGGATTGGCGCGAGGGCGGCATACGGGCGTGGTTCGCCGTCGACGATGGCCGCGTCGTCGGGGCTTACCTGACCCTGGCCGGCTACGCGCCCGGAGTCGTCTCGCTCGCCGACCACAGCGAGTTCATGCCCGCAAGCCTCTCCCCCGAGCGCCTCGACTTCGCATCCCTGGAAAGCGTCGAGATCATCGGTCCCTGGACCGGAAGCGACTGGCGTAGTCGCGCGATGCTGACCGACGCCGCAGAGGTTCGCAGGGTGCTGTCCTTCCTGCAGGCGTCCAGCCATAGGAGCGGCGAGCGTTTTGGCGTCCAGGGTGACGAGGAGTACATGATCGTGCTCACCTATCCCGGCGGCGAGGAGGTGCGGGCTAGACTGGTGACCAAGCGCGTGGGCGGTCCCACCTTTCTCACGTTCGACCCCGGCTCGTTCAGCCGCTCCTACTACGTGCCGCCGGCCGAGTTGAAGGCGCTCGTGAAGTCCGTGCTCGGTGCGGACTGACCGTGGGCTGTCCGATTGTCGTTCACCCGCCCAACAAGCGCATCAACCTGACGCGCCCAACGGGGTCTGTAGTAACGTCAAGCGGTAGCCCGCGCAGGTTATGCGCGGTGCGTTAGCCCTACGCGGGCCCTATGTCTTCCGGAGGGGCAGACATGAGCAGCAGACGATTCATCATCGCGTTGCTTCTCGTCGGAGCCGCCACTGTGGGCGCAGTCGGCGTTGCGGCCTGCGGTGGCGAGCCCGATGCGGCGAGCGTCGCCGCCTCCAGCCCGGCGTCCACGCTGAGCCCTGATCCTGCGCCGACCGTGGGGCCCGCCGCGCTCGCCCTCTTCCGAACGCTCGTCGGCGAGAAGGCTTGGCGCTACGAGCCCGTCGGCGATGTCACCGGCGGTCACCGCGGCGCCAGAGGTCTCGTCTTCGCCCACCTCTACCGCCTGCGCGACGAGGGCGGCACGCCGGTCGCCATCTTCGACGCCGAGCAGTTCTACGTGGGCGCTCCCGCCGAGCGCGAGGCGGCCCGCGACGGCAAGACCATCCCGGGCGCGAGCTACCGGCGCAACGCGCACGTCCATCGCCAGTCACTGCCGCTCGCCGCAGGCTGCCCCATCGTCGCCGCCTGGGCCGACCAGGAGGTCTCCGGTACCTGGCCCGACCTGCCGGCATCACTGCCGGTGCGCGACACGACCTACTGGCTTGTCATCGACGGCGGCGAGATCATCGCGATGGTCTGGCAGGGGTACTGATGGCGCGCTACCGTTGCGCGAGGGCTAACAAGCGGATCAAGCTGACTCGCCAAAGCATCGCGGCAAAGCGGGGCCGCGGCGCTCGCAGCTTATCCGCGGTGCGTTGGACGGAACAGGGGCGAAGGTGAGCGTACGTAAGGCCGTCGGGGTAGTCGTGCTCGCAGTGCTGGTCGCGGTCGGACTCGCCGGCTGCAGCCTCGACCTCGGTGACTCCGGCGGTGACCTCGTCTCAGGTCCCACGCCGCCGGCCCGCGCGGGTGCGTACGTCTGGGTCTGCGGGGCGCCCGACCTCATCATTGGCAGCGCCGACGGCGGCGCGACCTGGCAGCAGCGCAGCCGCCGCCCCGACGGCGACATCATGACCGGCGATCTGTGGGGGATCGCGTTCGGCGACGCAGACCACGGGTGGGCTGTGCGCCGCGGCGTCGCCCATGAGAAGGCCTCGCTGCTCGCGAGTGCCGACGCGGGCCGCACGTGGACCGAGCAGTCCCTGGCCATCAGCAACGGTCGGCTCCTTGCCGTCGCGGCGACCGACGCGCGACACGTCTGGGCGGTCGGCTACCAGTACGTCGCGGGGCCCGACTACCCGCCGGGCAAGGGCCTCGTGCTCGCGAGCGCCGACGGCGGCGCCACGTGGGCGCGCCAGCAGCTTCCTGCCGGACTCGTCCCCTACCGCGCGGCTTTCTCCGATGCCCGTCACGGCTGGCTGATCGCCGAAGGCGCTGTGAATGAGTACCACGTCCTCGCGACCGCCGACGGAGGCCGCCAATGGAGGCTGAGCTACTCGGCCCCAAGTGGCATCCGGCTGTCTGGCATCGCGACAGCAGGTCCCCACCGCTGCTGGGTCGTCGGCTACGGCGAGCACCCCCAGACCGGGTTCGCGGCTCGCACCACGGACGGCGGCCGGCAGTGGACTCCCGAGGCGTCGGTCACGCCGAAGGGCCTTCTCGCGGTCTCCTTCCCCGACGCCCGCAACGGATGGGCGGTCGGCTACGACGGCACTGTCACCGCCACCACGGACGGTGGGGCGACCTGGAACGCTCAGAACGCCGGCGGTGGTTACAAGCTGCAGCAGGTCTCGTTCAGTGACCTCCAGCACGGCTGGGCGCTCATAGGCCACAAGGCGCTCCTCGCCACCGGCGATGGCGGGCGCACTTGGTCGGTGGTGCGGCCGGCGGACACGCGGGACTACCTGACAGGGCTAACCACCGTCGACTCACCCCCAACCGGTGGTCAGTGAGCGGTCCGTCCAACAAGCGCGTCAACCTGACGCGTCCAGGCGCTGCGGTTGTATCCTGCAGCCGCAGCCCGCGCAGGTTACGCGCGGTGCGTTAGGCCCAGCAGGCCGGGAGGACGATGCAGACCACTGGCACGACGACGGCAAGCCGAGGGTGGTCGAGGCGCACGCGCATCATCGTAGGCGTCACCGTCCTCGTGTTCCTCGTCGCCTGGTTCTCCCTCATGACCGTCAACTACATTTGGCCGGGTGCTCTCTCGCCGCCCTCCACAGCGCGCCAGACCGAGGTGATCGCGCAGATCACCGACAACGTCAGGCAGAAGTACGGTCCGGCGCTCGGTGCGGTCCACGTCTGGTACGCTCGCGACGGGGTGATCCCCACCTACTTCGGCCGGTACCGCCTGAAGGAGGTTCCCTTGGTGCTCTCCTTCCACGTCCGCGACACGGACTTCTGGCACTCTCCCGGCTATCCGCCTCCTTCGCCTGACGACGTCGGCGGCCTCAACCGGTTCGTCGACCTGGCGACCGCCTTCCACGCCGATTTCCCAGCCGCCAGGGCGATGGACTGGTGGACCGTCGGCGGCGGGCGGGACCTCCCCGAGTCGCTACGCCAACTGGAGGCGAGCGAGCGTCCGACGGTAGTCGCCTACGATCCGAGCCTCGCGTCGCAGGCCAGTGGCGTCTACACCTGGGATGCGGGTCGCAAGACGTGGCAACTCGTCTACCGCGGGTCGTTCCCCGAGACGCAGGAGTAACGTATGCGTTGGAGCGGGCCTAACAAGCGCATCGAGCAGAACGCCAGTAGGTCTGCCGGGACCCGGCAGGTCAGTCGCGTCTGCTCATGCGCGGTGCGTTGGACGGACAAGGGTGTGGCATGAGTACTGGCGGGCACGAACTTCGCCTGCGGTTCCGCAGCGATGACGATGGCACGGGTGAGCTCACCGTGCGCGTCTGCTCGAACGGCTTCGCTGGTGCCGGTTCCGCGTGGTTCGGGACCGAGCAGCTCGAACGGTTCGCCGCGACGCTGGGGGCAGATCCACTTCCCGTGCCTGGTCCCGGCTTGGCGGGCGGCTTCTTCAACACGGCCGACGGCAGGCTGGATCAGGAGCACGTCGGCATCGACGTCTACTCCGTCGGCAGGCGTGGGGAGGTCGGCGTACAGGTACGGCTCATGACTGCTCTGTGGCCAGATGATCGCCCCGAGTCGCGGCATGCAGTGCGCGTGGAACTCCTCACCCTGCACGAGCGGCTCAGGCGCTTCTCCGAAGACCTACAAGCCGTAGTTGCCGGGAACGCCGCCGAGGCCGTGCTGATGTGTGGGGACTTGGCGTAGTGCCGTCCAACAAGCGCGTCAACCTGACGCGGCCAACGGTTTCTGTAGTAACTTGGGACCGCAGCCCGCGCAGGTTACGCGCGGTGCGTTAGAGCGGGTCAACCATTGTCAATCCCGCAACACCCTTTGGGGGC
>DAIQNY010000216.1:0-5605 GCA_036788155.1 Actinomycetota bacterium | reverse complement strand
GTCGGCGCCGGGCCCGTCCACGCCCGCGTAGCGGGCGCTGGTGACGCCCGGCGCCCACCCCAGCGCCTCGACCTCGAGGCCGGAGTCGTCGGCAAGGAAGAGGACCTCCTCGTCGGACACGAGGTCGAGTTGCCCGAGGAGCGCGGGATCGTCTGCGACGGCCCGCGCCAGCGCCTCGGCCTTGTCCAGTGCGTTCGCGGCGAACGACTCAACGCCCTCTGGCGGCAGGTGCACGCCGGACGGCATGACGTCGACGCGGCACGGCGCCAGGATGGCGCCGAACTCCCACGCCTTGTGGCGGTTGCCGGTGGCGAGGACGAAGCGGATCACGCCGCCCGCTCCCGCCGCCGCTCCCGCCGCCGCGTCACGCCTGCTCCAGTTCCGCGCAGGCGGTAGCCTGCACGGAGGCGAGCGAGGCGGCGCCGGTCGAGACGAGGTCGAGCATGCCGTCCAGCGCCTCCCGCGAGAACGGCTCGCCCTCCGCCGTGGACTGCACCTCCACCAAGCGGCCGTCGCCGGTGATGACCGCGTTGAGGTCCACCTCGGCCGCCGAGTCCTCTTCGTAGTCGAGGTCGAGGCGAGCCTCGCCCTCGACGATGCCCGCGGAGACGGCGGCCACAGAGTCGAACAGCGGCAGCTCGTGGAGGCCGAGCAGGTCCTTGAGTTTGAGCGCCACCTGGTACACGGCGACATAGGCGCCGGTGATGCTCGCCGTGCGCGTGCCGCCGTCGGCCTGCAGCACGTCGCAGTCGACGGCGATCGTGCGCTCACCGATGATCCCGAGATCGACCACGCTGCGGAGGCTCCGGCCGATGAGGCGCTGGATCTCCATGGTCCGGCCGCTCTGCTTGCCGCGCACCGCCTCGCGGGCCGTGCGCGTCGGGGTGGCGCCGGGAAGCATGCTGTACTCCGCGGTGAGCCAGCCGCGACCCGAACCGCGCAGCCAGCCGGGCACGCCGTCGCTGAGCGAGGCGGTGCAGAAGACGTGCGTGTCGCCCAGTTCGATGCGCGAGGACCCGGCGGCGAACTTGGCGACCGCCGGCGTGATGGTCACCGGCCGGAGCTGGTCCTGCGTGCGTCCGTTTCTCAAGGTTGTCCTCCTCGGCGGCGGGAAGCCGTCAGCCCGCCGATCGTGTCAGTCCGAACAGCTCGCGGTTGCGGCGCACCACGAACAGCAGCGCGAGGCCGAGCGTGAACAGCACCGTCGCCTCTCCGATACCTACCCACAGGACGCTCGCCCAGTACGGCAGGTGCAGGATGAGGGCGAGCATGGCGGCCACGCCGAAAGCGTTGATCACCACCGGCGCAACGAGCGCGACCACGCGCGGCCCTGTCAAATACATGATGCCGGCGGCCGCCAGCGTGAGCAGCGGACCGACGATAGTGTCCACCGGCATCATGGGGCTGCCGAGGTTGCCGACAGCCGTGCCGGCGGTGAGTCCGACGACCGCCGCGGGGTCGAAGCAGGCGAACACCATGAGCGCCTCGGCCACTCGGAACTGCACCTCTCCATAGGCCAGCGCGTTGAGGCCGGGGGCGAGGGTGAGCGCGGCGTAGAGGGCGGCGTACACGGCCGCCCTCACGAGGAAGCGGCTGCTCATGGGCGGACGAGGTCGCCGAGCCGCTCGAGCGGCAGCGCGCGCACGCGGGTGAGCGGCATCTGCAGGAACCTGGCGCCGGTCGCGCGGAAGCGGTCGACGTCGCCGGTGGTGTAGAAGCGGTAGGAGCCCATGACGTCGCCCGGGCGCTCGAGGCCCTGCCGCAGCAGCATGGCCTCGACCTCCCGGGCGATCTCGGCGGCCGGGTTGATGAGCGTGACGTCCCGGCCCAGGAAGCGCTGCAGCATGGGCTGGATGAGCGGGTAGTGCGTACAGCCCATGATCACCACATCGGGACGATGTGCCTTGAGGGGCTCGGTGAAACCGCGCACGGCGTCGGCGAGCTCCTGACTGGCCACGTCGCCGGCCTCGATGAAGTCCACGAGGCCGGGGCAGGCCTGCTGGATGACCTCCGCCCCGCTGTCCAGGGTGCGGATGGCGTGCGGATACGCCCCGCTCGCCACCGTCGCCTCAGTCGCCAGCACGCCGATCTTGCGGTACCGAGAGGTCTCGACGGCTGCTCGCGCGCCAGGCATGACCACGCCGATGATCGGCGTCTCGAACTCCTCCTGCAGTACGGGGAGCGCGGCCGAGGTCGCCGAGAAGCAGGCCACGACGATGAGCTTGCACGGTACCGATTCGAGGAAGGCCGACATCTGCCGCGAGTAGAGCTGCAGCTGCTCGCGGCTCTTCTCCCCGTAGGGGAACCGAGACGTATCCCCCACGTAGGCGAAGTGCTCGCCGGGCAGCTGCACGAGGCACTCGTGCAGGACCGTGAGCCCGCCCATGCCGCTATCGAACATCCCGATGGGCAGGGCGGCGAGATCGTGCAGGTTGTCGTCGGAAGAAGCGGCCATGTCGGGGCGCGGTGAGGCGTCCCGGTAGTATTCCCCACCGCGCTCCGCACTGTCCAGACGGCCGGCGGGCTCCATCAGGCGGCCGTCGCCAAACGCGGGGACCGCGCCCTCCCCCTCGGCCGCCCGGGTACATCCGTCGCCACACGCTCAAGCCGCCCCGCGGACCGTCCGATAGCAGCAGTGAGAAGGACGCGAGGATTCGACGGAGGCCCGGACGTGAGCCACGAGGACTACAAGATCGAGCTGTTCGTCTTCCCCGACGGGAGCGAGGTCGAGATGATCGTGTTCGACCGGTCTGCCCGCGCCCGCGGCGCGGCCGCCCCCGTCGCTCCCGGCGCGTCGAGGCAGACCAGGATCGCGCCCTCGCCGTGCTGCGCTCCGCCCCCCCGGCCGTCTGAGGATCCGGATGCGGGGCGCTGCCCCGTCTGCGGCAGCACCCTCGTGTACCCGGTCGACTGGGACCGGTCCGGACCGGCCGCCTGGAGCCTCATCCTGCGGTGCCCGGACTGCGAGACCCGGCGTGAGGTGACGCTCGGCCGCGCGTCCGTCGAGCGCCTCAATCGGGAGCTGTACCAGAGCGCCCAGGCGCTGGCCCGCGAGGCGGACCGCGTGACGCGACGCAACTTCGAGGACGAGGTGGACCGGATCGTCGCCGCGCTTCGGCGCGATCTCATCCTGCCGATGGACTTCTGACACCGGCGCCGGACGCGGGCTCAGCCCCCGCCCCGCGCCTCGCGCTGTTGGCCAGCCAGACGCCGGCTACGACCACGACGGCCGCCACCCCCTGGGCGGCCGTCAGTCGTTCTCCCAGCAGCAGGTAGGCGCTCGCCACCGCCACCACCGGCGTGAGGTTGATGAACACGCTCACGCGGCTCGCCGGCAGGAACCGGAACGCGTAGTTGAGCAGCAGGTACGCGAGGATCGAGCAGACGAACGTCAGGAAGAGGACGCTGCCTGTCGCCGGTACAGTCGGCCGGCGCACCCCCGCCACCAGCACCTCCACCAGCGCCAGCGGCGCCATGAAGAGGGCGCCGAAGAGGTTCTGCCAGGCGGTAACGAACAGCGCGGAGCGGCTCACGAGCAGCCTCCGCGCCAGGATGCCGTAGACACCGGCGGAGGCGGAGGCGGCCAGCACGAGCAGGTTCCCGACAAGAGACCCTCCCTCGATGTCGCCAGCCGCCAGCACCAACGCGACGATGCCGACGAACGAGAGCAGGATGCCGGCCCACTGGCGGCCGGTGGGCCGCTCGGCCGGCAGGAACGCCCCGATGAGGGCGACGAAGATCGGGATCGTCGCGATCAGGATCGCGGCCTCCGAGGCACTCGTCCGCGCGAGCCCCAGGTTCTCGAAGCTGAAGTAGACGGTGAGGGAGACGAACCCGACGAGCGCGAGCCGGGCCAGCTCCATGCGTGTCACCGGCTCGCGCACCGGCCGCAGGCGCCACACCACCCACAGGATGGCGCCCGCCAGCGTAAACCGCAGGAGTGCGATCAGCAGCGGCTCGAAGCCCTTGAGCGCCGTCTTGGTGGCCACGAACGACAGGGCGAAGGCGACCGTCATACCGACGGCGGCGGCGTACGCTGACGACGGCGGGCGCTGGTCCATCGGGCAAGCCTACAGCAGCGAGGCGAGGACAGGCGGGTGACTGTCAAGTCTCACCACCCGTGTTACGTAGTGGCTCCGGTAGCTGTGTTACGGGGTCCTCTCCTGAGAAGCGAGACGCATTGCTTCTGCGAGGTCGCCCCGTGGGCGTCGAGAGGGCGCCGTGTTCCTTGAAGCGGTCGTGCCTCGCCGGCCAGCTCTTGAGTAGTTCGCCGTGCTTCGAGATCTCCACGGTCTCGCCGACCAGGCGCACCTCGACCTGCTGGCCACGGTGGGCGTTCCCGACCCGGTAGTTGGTGCCGGCGAAGCTGACCGCGCCGCAGGGGTCGACCTTGCGCAGCACGCTCCGCCCGCTGGTCTCGGGCCGCGGCCCGGGCGTGCGCGGCGCGGGCGCCGGACGTGCGGACGGGCGGCGCGCATGCGAGGCGACGAGCACGCCGCGATGGATGACCTCGAGGAGGTCGTCGGCGCAGGCGAGCTCGACGGTCTCGCCGGCGAGCCAGCCGCCGACCTGGTAGCGGTGGTCCTCGAAGGTGATGCGGCCTCCGGAGTCGACCCGCCGCCGCTGGGTGGCCGGAACCGAGCGCTCTGCTTCAGGGGCAGCCTCCAGCGGCGCCGGCGGCGCCGCTGGCGCGAAGCGCTCGGCCGGCGTCGCCATGCCGATCCCCTGGTGGGGACGTTCTGCGTTGTAGCTTCGGACCCAGGCGTCGAACGCCACCTGGGCTTCCTCAAGCGAGGCAAAGACGCGGCCGGCAAGCAGTTCGGCGCGCACGGTCTTGTGGAAGCGCTCGACCTTGCCGGTGGTGGTCGGGCTGCGAGGTGCGGTGAGCAGGTGACGCACGCCGTGCTCACGGCAGAGGCGGTCGAAGAGCACCTCGCCGGAGCCGAGGCCGAAGCGCGCCGTGAACACCTTGCCGTTGTCGGTCAGCACCTGCTCGGGGACGCCATGGCGCGCCATGGCGGCCGTGAAGGCCTCGCAGACCGGCCGTGCCGTGGCCCTGGGCGCAAGGTGCGCGCAGACGCAGAAGCGCGAGTGGTCGTCGATCCCGGTGATCAGCTTGAGCTCGCCGCCACCCGCCAGGCGCACGCCGCCCATGACGTCCATCTGCCAGAGCTCCATCGGGCGGGAGCGCTCCCAGCGGCGGTAGTCCTCGCGTTTGCGCCTGCGCTTCTGTGGCTCGACGAGACCGCGCCTGACGAGGCAGCGGTAGACCGAGGAGCGGCTCGGCGGCGGGGTGAAGCCCTCGCGCTCGAGGCGGTGGCCGATGGTGCGCGGGCCCCAGCCGGGGTGCACTGCTCGCAGTGCGACGATGCGCTCCTCGACGTGGGCCGCCAGCTGGTGAGGGCAGCTCTGAGGACGCGAGGAGAGGTCGGCGAGGCCGGCGAGACCCGCCTCGCCGTAGCGGCGCAGCCAGCGGTGCACCGTCTGGCGGCTGACCCCATAGCGCGTGGCGACCGCGGTCACGGGAAGGCCGTCGAGGACCTCCAGTACTGGAGTTGCCCCGCTTTGATGGCCAGTTCTTGACCTAGCATCGTAGGTCCTCAGG
>DAIQNY010000215.1:0-5626 GCA_036788155.1 Actinomycetota bacterium | reverse complement strand
CGTCATTGCCGGTGGCTTCCGAATTGGGGATGGCGGTCTGGCCCCGAATTCGATCGAGGTGCAGCGAGGGCCGGCTCGCGGAGAGCGGGGGCTCGGGCTGACGGGTCACTCCAGCGGGGCGCCGGAGATCTCGAGGGGGGTGCGGCAGGTCTTGCCAGTGAAGCGGAGGATGGTGGCTCGGTCGACGAGGCGGTCGACGGTGGCGATGGCCTGGGCTTCGGAGGGGAAGAGGTTCTTCCACTTGGTGAAGCCGGTGTTCGCGGTCAGGATGATGGAACCTTGGCCGTAGCGGGCAGAGACGAGCCGGAACAGATACGCGGTGGCGGTGGAGTCGAAAGACTCGTATCCGAATTCGTCTAGTACGAGGACCTGAGGCTTGATGTAGCGGCGCAGCGTGCGCTTGAAGGTGGCGTCGGCGTGGGAGGCATGAAGCTCCTCGAGCATCTCCGCAGTGACGACGCACAGGGTGGAGTAGCCAGCGAGGCACGCGGCATGGGCGATCGCCTTGGCGATGCGAGTCTTGCCCAAGCCGGGTCGGCCGAGGCACAGCACGTTGCGCTTGTCCTCGACGAATCGGCAGTTGAAGAGTTCCTTGACGACACGAGGTTCGAGCTGCGGGCGGATGGCGAAGTTGAAGCCCTCGAGTCCTTCGATGGTGCCGAGGCGAGAGCGTCGCAGACCGCGCTGGAGCTGACGGTTCTTGCGAGCGAGCACTTCGGTGCGCAGCAGGCTGAGACCGAAGTCCGTGAAGGAAGAGCCCTCGCGTTCGGCGCGATCGAGGATCGCGCGCAGGTCAGCGGCCAGGGCGGTGAGGTCGAGGTCGATGGCGAGCTGGATGAGCTCTTCGACGGGGTCTTGGACGGGTGGGCGTCTATTGTTGCGAGCCATGGGCGTCCTCGTTCAGGGCGGTCGTCGAATCGAGTCGTGAGAAGGAGTCGAGCGAGCCGGAGTCCACTTCGCCGAGAGCAGCGGGACCGTGGCCCGACAGCGGCGTGACGGGGCAGGCCGCATCGGCCTGGGCGGCAGCGGCGGGGTAGTCGCTTTCGAGGATGCGCCCGACGGCGAGGGCATCGAAGCGACGGAAGTCCTGGGCCCGGCGAGCTGCCACCAGGAACGCCTCTTCGCCGAAGCGGTCGCACAACCGCAGCAGGGTGCGAATATGGATGGGGGCCAGGGACTTCATGCGACGCTTCAAGCCGTCGACCAGAGGCTGCAGCTCGGCGAAGCGGCGGACGAAGGCCTGGTCGATGCGCTCGTCGCCTGCGCTGCCGGTGCGGGGCCGCCGAGGCAGGTTGGCATAGTGGGTCTTGTCGATGACCAGCCGGCCCTTGTCCCGTTCGGAAACGTATCGGCGGCTGAATGCGACCCGGCCGTGCTGGTCGAGCACCTCGAAGTGTTCGGCAAACAGGTGGACTGCGACGGAGCGATTGGCGAGCGTGGCAGGTACGCTGTAGGGGGTGCCACGAATGGACAGAGTGGAGTCACGGTCCACGACGCGCACGGACTGCTCGCAGACGGTGAAGGGGTGATTGGGCAGGCGGACGAGAAGAGGCCGCTCGTGCTCGAAGGCCTCGTTGGGGACCCTTCGTGTGGTGCCGTGCACGCGCAGGTTGCCGCACTGGGCAGTGCCATCGAGCCAGATACGCAGCTGCTCGTTGAGGTGATCGAGAGAGTCGAACGAGGATCCTCGGATGAAGTCGTCTTCGAGCAGACGGAAGGACTTCTCCTTCTTGCCCTTGCGATCAGGGTCCCGGACCCTGCAGGCGAAGGGCACGGTGCCGTAGTGACGGGTGAAGTCCAGGAAGCGCGAGTGCCACAGCACCTTGCCGTCGGAGCCGACGCGTCCGAGCACAGCGGTCGACATGTTGTCGAGCACGATGCGGGCGGCGACCCCGTCGAAGTAGACGAAGGCGCATGCGAGTCCTTCGAGCAGGGTGGGCTGGCGCTCGTCGCGGAAGGCATAGGCGTACAGCTTGCGGCTCCAGGCCAGCAGGCAGCCCAGGACATGGACCCTGACGAGGTGTCCGCCGATCGGGACCTCGTAGGGAGACCAGTCGATCTGCATCTCCTCGGCCACGCCCGTTTCAAACCGGCGCTTGACCGAGGCGGTCGGCAGCGCCCCCGTTTGCGCCCGCAGTTGCCGCACGTAGTCCCCCAGAATCGTGCGTCCTCCCCGGTATCCGAGCTTGCGGATCTCCCGCAGGATGCGAGTCACTTTCAGGCCCTGCGCCATCTTCTCCGCGACAAGAAGCTGGAACGAGTCGAGCTTGCTGGTGTCGCCATCCGGCTGCTCGGGCTCCAGACCCGGTTGCGGGCCAGATGAGAGCCCGTGCTCGTGCAGCACCCGACCCACCATCTTGCGGCTCAGCCCCACGCGCGGAGAGATCTGCCGGGCGCTGTAGAATGGCTGCAGGCGCAGGATCTCCTGACGGATCTCGTCCGGGATCTGGATACGCTTGCGGCCCCGTTTGCGCGGAGGCGGCTGCGCCTCGTCCGGGGGGGAAGTCGGAAGGGTCATCAGGCTCTCTGGGTCGATATCGATCATGGTCATTCTCCTGTGCTTGTGTCGGGATCGCCCGCTCGGCCGCAAGCCGCAGCAGGTCTGCGACCGCAGCGCGGTGCAGCGCTTCAAGACGCCGCTGCTCGGCAGGTGAAAGCTCCGCAGGGATCTGGAATGCGGCGAGGTCGGACAGGGCTCGCCGAATACGATGCAACTCCGACTCGAGTTGGGTGGCTCTGGGTGACACCGTCGGGGCGTTCGCCCGCTCGCCGCGCAACCGCTGCAGCGGGTCGCGCAGCAGCTCCTTGCGGTCGCAGGAATCTGCGACGCGCCAGGTTGCCACGAGCATCAACGACTCGCGCGCACTCAGGCCGTGCCTTTCCATGCTCGCGAGCAGCGCGTCCTGCTCGGACTGGGGCAACGATGTGAGCGCGTGCGCCAGCGTCGGCCCCAAGGCGCCGCGAGCCACGCGATCCTGGGCGGACGGCGACAACCTCGTTCCAATCGCCTTGCGACGCTCCACCCAGTCCGGCTTGCGCCCGACGAGACGGGCCACCCGCGTGGGCGTCAGGCCATCCTCCTCGAGCAGCGAGCAGACCACGCGCGCCTCGTCCAGCGCGGTGAGGGTGCGCGCGGGCGCGTTGACGGCGAGCAGCAGCCTCTTGTGCTGCACGGTGTGCGCTGGCGTCTCGATCACGACGGGGACCACGGTCGCCCCCTGCTCGCGCCACCGCTGAAGTCGCTTGAATCCGTCGAGGACCTCGAAGTACTCGCCGTCGCCCGTGTCGGGACAAGGAGCCACGCGCAGCGGAAGCTCGCCGCCCTGATCGGCCCGCGGCGCTATCCTTCCCGGACGCAGCGAGCCATAGCTCGTACGCAGACGGGCAATCGGCAGCAGACACACGTTTCCTGCAACGCGCTCCGTGAGTGGCGCATCCGTATCGGTGGACATTGGCATCCTCCCGCTATGTGCCAATCAGGTCAGAACGGGTCTTGCTCCGCCTTGTCCTCGGCAAACAACGGTTGGTTGGTCAGCGTCCGCGGACAGCTCCGCCGATACCAGCCGATCAACTCCGACAGCTCCGAGCATCGGTCCACGATGAGCTGCGCGAGCAGCACGTTGCGCGGCGGAACTCTCCCCTCGTAGCACTCGCCCAGTGCGCCAAGCGGCGGATGCTCGACAATCAGGCTCGTGCCTGCCACCTGCAGCGTATGCTCCAGCACGCCGAGGATCGCCGTCTGCGGGGCGTCTTCGATCTCGTGGACGTCCGGCACTTCGATGAGGCCCTTCATCGCTTCCCCCACGTGCGCATGCCGCGAAGGCGCTCGACTCGTCCCTTGGCCTGCGGCAACCCGGCCCAGGGCCGCACGACCGCGATGCCGAGTCGCTCACAGGCCCGCACGAGCCGGACGGTCTCGGTGCCGCCGTTGTCCGTGTACACCCTCCGTGGCTGCAGCCATTGCACGATCGCGTGCAGCAGCCCCTGCTCACCCTCGAGCTCTTCGATGACCGCGTCGGACTCATCCCACAACGCTTCGCCCTGCGAATCGCAGACCCGGTCGATGACCAGCGCGTTGCGGTCCAGCGTGATTCGATAGCGATACCGATATGTCCTGTCTTGCATGAATCTGCTCCTGGTCTCGGGGCTCGATGGCCCGGATGACGCGAGCAGACCCCAGATCGACTATCTCCGAGTGCGCATCGATTGTTGGCTCGAGGTCATGGCGGCGTGCGACGACGCCGACACCCGCAGAAAGCCGATCGGCGCCGGCACTCGCTGCAGGTGCGCCGCGCACCGCTGCCGCAGCCTCACAAGCACAGCCTCGCTGCCCAGGCGTTGTGCGAATCCGTCAACCGTCGGCGAGCAGTCCCCGAACACCTCCGGCATCAACCCCGCGACCACCAACAACCCTGCTATCACGTTGCGGGACCGGCGTTTGATCCACTGCACCCCGGCCGCCAGTCCCACTGCATCGGCGGCCTCGTCCGCGGGTCGAAGCAGATCAACCAGAGGCTGCACGGGCTCCCCTCGCTCGACGGCCGCAGCCGCCTGCTGCGCTGCGTGCAGCGTCCCCGTCATCTGCGCCGCCAGGCAGTCCGGCAGGAGGCTGTACGTCTTGTGGCCCATCGGGCAGTACCAGCGCGCTACTTGGCACGCCACCGGACACTTCCGCCCGTATGTGCCGTGCCGCCCGAACCCGCACCCGCCTTCAGGATGGTCCGGGCAGCGCTCCAAACTTGCCGCCTCCCAGGCCTTCTGTGCTACGTACTGCTCGAGGGTCATTTCTGTAGCAAAGCGGAGTTGCACCCTCCAGGGCCCGAGCCGGTACCAGCGGCTGCGGGCCTACTTCCTTTCTGGCATCACCCCGGAGACCGCCTCCGTGGTCACGCCAGCGTCGCGCCAGCCCGCCGACCTGGACAACTTCTCGTCCGCTCCCGCACCCACGCCGCCATTTCGGCGCCACCCACCGTCACACCATTTCGGCGCCACCGACACTGAAGGACGAACACGGTCTTCGTCTCGATTGCGCGCTCGATGACCTGGTCGATGGTGTGGTTGGCCGGGTGCACGAGGAGGTGCAGGAGGTAGAGTTCGCTGGGACTGCGCAGGATCATGGTGGCGTCTCCAGCACCATCCTGCGCCCGAGCGCACCAACATGGGAAATCGCGGGCGTGAAAGAAGTACTGGCTGAACCGTGGCTACGCATCGCCGATCACCGGATCACCGCTTTGCGGGATCGTGCCACAGCGCTCAGGTCACCGCTCGAAGATCGCTTGCATTTTCGCCGAACTTGTAGCGCCGCCAGACCCACGCCCACGGGGTTCGCTACAATCCGGTGATCCGGTGATCGGTGGAAGAACAACTGTGGCTCAGGCTCGCAGAAACTCGTTCCACTCCTCTCCGAGCACCCGGCGCTCTATCGGCCACACCCAGTGGCGCTGCCCGGAGATCGTCTTCTGGCTACGCTGGAGCGTGCCACCGAGCTTTCTCGCCAGCGCCTGGCACAGAGCCTTCGCACTGATGGGCACCTGCTTCCTCCCTGACCGTCTCAGCTGATCGCTGACCCACCGAGCGGTCTGGTCTGGCCGGAGGGACTCATGGGCGGCGGCTACACCCTGGCCGT
>DAIQNY010000214.1:0-5627 GCA_036788155.1 Actinomycetota bacterium | reverse complement strand
TACCTGCCGATCGTGATGGTGCCGCTCGTGCTCATGTGCCTGGGGCTGGGGTGGTTCCTGGCATCGTTGAGGGTGTACGTGCGGGACGCGGGTCTATATGTGTCCGTGATCCTGCAGATGCTCATCTTCCTGACGCCGGTCTCCTTCCCGCTGACCGCCCCGACGCTGCCGCAGGCGTACCGCACGGCCATGCTGCTCAACCCGCTTTCCGCCGTTGTGGAAAACGGGCGGCGCGTGCTTTTGTGGAATCAGCCGCCGGACTGGTTCTGGCTGGGCGTGGTGACGGTCATCGCCTATGCGCTGATGCAGCTTGGTTTTGCCTGGTTCATGAAGACGCGGCGAGGGTTCGCGGATGTCCTCTAGCCCCGCCGAATCCGGAATGCTGGCGCCGGCCGAGATGCCGACCAGGATGCCCTCGGAGGCCAGCTCGCGCGCCGCCTCGAACGCCTGCTCGTTGGTCACCTGGACGACCTCGTCGTACGCCTCGGTGTTCAACACCTTGGGGACGAACCCGGCGCCCATGCCCTGGATCTTGTGGGGGCCGGGCCGGCCGCCGCTGAGCACGGGAGAGTCAATCGGTTCGCCGGCCACGATGTAGACGTCGGGCTTGCGCTCCTTCAGGACCTCGCCGACCCCGGTCACCGTGCCGCCGGTACCGACGCCGGCGACGAAGATGTCCACCTTGCCGTCGGTGTCGTCCCAGACCTCCTCGGCGGTGGTGCGGCGGTGCACCTCCGGATTGGCGGGGTTCTCGAACTGTTGCGGCATGAATGCGCCGTCGATCTCCCGCACGAGCTCAGCGGCTCGCGCGATGGCGCCCTTCATGCCCTGCGCTCCCTCCGTGAGGACGAGCTCTGCGCCGTACGCGCGCAGCAGGGTACGGCGCTCCACGCTCATCGTCTCCGGCATGGTCAGCACCACGCGGTACCCCCTGCCGGCCGCGACCATGGCGAGCGCGATGCCGGTGTTGCCGCTCGTCGGCTCCACGATCGTCGACCTGTCCGGAGCGATCAGGCCGGCCTCCTCGGCGGCGTCGATCATCGAGAGACCGATGCGGTCCTTGACGCTGCCGCCGGGGTTGAAGGACTCCAGCTTGCCCACGACGGTGGCGCCGGACCGCTCCGAGACGGCGCGCAGCTTCACCAGGGGTGTGCGGCCGATCAAGGCGGTGATGTCCTCTGCGATCCTCACTGGTCTCTCCTCTGCTCGTTCTGTCAGATCTCGTAGTCGGAGCCGTTGCCGAGGTGCCGTTCGCGGTCGGCAAGGTCGCTCACCGTGGTGCCGGCGAGCACGCCCTTGTAGGCATCGCCGGCGGCGTGCCAGACGGCGCCGGCGCCGCTCAGGTCCGGGAGATCGGCGCCGTCGCCGTCCGCCGGGCCACGAGGCCCGTCGAGCGCCTCGACCACGTCGAGCACGGTCATCTCGTCAGGCCGGCGTGCGAAGGTGAACCCGCCCCCTACGCCGCGCCTGCCCATGACGAGTCCGGCGCGGCCCAGCGCCGCGAAGAGCTGCTCCAGGTACGGCTCGGGTATCCCGCGCTCCGCCGCAAGATCGATCAGACGCACCGGTCTGCCGCTCCCGCGCGTGCGCAGGTCGAGCTCGACGAGCGCCATCAGCGCGTATCTGCTCTTTGAAGACACGTTCACGCGGCTCCTTCCTCCGGCGGCCGCAGCCGCCCTCGAAAAGTCCCTATTCCCGATATGGAATAGAGAGAATCGCGCCGCAATAACCAGGATGGCATAATCGGAAGGAACCCACTCGTCACTCGGAGGACAGGTGCCAGCAGTGACAGTCGGCCTGCCGGCCGCCCTCACGTCGCCACACCCTGCACAGGACGTGGCCTGTGAGGCCTCGACCGTGGGGCAAGCGCTCAGAGCAGTGGTCGCACGGGCTCCTCAGTACGAAGAGCGCATCTTCTACGGCTCCCGGTTACTGGTGATCGTGACGCTGAACGGCAGGCAGATACCGGCCGACGCGATCCTCGAGACGCAGGTCGCGGCCGGAGACCGGGTGGATGTCCTCCTGCCGGTCGCCGGCGGCTGACGACGCGCCGGAGAGCGCTCCGCTGCCCTAGAACCAGTCGGCGAAGGGCCGCACGCCGAGCACCGCGAGCGTGCGGCCGCGCGGGAACCACGCGAGCTCCTCGGCGCCGTCCGGAGCGGCCGGAGCCGCACTCCGGCAGGCGATGCCGGGCACTCCGGCATTCCAGGCGGCAAGGCCGATCGGCCGGCACGTCTCGTGCGTCACCGGGCGGCCACGCTCGTCGAGTGGGTACGTCCGTGGCAGCCCGACCGCGACGCAGCCCTCGTCAGAGAGGACGTCCACGTGGTCTTCGTGATCCAGCTCAGTGCTCACCAGCACGGGCGCGGCGGAGGGCTCGAGGTCCTCTGGCCCGTACGGCAACCCGGCGAACCGTGCCAGGACGTTCGCCCTGGCGGTGGGCACGTCCGCGTTCAGGTAGACGACGGCGAAGGCTCCCGGAGGATTCCATCGGCCGCCCGCCGCCCTGGCGAACGCCCCACTGAGAGGCTCCTTCCAGGCGGGATCGGCCACCCGCACGTAGCTGCCCCCTCGGACCACGGTGAGAAACGGGCGCGACGCGCTCTCGAGGCCGCTCACGCAGTCGTCGAGTAGTCGAAGGAGCGTCGGACCGACTCGAGCAGCCAGTCGTGCTCGTCCAGCGCGATGAGCTCGAGCATCGTCCGCCCGCCGTAGGCGTCGGCGGGACGACGGACGATGCCCGGCACGCGGGCGGGCTTGAGACGGTGGGCCAGCAGGTCGGCGGCGGCGGCCACCGTCGCCGCCTTCGCGCGTCGCGCAGCGGGCGGACCGTCGGCGAGCCACAGACCGGCGGCCTGCCGGGTGACGCCAAACAGGCCGCCCAGCTCCGTGATGCTGAGGCCGAACACCTGGCGGATCCGCTCGAGGTCGGAGCGCTCGGCGAGCTGAACCTCGGCCACCAGCCTGGTGAACCGCAGCAGCGCCTCCGGGTGGTCCGGATACCGCGGCAGCGCCGCGCGCGCCGGCAGCGGGAGCGCCGCCGCGCCCGGCAGCAAGGCGCGCATGCGAGCGACCATGTCGAGCGCGACGCCGGCGCCGAGACCCCGCTCGCGGACCCAGGGTGAGAACGGGGCGTCGACGGCGAACGAGCGCAGCAGATCGACGGGAGCCCGCGAGCAGGCGTCGCCGTGCGCGACGCAGTACTCTCCGGAGTCGTCGCGCAGGACCAGCTCGGGCCGCGCCTCGTGGACCGCCGCGAGCAACGCCGCGACGAGCTCGCGATGAGCCGCGACGTAGCGACGCACGGCCGTCGGCCGCCCGCGCAGCGCTGCACCGGCGGAAGCACTGAGCCGGCGGCGCAGGCCGGGCGCGGCGGCGTCAACCATCCTGAGGACCTCGTCCGGATCGGCTCCGTCGAGGACCGTCCTCGTCAGCGTCTCGGCCATGCTCTCACGATAGCGCAAGCGAAACGCAAGCGCAAGGAGAACGCAAGTCAGGTGATCGCGACCACCTCCGCTCCTAGCCCTCGGCCACGCGCAGAACGGCCGAGCCGCGTACCCGGTCCTCCTTGAGGTCGAGCAGCGCTTCGTTGGCCTGCTCGAGCTCGTACTGCTGCACGCGGCTCACGATGGGCACGGCGGCCGCGTCGCGGAGCAGCTCGCGGGCGTCCTGTCGCGTCGAGTTGGCGACGCTTCGCATCACGCGCTCGTGGTAGATCCACGGGTACTCCACCTGCGGGATGGGCGAGCTGTAGATCCCGCCCAGGGCGACGACTCCACCCTTGTCCAATCGTCGCAGTGCGTCGACGGCGAGCTCGCCCGCCGGCGCGAAGACGATCGCGGCGTCGTAGAGCACGCCGGGATCGTCACCCGTCTCGCCGGCCCACACGGCGCCCAGCTCGCGCGCCATCGCCCGGTGCTCCGCGTCGCGGGCGATGCCGTACACCTCCCACCCCCGCCAGATGGCGACCTGAGTGCAGAGGGAGGCAGCCGAGCCGAAGCCGTAGATGGCCAACCGCTTCGGCTCGTGATGCTCCGCCCGCACCGAGGCAGGCCCCTCCGGCGCGGCGCCTCCGGGCAGACCGGCGTCGTCACCGATGATGCCGACCAGCCGCAGACAGCGGTACCCGATGATACCGGCGCAGAGCAGCGGGGCCGCGGCCATGGCGGTCATGCCGGACGGGAGCCGGTACACGAACCCGGCCGGCGCGACGGTGTACTCGGCGAAGCCGCCGTCCACATCCCAGCCGGTGAAGAGCGCGTGCTCGCAGAGATTCTCCTGCCCGCGCCGGCAGAACCGGCAGGTCTCGTCGGTCTGGTGCAGCCAGGGCACGCCGACGCGGTCGCCGGGGACGAGCGGCCGCATCCCCGGCTCCCCGCCGGGCGCCAGGTCGCCGGCGCCCTGCCCCAACCGGACGACCTCGGCGACGATCTGGTGACCGGGGACGACGGGCGAGCGGTGCGGCGGCAGCTCGCCCTCCACGATGTGCAGGTCGGTGCGGCACACGCCGCAGGCCAGCACCCGCAGCAGGACCTGGCCCGGGCCCGGCTCGGGGACGGGCAGCCCGACGAGCCGGAGCGGCGCCTCCTCCACGGGGGCAGGCGCTGCCAGCCGCATCGCGCGCATGGTCGCAGGGATCGTCTCGGGCATCGCGGACCTCCGGATCGACCGTCGTGTTTCACCACCGGCGCGCACCACCGGCCGCACCGGGCGTCACCACCTTACGACAGCACGTCCTTGCGCCGGAAGGCCAGGTACGCGGCCGTCGTCAGGACGCCGCTCCACAGCGCGAAGACGCCGAGTCCCTTGAGGATCGGCCGCCAGTTGATGGGATCGCGGAAGAAGTTGAGGAACTCCGTGAGGTACTGGGGAAACACCCAGGGCCGCAGCCAGTCGAAGTAGCTGAACTGGATGAGCACCGTGATCACGATGTAGATGACGATGGTCGCGATGAGCGCCGTGAGGCTCGAGTCGGTGAGGGTGCTGAAGAGCAGCGCCATGGAGACGATGCAGGCCATCGCCGCGAGGGCGTACAGGCAGCACAGCAGGATGAGTCCAAGGCCGTGCCACACGCCGACCGTGCTGCCGGAGAGCGTGACCATGGGGTGGAGGCCGAAGAAGATGCCGCCGAACAGCAGGCCGCCGGCGAGCATGAAGCCGAAGCCGACCGCGAGGTAGACCATGGCCATCGTCCACTTGGCGAGGAGGAAGGCGCCGCGCCGCGTGGGCCGCAGCAGCACGATGCGCAGGGTCCCGAGCTCGGCCTCGCCGGCGATCATGTAGCCGGCCACCATGGCGGCGGCCATGGGCAGCAGGAAGGGGATGAGCACGGTGAGCGCGCCAAGGGCGACGAACATGCCGTTGGAGGTGATCCGCTCCATGAAGACCGGCCCGCCGCCGCCGGGGTCGTCGCGCGTGAGGTAGAAGGCGAGCGCGATGAGGAAGGGAATGATGAAGGCGCCGCCCCAGATGAGGTAGCTGCGGCGCTGGAACAGCAGCTTGATCCACTCCCTGCGGAGCGCGCCCCACCTGCGCCCGGGCATGGCCGCGGCGGTGCTGCCGTGCGCGGCCCCGGGAGCCGCGCCCGTTGTGCCGCCCCGCGGCGCGTCGGGCGCGGCGGCGTCGGC
>DAIQNY010000213.1:0-5789 GCA_036788155.1 Actinomycetota bacterium | reverse complement strand
CGCCCGAGCCGCACGCGGAGTCGCTCGCCGCGGATCGGCCGGCGCCGGGCGAGGCGGCCGGCGGCGAAGGAGCGGAGCGATGAGCGCCGGCGGATCGGACTTCGCCGTCCGCCGCCTGCGCATGGTCGAGGAGCAGCTCGTGCGCCGTGGCTTGCGCGACGAGGAGGTGCTGGCGGCCATGCGCTCCGTGCCCCGGCACCTGTTCGTGCCGACGTCCTCGGCTTCGGAGGCCTACGCGGACTCGCCGCTGCCGATCGGTCTGGGGCAGACCATCTCGCAACCGTACATGGTGGCGCTGATGACCGCGCTGCTGGAGGTGGACGTGCGCTCGCGGGTGCTGGAAGTCGGCTCCGGGAGCGGGTACCAGACGGCCGTGCTCGCGGAGGTGGCGGGCGAGGTCTTCGCGGTCGAGCGGCTCGCTCCGCTCGCGGAACGGGCCCGTGCGACGCTCGCCCGACTCGGCTACGACAACGTCCATCAGGCGATCGGCGACGGCGCCCGCGGCTGGCACGAACAGGCGCCGTTTCAGGGGATCCTCGTGGCCGCCGCCGCGGGGGAGGTGCCGCCGGAGCTGCTCGCGCAGCTCGCCGACGGCGGCCGGCTCGTCGTGCCCGTCGGCCGCGGCCGCGGCGATCAGGTGCTCACCATCGTCGAGCGGATCGGCGACGCGTTCGAGGAGCGGCACGACACGCGCTGCCGCTTCGTGCCGCTCATCCGCGACGCCGGCCCGGAGGAGCGGCGTGAAGCCGCCTTCGGCGAAGCCCCTGAGGGCGCGAGCATCGGCTGGGCGTCTGCGGGCGGCGAGGACGCGCGGGGAGACTCCACCTATCCGGAGGAGGCCGACGTGAAGTCTGTGGAGGTCAAGGTGAGCGGTCGCGTGCAGGGCGTCTATTACCGGGCGACCGCCCGTAGAGAGGGGGCTCTGCGCGGCCTGCGCGGCTGGGTACGCAACGAGCCGGACGGATCGGTGCGGCTCCACCTGCAGGGGGACACGCGGGCCGTGGACACCATGCTCGACTGGTGCCGGGTCGGGCCCCCGGCCGCGGAGGTCTCGCGGCTCACGGTCGAGGATGCTCCTGCCGATGAGACCTTGCACGGATTCGAGGTGAGGTAGGCGGATGAGCGTGACGCTGGAGGACGTGCGCCGGGACGGCGAAGTCCAGGTGTTCGTGCGCAAGGCCGACGAGAACCTGGGCGTGCTCGGGTACACGGAGCACGGCCCGCGCCACTGCGGCCTGGTGGCCACCGTGGCCCAGGACGTGCTGCTGCGGCTAGGCTACCCGCAGAGGACGGCCGAGCTGGCGGCCATCGCCGGCTACCTCCACGACATCGGCAACGGGATCAACCGGATGGACCACGGCATCGGGGCGGCGCTCCTCAGCAGGCACATCCTGGAGCGCCTCGGTATGCCCCCCGACGAGTACGCCGAGGTGATGGTCGCCATCGGCAATCACGAGGAGGAGTACGGCGAGCCGGTCAGCCCGCTGGCCGCGGCGGTGATCCTCGGCGACAAGGGAGACGTGCACCGTGGCCGGGTCAGGGTCATCGACCCCGACACGGACGACATCCACGACCGCGTCAACATGGCGACCACGCGGTCGGCGATCAAGGTGGATTCCGAGGAGCGCGCGATCACGCTCGAACTGGAGATCGACACGGACATCATCCAGGTGATGCAGTACTTCGAGATCTTCCTCGACAGGATGGTGATGTGCCGGCGGGCGGCGGAGTCCCTCGGCTGCCGCTTCGGCATCGTGATCAACGGTACGCGCATGGCCTGAGGGCGCGTAAGGCCGCCGGCGACGGGTGCGGCGGCATCTGAGATACTGACGCAAGGCGATCTGAGAGGACGGTGAGGATGGCGGACAAGAAGAAGCGCGGAGGGTTCCTGGTCGGCGCCGTCGTCGGCGTGGTGGCCGGTCTGCTGCTCGCGCCCAAGAGTGGGCGTGAGACGCGCGAGCAGCTCCTCGGCCAGGGCGGCATCAGCGGGCAGGTCGACAGGATCAGGGGCGCCATCGGCGCGGGGAAGGACTCGGCGGCGGACCAGAACGAGGCGCTGCGGCGCAAGATCGAGGAGACCCGCGAGCGGCTGCGCGCGCAGATGGACGCGGGCGGCGACGGCGCCGGAGGCGAAGACGCCTACGGCGGCCCCGCCGGCACGGCGCCGGACGACGTCGCCTGAACGGGCTTGCGCGTAACGGTCTGAGGGCGGCGGCCGCGGTCACCGGGGCCGCCGCCCTCGCTCTCGCCTATCTGCTGCACGAGGCGCAGTGGGTGCGCCGCGTCGACCTGCGCCTGCCGGCGCCGGATGCCGACCCGGCGCTCGACGGCCTCACCGTGGTGCAGCTCTCGGACTTCCACGCCGGGTTCACTCCCAGCCTCAACCTTCGCGCCGCGCGCAAGGTCGTGGATCTCGCGCTGGAGGCGGAGCCGGACCTCGTCCTGGTCACCGGCGACTTCGCCGGGGGCCGACACGGTCTCGACCGACTGCGTCGCGAGCTGCTGCGGCTCCACCCGCCTCTGGGCGTCTTCGGCGTGTTCGGCAACCACGACCACGGCGACAGCAAGGCGCCGTTCGTGAGGCCGACCGAGCCGGCGTTCGTCGAGAGCTGCGGCGTGCGCCTGCTCGACAACGAGGTCGCGTCCGTGGAGCACGCGGGGGCGAGAGTCGAGATCGGCGGGGTGGACGACACGGCGGGCGATCACGACGACCTGCCTGCGGTGCTGTCCGCGCTGGACCGCCGTGCCGGCAGCCTGCGCCTGTTGCTCACGCACCACGCCAACGTGGTCAAGCGGACGGCGCCCGGCGACTTCCACCTCACGCTCGCCGGCGACACTCACGGCGGCCAGATCTGTCTGCCGCTGCCCGGCCGCCGCATCATGCTGAGCGACCCGCACGCGGAGTTCGCCGAGGGCGCCTACGACGTCGGCGGCCGACCGCTCTACGTGACGCGCGGCGTCGGCACGAGCATGCTGCCGTTCCGCGCCTTCTGCCGGCCGGAGGTCGTCGTCTTCCACGTCGAGGCCGGCGGGTGAGGCGTACGCTGGGCTCGGAGACCACCGGTGTCGCTCCGGCACGCCGGACGGACGTCGACGATCGGCCGTGGCCGCCGGACTGAGCGGATCCCCCGGGGCGCGGACACGGGTCAGCGACCGCGCCCGAGCAGCCGCACCAGCGGCGGCGAGACGGTGTCGATCGCCGCGGTGGGGCAGACCTCCGTGCACGCGAAGCAGCGCACGCAGGCGGCGTCGTCGTAGACCGGCAGCGGATCCATGGCGATGGCGCGCGTGCCGCAGATGGCCGCACACTCGTTGCAGCGGATGCAGGCGTCCGGGTTCACCAGGCGCGGCCTGGCGGTGATGAGGTTCCGCGCCAGGCGGTGCAGGGCCGGAGGCAGGAGCTCCTGCATGTCCCTGCGGACCGGCTTGAAGTCGTGGTCCGGCTCGATGGGGTCGCCGACCGGCAGGTACGGCTCCGCCGGGTCCAGCAGGCCGCGCCTGATCGACGCGGCGATCGTGTAGACGCGGTCGCGGTCGTGGGCGGTGCGGTCGGCGAGCGCGGCGTCGAGCGCCAGGCAGTCGTGCGCGGCGAAGAGCGACCCGAGCTCGCGCGGAGCGCCGCTGCCGGGGCCCTGTCCTTCCATCGCGATGATGCCGTCGATGATGGTGAACCGCGGACGCAGCGCGAGATGGAGGTCGAGCAGCATGTCGGCGAAGTCGGCGCGGCGCTGTGCCTTGACGTGGAGGTGCGCCTTGGCCAGACCGGGGATGACGCCGTAGGTGAGCTTGACGCCGCCGGTGAGGCGCATGAGCTGGTGGGTCTTGAGGACGCCGACCTGTACGACGGCGTCGGCGTCCAGGAACGCCTTGCCGATGGGGAAGGACCGGTAGAGGCGCCCCTCGGGTGCCTGGAGCACGGCCCGGTCGTCCTCGACGTCGACGATCTGCACGTCCTCGGCGGCGCACACGTCGGCGATGCCGCTGATCTTGTAGGCGCGCGCGACCTTGGCCGGGCCGTTGGGGCCGCCGGGGCTGTCGGCCACGAAGGGCTGAGCCCCGGCTGCCTTGAGCGCGCGCAGCACACAGCCCAGCGTCTCGGGGTGCGTGGTAACGGCCTTGTCCGGCGGCGCCGCGCGGAGCAGGTTGATCTTGACGGCGACCCGTTCTCCTTGGGTCACCAGGGCGGACCAGCCGCCGAAGGGCTCGACGAGCCGCTCGAGCGACGCCTCGAGCCCCGTGCCGTGCCGCGCCAGCACGTGGGAGACGAGCGACGGGCCCGGCGGCCGGCCGGCGCCGGCGGCCATGACCGCCGGGGAGCCGGCCGTCTCCCGCTCGTTCACGGTCGCGGCTTCTCCGAGACGATCACCGTGTGGTAGCGGCCGACGGTGCCCGGGGCGTACACGGCGAGCTCTGTGAAACCTGCCCGGGTGAGCACGGCGCGCACCTCGTCGAGGGGGAGCACGTGCTCGTTGGGCGGTCCGACCGGGCGGTCCATCTGTGCGTACTCCGCCACCACGAGGATGCCACCCGGAGCCAGCAGCCGGAAGACCTCCGCCGGCGCCTGCTCGTCGAAGTGGTGTACCACGTTCACGATGAGCATCCGGTCCGCCACGCCGTCCTGCAGCGGGACGCGCCCTCGTTCCGCGAGGACGGGGTGCACGTTGCCGCGGGACGGGTGCGCGTCGAGCCTGGCGCGCAGACGGTCCAGCAACGGCGGTTGCTCGTCGACGGCGAGCACGCTCCCAAGGGGGACGGCGTCACCCAGCGGCAGCGAGTACATGCCCGTGCCGGCGCCGAAGTCCACGACGGTTTCGGCGCCGCTGATGCGGAGCAGTTCCACCAGCTTGGCGGGCGGCAGCTCGACGAGCCGCTCCGGGTTGTCGAGCTTGTCCGCCCTGGCGGGGTCGAACCTCTCGGCCACGCGGTGCCGTCCGGCTACTTCACGCAGCGTGCGTACTTGAGAAAGGCCTCGAGGGCCTTCTCGACGGCCTCGGGGGAGGCGATCTGGTCGCCGGCCTCCTCGTTGAGGCACTCGCGCATCTTGAGCGAGATGAGCAGCACGCCCACGCGATCGAGCGCCGCCTTGGTGGCGGCGAGCTGCGTGAAGATCTCCTCGCAGGGACGGCCCTGCTCGATCATCCGCTGCAGGCCGCGGGACTGGCCCTCGACCCGGCGCAGACGGTTGATCAGGCGCCCTGCCTCATCCTGGTCCATGTACTCTTCCACACAAGCGACTATACCCCCGGGGGGAATGCGGGACAATACACTGAAGTCCTGAGGCGTGCAGCCTCGGGCACCGCCGCCCCGTAGGGGTATCCCGGAGGCACGGCGACGTGCCGGCGGCCACGGCCAGCGGGACGCCGCCTGCGCGGTCACGCGAGGCGCTCGAGCTGATCCTCCGCCAGGCAGCGAAGGTCGACGAGGACCTGGTCGGGGACGGGCCCGCCGAGGGACCCTACGCCGAGGCGGGCCTTCGGTTTCACAGTTCCGTGGTAGTCGGAGCCGCCGGTTGGGACGAGCGCGTACCGTTCGGCGAGTCCCAGACAGCGCCGGACCGTCTCGCGGTCGTGCAGGGGGTAGTAGCATTCGATGCCGGCCATGCCGGCGCGCGCCGCGTCACGCACTATCTGGTTGAGGCCGGCGGGGTCCGTGCGGATGATGCCGGGGTGGGCGAGCACCGGGAGGGCGCCCGAGGCGCGCAGCAGCTTGAGGGCGCGGCCCAGGGCCAGCCGGCGGCGGTCCACCCAGGCCGGCGCGCCGCGCCGCAGGTACACGTCGAACGCCTCGCT
>DAIQNY010000212.1:0-5960 GCA_036788155.1 Actinomycetota bacterium | reverse complement strand
TCCACCGCGGGCTCCTGCTCGCCCGCCGCGGGACCGGCTGCGGGAGACTGGGCGTCGACGGCTCCTGAGGCCTCGACGTTCAGTGTCTGCGCAGTGACCTCTGCCGCTGCGTGCGCCTCCGCGGAACCAGGCTCGGCCCCGGCTGGAGGCGCCTCTGCCGGGGCGGGCCCCGCGCCCTGGGCCTCGGCCGCCGAGGGCGCAACCCCCTGCCCCTCCGTCGCCGCAGCCTCAGAGGCCTGCGCCGCCGCCGCGGCACTCTGCACAGGCTCGCCCGCGGTCTGGTACACCCACTCGCGCAGGCCGTCGTAGGCCCAAACGAGGTGACCGTGGCGGTCGTAGTCCACGACTGCCGACGCGCCGATCTCACCGAAGTCCTCGAGCGTGTAGCGGCCGTCGTCGTAGCTGATCGTCTTGCCCACCCAGGCCGTGGTGGGTCCGAACGTCGCGATGAGCATGTCCCCTCCCCCGCTGCCGTCACCCTCTGGCGCTCGCGATGGCGCCTCCAAGAGCCGACCGTCCACTCTCCACGACCGACGTGCCCCGCGGATCGTGGCGACAGGAATCCTATCGGACGAAGGCCGCGATGAGATGAGGGATAGAGCGCGGAGTGGGGGCCGGACCGAGCGCAGGCGACGTGGTCCGGTCGGCCGCCGCCGCGAGCCGAACGCGTCCGGCCTTCAGCGCACGACGGTCACATGAGCCGCCTTGGAGGTGGCGGCGGCGTGGTCGGCGTCCGGGAGCGCGTAGGCGACGAGCTTCCAGCGGCCGGCCTTGCCGAGCGTGAGGGTCCTGGCCCAGCGCGTGAGGTCGGCGCCGACGCCGCCGGCGTCGCGGTTGGTAGTCGGCGCGGTACGACGCAGGACCCACCGAGAGCCGTTCTTGCGGTACAGGCGCAGCTCGACCGAGTGGACGCCGGCCTCATGGCGCGGAGAGAGGGTGCCGGAGGCGGTGAAGCGGTCGCCGACCTTGACCCTCTTCTGGACCCTGGGCACGCTCAAGACAGGCTGCGGCCGCGGCGTGGGGCTCCACCAGTGGGCCGGCTGCGGCGTCGAGACCGGCGGGACAGGGAAGCCGCTCACGAGCCAGGCCTCCGGGACCGGTGTCAGGGCGAGCCCCGTCCACAGGCCGCGGCCGTCGGCGACGTGCTGCCAGATGCGGTACGGTACGGGTTGCCGCGCACCCAGCCGTTGTACGCCCAGACGGCGAAGAACCAGTTCTCGTAGCAGCGCGGGTCGCCGTCGCCGATGACCGGGAAGACCGACGGCGCGTATCCCCACTTGACGACGAGGATGTCTGCTCCGACGGCGATGTTGTAGTCGATGTCGGTCTTGAGGCGCTCCACGTCGACGCCGGCGGGAATGGTCGTGACCTGCATGATGCCGATGCCCTTGCCGTCGTACCCGATGAGCGGGTCGCCGTTCGCGTCGAACTGCCGCCAGGTGCTCTCCTGCCAGGCGATGCCGTAGAGGATCTTGGGCGGGATGGACCGGGCGGCGGCCGCAGACTGGAGCTTGGCGCGGATCTCCGAGGGCGAGGGATTGGCGTACGGGCCGGCGGCAGCCGACTGGGCCGCCAGGACGGCGGCCAGAAGCGCGACGGCGGCGAGTGCGGCGGCGCGGAGCGCGGCGTTTCGGACGTGCATCATCGGACGTCCAGTGTAGCTGCATCCGGGACGTCCGGCTCCCGGCGGCGGCGGCGCGAAGCGCGCCGGGCCGCGTGCGGCGCCGCCCAGCGGCGGCTCACGCCGCCGCGCTCCTCTCCCCCGGCACCTCCGGCATGCCCTCGTAGCGGACGATGTGCTCGTGCATGCCGGCGAACGCGAAGCTCGCGTTCCGGTGGTCACGTTCGTCGAGCCCGATCCGGCGGAACACATCGGCCACGCTCGCGAACCCATCCAGGCCGTGGTAGGCCGCATACTCGCGCACCGCCTCACCGTCCTCCACCGGCGCTTCTTCCCACTCAGGGTGTGCCTGCACCAGCTCGGCGTAGGTGTGCTCCGCGTGGTCCTCGAACTCAGCGTTCAGCAGGAACGCCCTGCGGATCCCGAGACGTGCCAGCGTGGCCGAGAACAGGTTGTACGACTCCGACATGAGCTCCGGCAGCGGCCGGGTCATGTACCGCGGGTCCTTGGCGGCCTCTGCACGGAGCTTCTCCTCGATGATGCGCAGGTGCTGGACCTCGTTGTCCTGCGCCGCCCGTCCGTACCGCAGGATCTGCTGGGCGTCGTGAACGATCCCCGGGTCGCCGTAGTGGCGCTGGATGCGCCCGTACTGGCGGCTCTCCCAAGCTCTGTACGGGATCGAGGCGAGCGACTCGATGACTCGCACCTTGGGCAGGGTCTCCTCCTTGCCGGCCAGCCTGTCCATGCTGCGGAAGAAGATGCGCGCACCCGAGGAGTACACGTAGCGCGGCCGCGCGAGCGTCGCCTCGTACTCGCGCCTAAGGTCGATTGCCTGGTCCACGGAGTCCCCCTCCCGTCGTGGTAACGATGCTGATAGGAGACTGCCCACCGGTGGGCGAGTTAACCCGTCGACGTGTCAAGGGGCGGCGAGAGAGCCGAGGGCGTGGGGGCGGCGAGAGAGCCGAGGGCGTGGGAGCGACGAGAGCACGGCGACGGGCGGCGAGAGAGCCGGCCGGGGCGGCGGGACGATGGGGCGGCGGTTCCAGCTCCGCCGCCCCCTCGTCCTGCCCTCGGCGCCTGCCCGTCGCCGCCCGCTCAGATCACCGTCAGGTTCATCGTATTGGCCGGCCCGCCGACGAGCGGCTGGACCAGGACCGTCTGGACGCCCGTCGAAGTGCCCATGTTGGGCATGGTGAACACGATCTTCTTGTCGGTCCACGTACTGATCGCGTTGTCGTCCACCACAGCGGCGCCGACCATGACGAGGCCCTTGCGGTCGCCGAAGCCGCAGCCGGTCAGCGTGATCGTGGCGCCGCCAGCCCTGGACGCGCTCGCCGGCACGACTGAGAGCAGGCGGACCGCCTCCACGGTGAGACTCGCCGAGAGGCCGGCGCCCGCGGGCGTGACCGCGACCACGCGGTAGCAGTCGCCGGCGTACGTCCCCAGATCCAGGACAGGCGTGAGGCTCGAGATGGTCCCGACGAGGACCGGCGCGGACGGCGGAGCCGCGACGCCGGTCGAGTCCCGGTACACATTGAGCACCGCGCCTTCCGGCAGCGCCGGCGCTCGGGCCACCATCGGCTTGCCAGCCAGCGCCGCGGCGAACTCAAACGTCGGCCCGAAGGCGAGCCCCAGGCTGGAGTCGGCGCCCATGGTGAGCTGCACCGTCTTGCCCGTGTAGTCCGGGAGGCGGTCGATGACGCGACTCGACCAGGTGTAGGCGCGGATGGGGTCGTAGGTCTGCAGCCAGAACTCCGGGGCGAACTCGCTCACCAACTGCGGAACGCTGCGGCCGGTGGCCGCGAGGAACGTGGCCCGGGCGTCGTACCAGTAGTCCGGGTCGTACGCCAGCTTGTCGTAGATGTTCAGAACGGCGGTGGGACCGTAGGTGTCCGCCAGCCAGATGATGAACGCGCCGGCGCCGTAGGCCTGCTCCGGCGTGTAGCCCCACCAGAAGCCGTCCGGGAAGGGCGCCGTGGGGAAGTCGCAGCCGGTCTCGAAGCTCGCCTGGAGGTCGCAGGCCGAGGCTCCGAGCGTGTCCCAGGCCACCCACTCGGCCACCGCCTCGTCTACCCACGTCGTGCCGAGGTTGGTGGTGAGCTGGCGCTGGAACACGTGCCCCATCTCGTGAGAGACGGCCGTAGCCATGCGCGCGCCCGCCGTCAGGCGGCTGTTGACGTAGACCCACGGCTGCCCGAAGACGCCCTTCGTGGTGGCTCCCTGGTACACGCCGGGGTCGCCGTAGTCGCGAACGGTGAGCGTGATCATCGCCTCCGGCTCGCTCCAACCCTTGCCGACCAGGTTCTTCCATGTGGCGACGGCGACGTCCAGCACGTGCTGCGCCTTGTCGGGAGACACGTAGCTCGTTGACGCAGGATCGGTTACCGCATCGACCCGGATGCCCCAGTTGGTGTCGCGCGGCGAGTGCCAGACGAAGTCCTGACCGCTGGTCGGCACCTTGTGGGAGACGGCGCCGACCTTGTCGAACGCCTCGTCGAAGGTGAGGCCGGAGGGCGCGGCGCCGCGCAGCGGCGGCGCGCCCTCGACAGTGGCCGGCGCAGCGGCGCCGCGCAGCGGCGGCGCGCCCGACGAGGTACTCGCCACCGATCTCCTCGCCGTCGGGTCCACGTACTCGCCGGCCGGGATCGTGTACGTCAGCTTGTGGTTGACAGTGTCGATCTGGGCACCAGACAGGCGAAAGTCGTAGTAGAGAGCGCTGCTCTGGTCCCACATGCCGAGGAACGGCACGGTTGTGCGGCCCGCGGGGTCATACGGCACCGTCACCGTGATGGGCTTGAGCAGCCGGGTGACGTGGGGAAACACGCTCACGCTGAACGTTCGGCCGCCGTCGGTGATCACGGGGTCCCACGGCATGGCGTTGCTCGGGTCATGGCTCACGTAAATCGTGAAGCAGGTGCTGAACGGGCCCAGGTCGTCCGTGGAGAACGCGCCCGGCGGCACGGTGACCTCAGTGCCGGCGAAGCGCATGCGGACGCCGGCAGTGTGAAGGTCCTTCTGCGTGTCGCTTCCGTAGGTCCGGGTGCCGAACTCGCCCACGTCACCGACCACGAGCTGCGTGGACTCGCCGCTGGTGTGGTTGGTGATGGTGTAGGTGCCGTTGGCCGAGAGCGGCACCAGCTTGACGACGATGCCGTCGGCGCCCATGGGCAGCGTGCCGGACCACAGACCGGGGGCGGTGAGCTGCTGGGTGTCCCCTGACCCGGTGATACGCAGCCAGCTGCCCCTGGCGATGGTGGCGCTCGGACCCCACCAGGCGACGAGATCCTTGGACGGCAGAGACTCGATCGAACCGTAGAACGGGCGCTCGCCGAGGGTCACCGGAAACCAGCCAGAGGTGCGCTCGTAGCGGTTGGTCAGCTCGTCTCCGCGGACGCGCAGCTCGACGGAGTCGCCCGGCTGCGCGTCCGCGAACAGCTCGTCCGGGAACATGAGCTGCTCGCCCCACGTGCGATGCGGCACGGCGAGCGTGTCCGAGACGGCGCGCATGATCCGCGTCTCGGTCACTCCGTTACGGCGGATGTCGAGCCAGAAGACGCCGGGCGTAGCCTCGGAGTATGTCGCGATGCGGAGCTTCATGAAGCCCGAGCCCTGCAGCAGCCACTCTTCGTTGCCCCAGGTGCCGTTGCTCACCAGCTGCGGCGCGGTGACGATGCCGTTGAAGCTTTGGTGCAGGCCGGCGGTCACTACGGTGGCCGGGTTGATCGTCACAGTGACGCCGGAGCTCCAGTCCCCGTCGCTGCGTCGCACCTGCAACGGGCCCGTCTGCGCGCCGTCCGGAACGGTGACGGACAGGACGCCGTAGTTCGTGCCCACCCACGTCTTGGCGGTGTACGTCTCCGCGGCGACCACGGAGCCGCCCGAGAAGCGCACCAGGTTGGAGGCGGGCTGGGGAGAGAACCCCCAGCCCTCGATGTACAGCGTGTCGCCGGGACTGGCGTCCGGACTGCCGTCCATCTCGTACGGGTACGGGTTGACGTACGTCACCGAGGGCGGCATCGGCACGATATCGGTGACCGTGAACTGCACGGCGCCCGACTCCTGGCCCCAGGTGCGCACCCACACGTACATGAGCTGCGACGTGTTCCATGTCTGCCAGCCGCCCGGGACCACGGCCGAGATGGAGGTGTCGGTGACACTGGTCAGCTCGGCCGCGACGCCCTGGAAGAGGACCTCAGGCACTCCCCCGTGTCCGGTGAAGTTGCGGCCGGTGATGCTCACGGTGCTGCCGACCGGCGCGGAGGAGGACGAGATGCTGGTGATGACCGGCGCCGGCCCAGGCGTGACGTCGACCGTGACGGCGCCGTACCGCCGGTCGGGG
>DAIQNY010000211.1:0-5979 GCA_036788155.1 Actinomycetota bacterium | reverse complement strand
TCCGCTGTGCCACAGCTAACGCACCGCGCGTAACCTGTGAGCGGTCTGGCTGGAACTGTCAGAGCCAGACCTGCTGCGAATCAGGTTGACGCGCTTGTTAGAGCTGCACGCCCCGGAGGCCGCCGGAGAATTGGCCTGGGCCTGAGAAAGCCAGCCGTGGGAGTTGGAGAGGTCACGAAGTCCGCATGCCGGGCGGTGTTGTCGCGCCCCCGGTGATGCTGACGTGCCCTCACCCACGCTGGCTCTTGTCATTGCCCTTGGCCCCTTCACTGCGGCTTCGAACCCGTGTCGCTCTAACTACAATTAGACAGTCTGCGCTAGTCTTCGACACAGACGCCCGCCTTCTGTATATGACGCTATCACGAGCCTGAGCGTTCGTCTTAGGCAGACTGCCTTTCTCCCACGAGGTCGTCGATCGGACGCTCGCTATCCACATGCCCAAACGCGATTGCGTAAGGCCGCGAACGCCGGTCGAAGCGCCGACGGGACTCTGCGTCGCGCTCGCCGAGAGAGACCCGACGTCCACAACCAGCGTTCTCCCTTGACTGCCACGGCCATGCGGCGGATGCGGGGGTCAGACCCCGCAGGGCTCCCCCACAGGGCGAGGACGAAGCTGTTGCCGGGGAGCTTGTAGGCAACGTAGGTACGGCCTGCGCGTCTGAGGAGGCGCAGGCATTCTCTGATGCTCGGTCGCGTGCTCCCAGCGTCGTGGAAGACGAAGGTGGCATCGGGAGCGGAGACGCGCAGGCAGAAGGCGAAGTCGTCGAGTACCGCTCGATTCGTGTGTTCGCCATCGATGAAGCAGATGTCGGGGTGCTCTTCGACGGCGTCCTCGGGTACGCCGTTCGCCGCGGTACTGAAGCAGACCAGCTTGTGCATCGCACCGGCTTCGACGCGACGCAGGTTCTCGAGCATTGCGTGCTCTGAGTTGTCGCCGTGCCTGGCGTCCCGGGTCCGGTTGTCGATGGAGTAGATTCGCCGACACTTCGGGTCCTGCAGGTACTGCTGCAGACTGCCGCCCAGGTAGGAGCCGATCTCCAGATACACGAACGAGTCGCGTGCTTCTCGCGTCGCCCGCTGCACGGCCAGCCACGAGCGGCGGTCCTTCGCATTGGACTGACTCACGACCGCGTCGAAGAGCGTGATGTCAAGGTCGGTGATGCGCTTCTCGAACTCGCGGGCGGACTGAGCTGCGGAGGACTCCATCGCCTACAGCTCCACTCGGTCGCGCAGGCCGACGATGTTCAGGTCAAGACCCTGCGCCCCCTCGAACGGCTTCGTCCCCGCGCCTGTCATGAAGGACTGATGGCTCTCCGGGTCGATGATCTGGAAGATCCAGCTGTACTCGGGAGCCTCGGCTCCCTCGCGCAGCGACCACAGCCAGTTGGTGAAGTCGCCGAGGAGGACGGTGAGGTACACGGGCCTCTCGTGGTCCGTCATCTCAGTCGTCGAGTTGCCGATCGCGATCGCCGCCTGCTCGTTCGTCGTGAGTACGAACCATGCCCAGGCGTCGGCGTCTCCAGCCTGGGCCGCCATGTCCTTCATCTGCTCGAAGAGCCAGGCGGGCGGCTGCTCCGCGGTCTCGTCGCCGTTGCCAGCCAGGAACACGCCGACCTGCGTCACGCCATCCGACTGGTACAGGGGAACCTCACGCTGCTTGCCGCGCGTCGCCTCGAACCACTCGTACTCGCCCTGTGCGGGCAGCGGACCCATCATGTCCGACCAGTACGCATAGCCGTTCTCGCCGCGCTCCGCGTGCGCGAGCATCAGCTCGGGCGTCCCCGCGCCTGGGTGGTTCGGCCCGTAGGTCTGGCCGTTCGCGTTTGTCGGGTACGGCGACGGCGATCCCGTGTGACCCAGGTCTGTGGCAGCTGTCATGCGAAGGTCGTCCGCGTCCTGCCGGTGAGAGCCCGATTCGGTCGCGATCGTCACGCCGGCGAAGAGCGTGGCAGCGGTCGCCCCGACGACGATGACCGCGACCAGGCGTCGACGGCGCCGCCGAGGCCGCTGGGCCCGGATCTCGCCCATCACGCACCAGCGCAGCTCCTGAAGACGATCCTCTGAAGGTTCGTGAACGGGGGGCGCCGGCAGCAGGCGTTCCAGGTGCCGAGCGTCGATGTCTCGCTCTCTGTCGGTCGGATGCGTGCTCATCAGCTCCTCTCCTTCTTCGGCGCCGCGTAGCCGGCGCAGACACTCCCTCCCTGTCCGCTGGCTTGGTTAAGTTCCGTCGTTGCAGAGCGCACCGCTTGAAGCTCACGCCGACCGATGTGCTCGAGACGCGACTTGGCGCGCGAGAGGCGCGAGCGGATCGTGCCGACTGGCACGCCAAGCGCCTCCGCAGCTTGTTCGTAGGTCAGGCCCGACCATGTGCAGAGCGCGACGACCTCCCGTTCGGCTGGCCGCAGTGCACCAAGCGCGGTCCGGGCGGCGGCACGCTCCTCCGCCTCGGCCTCACGCCGCACCAGGTCGTCAGCGTGGTCCGGCACCGGCTCCGGATGCGGGAGGCGTTGCTGCACGGCTCGATACCGCCTCGTGGACCGGCGAGCGTTGCGCAGGACATTCGTGGCGATGCCGTACAGCCACGGCTCAAGACTGTCGCCCTCCGGCCGCACCCTTCGCCGGAGGCGCCAAGCGTCAAGGAAGGTCTGCCCGACCACATCTTCCGCCGTGGTCGGGTCACCCGTGACTCGGCAGGCGTAGCGATAGATGGCTTGCGCGAACTCGTCGAAGAGCGTGCCAAAGGCGTCCGCGTCCCCGGCCCTCACGCGCGCCCGAAAGGAGTCCTCCATGCCCCTACCTGTCCGCTCCAGGTCGAAAGTTCCAAGGGATCTGCGAACGCGAAAATCTCCGACAGCCACGCTATCAGCGATTAGGCGACCGTGGTGACTCCCCGCGGGTCCTATAAGCAGGTCGCGCTCTCGTTGGTCCTGACAACCGGGTGTGGAAGCCGCATCTTTGGCTCGTGATGGCGGTCGTCGGCCTTCCTCACCGGTCGTCCTGGCCAAAATTGGCCAACGAAACGACCGCCTGACGGCCCACTAGGGGAGTGGGAGAGAGGGGAAAATACCTGCAAATGGCGGAGAGGGGGGGATTCGAACCCCCGAACCGAGAGGACCCGGTTAACGGTTTTCGAGACCGCCGCATTCAACCGCTCTGCCACCTCTCCGCGAGGCGATCTCAGGAGGGCCGAGGCGGTGCGCCGGTGAGGCGCCCGCCGAGCCGCGGGCGCTCCGGTCACCCGTGAAGGGTGATGGCGGAGAGGGTGGGATTCGAACCCACGAGGCAGGTCATCCCCGCCCACGCGATTTCCAGTCGCGCTCCTTAAGCCAACTCGGACACCTCTCCGTGGTGCCACGCGGCAGCCGCCCTGAGAGCGGACGAACAGTATACGACAGGGGCGAGGGACGGAGGTACCGAGGCCGGCCTCGGTCAGGGGCGGCGGCTGCGGCCGGCCCGGCTACTTCCTGTCGGCGTGCAGGATGCCCTTTGGCACCAGCAGCAGCACCGCGATGACGGCGAGCACGGAGAAGACCGCGGCGATCTTGAGCGAGCCTCCGATGCCGGCGGAGAGCGCGTCGTTGACGGCGGCAACGACCTTCTTCTGGATGCCCGGGGCCAGGGTCTCGTAGATCTGCCTGGCCCTCTCCGAGCTGGCGAACGCGTCGTTGACCAGCCGGTGCTGCTCGTCGGTGAGGTGGGCGGCGTCGGCGTCGGCCCGCAACTGGCTCAGCTGCAGGCCGCGGTAGATGCCCCCCAGCAGAGCGACGCCGAGGGCGCCGCCGACCATGCTGCACATCTTGAAGGCGCCCGACGCCGCCCCGGACTCCGCCGGCGGCGCCATGCCCACGGCGACGTCGCTGAGCGGCGTGGAGAACAGGCCGATGCCGATGCCCTGGACGAAGATGGCCACGGCGAACCACCAGTAGGGGGTGTCTGCGGCGAGGAATCCGGCGAGGAAGGTGCCGACGCCCATGATGACCGTGCCGGTGGCAAGCGGGAACCGCGGTCCTCTGCGCAACTCGAGACGTGCGCCGATGGGGATGAAGACGAGCATGCTCACGGTGGACGGCAGCAGGAGGAGGCCGGCGGTGAAGGCGTCGTAGCCGCGCACCTGCTCCAGGTAGAGGGCGAGCACGTACATCGTCCCGGCCAGTGTGATGTTGTAGGCGAGGTTGTCGATGAGCGCGCCGTCGAACGAGCGCCGCCGGAAAAGGGCGAGGTCGAGCAGCGGCTCGCGCACCCGACGCTCGATGAGGACGAACGAGGCGAGAAGGACGACGGCGAGGACGGCGGCCACGACGATGCGGGGGGAGGTCCAGCCGCCGTTGGGGGCCTCGTTGAGCACGTAGAGCAGGGCGACGAGGCCGGCCGCCACGGTAGTGAGGCCGGCGAAGTCCAGTCTGCGGCTCGCGCCTTCGTCTCTCGATTCGGGCGTCGACCACCCGACGAGGACGAACGCGATCGCGCAGGCCGGCAGGTTGATCCAGAAGATCGCCGGCCAGCCGAGGAACTCGGTCAGGCCGCCGGAGAAGGCGGGTGCGGCGGCCTGACCGATGGCCGTGGTCGCCATCCAGGCGCTGAAGGCCGTCACCTGGTCCTTGCCGCTGAACTCGATGGGGATGATCGCGAGCGTGGCCGGCAGGATGGCGGCCGCGCCGACGCCCATCAGGGCGCGGCCCGCGATCAGCAGGCCGGTGGTCGGGGCGAGGGCGGCGAGCACGGACGCGGCGGCGAAGATGATGAGGCCGATGCCGAGGACGCGCCGCCGGCCGAAGACGTCGCCGAGGCGGCCGGCGGCGATGACCAGCGCGCCGCAGACGAGCGTGAAGATGGTGTTGACCCATTGGAGCGCTGTGACGGAGCCGCCGAGGTCGTCGGAGATGGCGGTGGTGGCGACCGGGATGTCGGCGGCGGCGAACCAGACGATGGCGGCCGAGAGGCACAACGCGACCAGCGACCACCAGCGCTTCGCGCCGGGTGCGGCGTCTGCTGGGGCCGCCGGAGGAGGAGCGGCGCCGCGGCGGGCGGCGGGAAGGGCCGGTCCGGACGGCGCGGCCGGAGGTGCGGGCGCGGACGCTCCGGTGGGAGCTGCCGCGGACGTCGAGACGACGGGGGCGGCGGCGTCCGCCGCCGGTTCGCCCGTCGTCTCGCCTCGCGCGTTCACTTCGCGTCGCACATGCCGACGATGAACAGCGCCTCGGCGAGCGTGCAGCGCTCGAGCTCGGCGAGGTCCACGCTCTCGTTGGGCGCGTGGATCTTGCACAGCGGCTCTTCGGGACCCCAGAGGATCAGCTCGGCGCCGGGGATGGCGGCCAGGAAGGCGGCAACCAGCGGGATCGAGCCGCCCTCGCCGTAGTGCACGACCTCCTTGCCGTAGGCCTCGGCCATGGCCTTCGTGGCGGCAGCGTAGGCAGGGCCGTCGGTCTTCGCGAGAAAGCCCTCGCCGGTCGTGCCCGGAGTCACCTTGACCCTGACGTTCCACGGGGCGGCCGCTTCGAGGTGAGTCTGGACGGCCTGCAGGGCGTCGCCGGGCTCTTGCCCCGGCGCGAGACGCACGCTGACGCGCGCCCGGGCCTTCGGGATCAGCGCGTTGGCGGCGCCGTCCACCCGCGGGGCGTCGATGCCGATCACGTTGATCGACGGAGCGCCGTACAGCCGCTGTCCGATGGACCCCTCACCGATGAGGCTCACGCCGTCGAGCACGCCGGCGTCCTTGCGGTAGGCGGCCTCGTCGTACGGGGCGCCGTCGTATTCCATGGTCGCGAGGCCCGCGACGGCCGGCGAGCCCGAGTCGTCGTGCAGCGTGGCGATGATGCGGCAGAGGGCGACGAGTGCGTCGGGGGCCGGGCCGCCGAACATGCCGCTGTGCACGGCGCCCTCCAGCGTCTCGACCTCGACGTCGCAGGCGGCCATGCCGCGGAGCGACGTCGTGAGCGTGGGCACGCCGAGGGCGTAGTTGCCGACGTCGCTGATGACGAT
>DAIQNY010000210.1:0-5983 GCA_036788155.1 Actinomycetota bacterium | reverse complement strand
CCCTGCATCCGGACGTGCCGCCGCAGCTCGGTGCATCGGCGCGGCCGGCCGCCGGGCGCGCCGCCCCGCACGCGTCCGGCGCTGCTCTCCACACCGACTCCGCCGCCGACCGTGGCGGCGCCCGCCTCGGTTCGTTCTCGCTGGACGACCTCGGCCGGTACACCGGCCTTCTCCAGCGCGTGTTCGTGGGGCTCCTCATGGCGTGGACACTGCTCGCCGCCGTCGGCGTCGTCCGCGCGTAGCTTCAGCACGCAACCACGCGCCGATTCACCGGCTGGAGCGCCTCCGTCGGTCCTCCCGCGTCTGTCCATCGAGCGGTGATCCACAAGCCGTACCGGACCGGGTGACGTTTGGTGCGGAGATGGGCACAAAACAAATCGTGTCATGCACGCATTCATCCATCGTCCATCGAAACGCCAGGAGCTTCTTCCATGGACACACGTGATGCTCGCGCCGCCGGCTGGCGGACCTTTTCGGGTCTCGTCCTGGTGCTCGGCGGCGTGTTCGCCGTGACGTACGGCCTGATGGCCGTCTACCGGTCCACCTTCTTCGTGAACGACGCTGTGTTCGTCTTCAGCGGCTTGAACACGTGGGGGTGGATCACCTTCGGGCTCGGCCTTGCGGCCGTCGCCTCCGGTCTGGCCGTCTTCAGCGGGCGCGAGTGGGCCCGCTGGACCGGCATCGCCGTAGCCGGCCTGGGCGCACTCGGTCAACTGATGACCGCCCAGGCGTACCCGCTGTGGTCGCTCATGATCATGGCCGTCTACGTGCTGGCAGTGTACGGGCTGGCCGTCTACGGCGTTCGCGACCACTACGCCGAGGCGAGCCGGTACGGCGCCCGGGATGAGACGGGGACGACCGATCGGCCCGCACAGCTCGCGGACGAACGAGAGAGGGAGCGTCGCGCCGCGTAGCACACGCGACGCAGGCTCCAGCGTCGGGGCCGCCGGCGAGAGACGCGCCAACATTCGGCGCGTGACCTCTCCGGCGGCCCCGGGCACGTCCAAGGTAGACCGCAGCCGATCCACGGCATCGCGAAGAAGGGACTCGCGGAGTCCCAGGCATCCGGGAGCCGGCGGACCCCTTCCCGCCGGGCTCCCGGTGATCCGGGCGGCGGGCGTGGCGCCAGACGCGTCCGCCGCCCGGTCCAGCCTTTGCCGTTTCTCGTATCCTCCGCCGGTCGGACACCGCCAGTGCGTCGTCACGGCACAAGACTTGGACACCTGACCAAACAGGGCTAGACTGTCGCCGTCGGACGGAGCTCGAGCTCGACCCAAGGAGCCGGGTTGGCCAGCGGACGCATCCCGGTCCACGAACGCCGGCAGGCCCTCGTGGAAGCGGCGATGAGAGTCATGGAGCGCGAGGGCATCCCCGCGGCCACCACGCGGGCCATCTGCGCGGAGGCCGGCATGTCCAACGGCTTCTTCCATTACTGCTTCACCTCCAAGCAGGAGCTGATGCTCGAGGTTGCGCAGCAGTTCCGCCGCCGTTTCACGGCCATGATCTCCCTGGCGGGGGACCTGAAGGGCGACGTGTACACCGTGGTCTCCTCGGCTCTGCACAGACTGCTCGCCGACGCCGCCGAGCACCCCGACATCCACCAGCTCACCTATGAGCTGCCGCTCTACGCGTTGCGCGACCCCGAGCTCGGCGGCATCGCCCGGCGCTGCTATGAGGACAACGAGATCGTCGCCGCCGAGTTCCTGCGCATGACCGCCGCCGTCACCGGATGCGCATGGATGGAGCCGATGGACCGACTCGCCCGATTCCTCGCCGTTGCCGTCGACGGCACCGTCCTCCAGTGGCTGATGCTGCGCGACCGCGATCGGGCGCACGACCACATCCACATCATCGCGACGCACTTCGCGTCGCGTGCCAGCGAGCCAACGTCATGAGCCGGCAGACAGGAGTCATATGAGCTACGAGGACATCCGCGCCCGTCTCAACCTCTTCGCCGTCCTGCCCAATCTGGAAGACGTGGTGCGGGACGACCCGGAGATGCGCGCCCTGGTGGCCGACGTGTGCGCGAGCGTGCGGTTCACCGTGGCCGGCGGGCCCAGCACCACGGTGCGGTTCGACCGCGGCGTCTGCTGCGTCGGCCCGCAGCTGCGGCGAGGGGACGGAGAGGACGCCGCCGATCAGGGCCTCAGCGCCCATGCCGGCCCTACCGTCCACCTCGGCTTCGCCTCCGCGAGCCATCTCAACAAGATGTTCGACGGCAAGGGCCAGCCGATCCCGATGTGGGGGTTCACGCATCTGAAGTTCCTCACCCGGCAGTTCGCCGAGCTCAGCGACCGTATGGCGTACTACCTCGCCCCGTCGGACGAGCTGCTCGCGCATCCCGGCTACCTGGAGATGAACACCCTGCTCACGCTCAACACCGCCGCCTTCTCGGTCCCGGTGCTGCTGGCACGCGACCCCGAGTGCGTGGCGCTGCGCCACGGCCTCTCGCAGGGCACGGTCGTCATCAAGGTGCTGCCGGACGGCCCCGCCGTGAGTCTCGTTTGCGGGGCCTCGGGCGTGCTTCCGGTCAAGGGAGAGCTCACGCACCCGAGCGCCCTGGTGCTGCTGAGAGACATGAAGACCGCCAACGACTTCCTGGCCGGCAAGCTGGACACGTTCGTCGCCGCCGTCACCGGCGACGTGCAGATCCGCGGCCGGGTCGCCATGGTCGACACCCTGGCGCTGGTGCTCGACAGGGTCGGCAGGTATCTGACTCCGGCGGAAGGGGCGCCGGCGGGCCCCTCGCAGCTGCCGGCGCCTGCGGCGGCGAAGGGATGAGGGAGGCAGCGATGGACACCTATTCGTTCCCGCGCTCGCAGGAGCTCTTCGTCCGCGCCGCCGCGGTCATCCCGTGCGGCGTGTACGGGCACTTCAGCCCCGCGCCGCTCGTCCCGCCGGACGCGTATCCGTTCTTCGCGCGGAGTGGCCGCGGCGCCCACTTCACCGACGTCGACGGCAACGACTTCATCGACTACATGTGCGCCTACGGCCCGATGGTCCTCGGATACGACGACCAGGTGGTCCATGAGGCGGCCGCCCGGCAGCGGGAGCGCGGCGACATCCTCGGCTGCGCCTCGCCCGTGATGATCGAGCTGGCGGAGAAGCTCACGTCCATGATCGCCGGCGCCGACTGGGCGTTCTTCGCCAAGAACGGCGGCGATGCGGTGAGCTACGCGACGATGATCGCGCGGGCGGCCACCGGCCGCCCCATCATCGTCGCGATCGAGGGCGGCTACCACGGCGTGGCGCCGTGGATGCAGGGCCTGGGTCACCACGGCGTGCTCCCCGGCGACGTAGCCGACGTCGTGCGCATCCCGTGGAACGACGCGGCGGCCTTCGAGCGCGTGCTCGACGAGCACGCCGGCAAGGTCGCCGGGTTCATCGCCACGCCGTACCACCACCCGACGTTCGCCGACAGCGAGCTGCCCAGGGAGGAGTACTGGGGGCGCATCCGGGGACTCTGCGACCGGCACGGCGTGGTGCTCATCGTGGACGACGTGCGGTGCGGCTTTCGGATCAGCCTCCGTGGCTCCGCCGACCACTTCGGCTTCACGCCGGACCTGGCGTGCTACTGCAAGGCCATCGGCAACGGGTACCCCATCTCCGCGCTGGTGGGGACCGAGGCGATGAAGGGCGAGGCCGCCAAGGTGTTCTACACCGGCAGCTACTGGTACCAGGCGGTGCCCATGGCCGCCGGCCTCGCCTGCCTCGGCGAGCTGGAGCGACTGGACGGGCCCGCCAGGATGCAGGAGTACGGGCGGGCCCTCACCTCCGGCCTCCAGCGGCTGGCCGACAAGCACGGCTACGAGCTCAAGGTCACGGGCATGCCGAGCATGCCGTACCTGCGGCTCACCGACGACCCGAGCATGATGCTCCACCAGCGCTGGTGCGCCGAGTGCACGCGGCGGGGCGCGTACTTCACCTCACACCACAACTGGTTCATGAGCTGCGCGCATACGCACGAGGACCTGGAACGGACCCTGGCGATCGCGGAGGACGCCTTCGCGACGCTGGAGAAGAGCCCTGAGGGGCAGGGGGTGAGCTGATGCCGCTCTCAGCGGAGGAGATCAGGAAGCTGCAGGACACGGCGAAGCGGCTGCGCTGCGACATGGTGGACGTCACCGTGTGGGCGGGCGGCGCGCACATCGGCGGATCGCTCAGCATGGCCGACGTGCTGGTCGCCCTGTACTACCGCTATCTGGACGTCCGGCCGGAGGAGCCCGACTGGCCGGACCGCGACCGGTTCGTGCTCAGCAAGGGTCACGGCGGGCTCGGGCTCTCGTGCGTGCTCGCCGACAAGAGCTACTTCGACAAGGAGCTCCTCAAGGAGTTCAACCACTTCAAGAGCCCCTTTGGCATGCACCTCGACGGCAACAAGGTCAATGGCGTGGACGCCAGCACCGGCTCGCTCGGCCACGGCCTCTCGATGGCGCTGGGGATGGCGCTGGGCGCCAGGTTCCAGAAGCAGACCTGGCGCACCTACTGTCTCCTCGGCGACGGCGAGTGCGACGAGGGCTCGGTTTGGGAGGCGGCGATGGCGGCGGCGCACTATGACGCCGACAACCTCACCGCCTTCGTCGACCGCAACCACATGATGATCGACGGTCCCACCGAGGACGTCATGAGCCTCGAACCCCTGGCAGACAAGTGGACCGCGTTCGGCTGGAACGTCCTCCAGATCGACGGCCACGACTTCGCCCAGATCGGCGAGGCGATCGAGGGCGCGCAGGCGAAGCGGGGCGCGCCCACCGTCATCATCTGCGACACCGTCAAGGGCAAGGGCGTCGACTTCATGGAGGGCGAGGTCAAGTGGCACTACGGGTCCATCGACTCTGAGCTGGCCGCGAAGGCGAAGGCGAGCATCAGGGCCGGCGGCAAGGCGGCAGCGCCGGCCGGCGCGGGAGGTGCGTCATGACGCCCGAGGTCACCGGCACCACCTGGAACGTCTACGACGCCAACACGCTGACGCAGGCTGAGATCTACGGTCGCGTGCTGTGCGACCTGGCCGAGGCCGACCAGCGCCTCGTTGCGCTGACCGCCGATCTCGCCAAGAGCACCAAGATCGGCGTCTTCCAAGACAGGTTCCCGCACCGGGTGTTCAACATCGGCATCGCCGAACAGAACCTGTTCGGCGTCGCCGCCGGCATGGCCCGGAGCGGCCTGCTGCCCTTCGTCAGCACCATGAGCGCGTTCGCCAGCATGCGCGCGCTCGAGCAGGTGCGCACCGACATCTGCTACCAGAACCTCGACGTCAAGATCATCGCCACGCACGGCGGCGTCAGCTTCGGTCAGGCCGGCACCACGCATCACTGTACCGAGGACATCGCGATCCAGCGTTCACTCGCGAACATGACGCTCATCGTGCCGGCCGACGGCTGGGAGACCGCCTGCGCCGTGCGCGCGGCGGCCAAGCACCCAGGCCCCGTCTACATCCGTCTGGGCCGGGGCTTCGAGCCCACGCACTACGAGAGCGACGACTACGGGTTCGAGCTCGGCAAGGCGATGAAGGTGAGCGAGGGCACCGACATCACAGTCATCGCCTGCGGCGTCGCCGTGTACCACGCCGCGGAGGCCGCGAGGCTGCTCAAGGACCAGGACGGGATCAGCGTCCGCGTGCTCGATGTGCACACCATCAAGCCCATCGACGAGGAGGCGATCCTCAAGGCCGTCACCGAGACGCGGCGCATCCTCGTGGTGGAGGAGCACAACGTGATCGGCGGCCTCGGCAGCGCGGTTGCCGACGTCATCGCCGCGAGCGGCAAGGGCTGCGCCTTCGCCAAGGCCGGTCTGCCCGACTGCTACAGCGAGGTCGGCTACCCCGAGGACCTCTACAGCCACTACTGCATCGACGGGGACGGGATCGTCGGCATGGTGCGCGAGCTGCTGCACCGTGAGTTCGAGGCCGACGAGGACTGGGAGGACGAGTTCTGATGGGCGCCGGATCTACAGCCGCGGCCGGTGCCTCCGGCGGCGCCGCACA
>DAIQNY010000209.1:3009-6014 GCA_036788155.1 Actinomycetota bacterium | reverse complement strand
GGCGAAGCGAGGGCCGCCGGACCCCGCCGTGAGCAGCAGCACGACGTCGGCGCAGCGATGGGCGCGATGCGCGGCGAGCAGCGCCGGCTGCCCGGCGCCGTACCCCACGACGAGCGGCGGCGCGCCCTCGCCGGTGGCGCGTGCCGCCGCGCACGCTTCCATGCAGTCCGCGTGCGCCGCGAGCGGGAGGAAGACGACGGCCGGACCTCCCACCGACCCCCAGCCGGTCGCCCCCGGCGAGCCGGCTCCCTCGACCGCCGCCGGATCGCGTGCAGAGAGCGCCGCCGGACCGGGTCCCGCGACCGGCAGCAGGCCGAGCGCCTCGACGGCCGGCTCGACCAGCAGGCGCGCCAGCGGGTCCGGCTCGAGCACGAGCGCGAGTCGGGCGACCTGCGGCGGGTCGTCGCACGGCGGGTGCAACGAGCCTGGCGGCGGCAGTACAGCCTCTCCGCCGGTCCGATCCGTACGGCTGTGGTGCGGCCGCCCCTGCGACGACGGACGATACGAGAAGACCCGGCCGGCGGCCCGCCGAGGCGGGCCGCCGGCCCCCCTGGGGAGGTGGGGTGTGGGGGAGTCGGGCGACATCATCATGCCGGGCACGAGAGCGTCGATGGTCGGGCAGACCACTGCGCGGATCGTTTGCAGAGAGGCCGGAGATCGCCGCGGCAGAGACCGGCCGCCCCATCGATGCAAGCGGCGCGACCGGCACGTCGGACGCTGACGTGAGCCGAACTGCGACACATCACTTCCACCTCCCGCAGGGCCGCGTTGCCTGAGCCGGCCCTGATCGCCGCCGGCGCGGAGCGCGGGGGGCTGGTGATCGTGGCTGCTCCAGTCTAGCCGCAACGGCTCCCCGCGTCTCGAGCCGACGGGAAGCCACCGGGTCACGTTCACGGATGACGATACGGACGATCCTGAACGTCAAACGGTAGACTGGCTCGCGCCAGGGGCCGCGCCGCCCGCGGCGCGGCCCCTGCGAGTTCTCGCACCCGGGACTGGAGGATGACCGTGGGGACGCCGCTCATCGTGAAGCTGGCTGCAGCGCCGGCGGTCGGAGAAGACTACAGGCCGTACGCGCTTGCGCCCAGAGGCACCGCGATAGCGTTCGAGTGGTATCAGGGGGGTGACTGGCAGATCTACAGCAAGGATCTGCCGGACGGGGAGCCCCGCCGGGTGGGTGACCTGCGGGACCGCTGCGCCTGCCCTCAGTACTCGCATGACGGCCGCTACCTCTACTTCACCTGCGACGACCGTGGGTCGGAGTGCTACGACGTGTACCGCTGCGAGCTCGCACGAGGCGACCTCGTCAATCTGCTGCCGGACACGCCCGCCCTTGCGCCCCTGCCGGATCCCGACCTCTCGCCGGACGGCGCACAGCTCGCCATGACCGTCTCGCACGAGTCCGGCTACGCCGTTGCCGTCATGCCGGCGGAGCCCAGCCCCGGTGGGGCTGCGCTCCGCCACCTCGCCCACTTCCCCTATACGGAGAGCTCCCCGCGCTGGTCTGCGGACGGCCGGCACATCGCCGTGACCGTCGGCGTCCAAGGGCAGGACACGGCCATCTCGGTCATCGACACCACGTCGGCCGAGTCGTGGTTCGTGGGTGGGTCGGACTCGTTCGTCGCGGGGCAGCTCTCGTGGTCGCCGGACGGCCGCCGCATCGCCTTCTCGGGCGGACACGGCGACCACCCGGCGATCGGCGTCTACGAGCTCGCCACCGGGTCGATCACGTGGGCGTGGGAGGACCACGACGTCGACGCGCACCACCCCGCGTGGGCCCCGGACGGCGCCGCGCTGGCGTTCCTCGTCGACGTCGAGGGCGAGACCGCTCTCTGCCATCTCGACCTGCGAGACGGCGATCTGACCGAGTACAGCATCGGCCCCGGCAACCACTACGCACCGAGCTTCTCGCCGGATGGGACGGCACTCCTCTGCGTGCTCAGCCGGCCCGACGCGCCCCCGGACCTCTACCGCGTCGCGCTCGAGGACGGCGAGGTCACGCCGCTCACCGATTCGCTGCCCGAGGACCTGCGGGAGGTCCCGTTCGTCTCGGGCCGCTCCGTGTGGTACACGAGCTGGGACCACCTCGCCGAGGTCCCCGGCATCCTCGCCGAGCCGGACGAGCCCAACGGGGCCGCCGTCGTCATCGTCCACGGCGGCCCCACCTGGCACCACTCCAACGAGTGGGACGCGCTGCGCCAGGCGTTTCTCGCGGCAGGGCTCACCGTCCTCCACCCCAACTACCGGGGCAGCGACGGCTACGGTCGCCGCTGGCAGCTCGCCAACCGCTGGCTCATGGGTCAGGGAGAAGTGCTCGATGTGGCCGCGGGACACGAGTTCCTGGTGCGCAGAGGCTGCGACCCGGAGCGTATCGCCATCACCGGTCGCAGCTGGGGAGGGTTCCACACCATGGCGGCCGTCACGCAGTTCCCCGAGCTCTGGGCGGCGGGCGTCGCCGGCGTCCCCTTCTTCGACTTCATCGACAGCCAGCTGGACACGAGCATCCGGGAGGACCTGCGCTGGTGGGACCTCCAGAACACCGGCGATATCGAGAAGGACCGGGCGAAGCTCATGTACTACTCGCCCATCAATCACCTCGACCGCGTGGAGGCGCCGCTCCTGCTCCTCGGCGGCGCCCTCGATCCCCGCTGCCCCCCGCGGCAGATCTCGGAGGTCGCGGCCGCCCTGCGCGACCGCGGCCGCGTCTGCGACTACGTGGTCTACCCGGACGAGGGGCACGAGATCAGCGGCCTCGAGCACCGCATCGACTACGATCGTCGCACGGTGGACTTCATCCTCGAGCACACCGGCTGCGCCTGACGGTCGCCGGGAGGCGGCGGCTCACGCCGCCGCCTCCCGGGGCCGCCGCCGGAGGTGGGGCGGCCCCCTGAGGCCTGTTCTTCAGCGCTGCGTGATCAGGTAGTCGAACGCGGCGAGCGCGGCCTTCGCCCCCTCGCCGGCGGCGATCACGATCTGCTTGTCCTTGGTGGCCGTCACGTCGCCGG
>DAIQNY010000209.1:0-2909 GCA_036788155.1 Actinomycetota bacterium | reverse complement strand
CCCTCGCCGGCGGCGATCACGATCTGCTTGTCCTTGGTGGCCGTCACGTCGCCGGCGGCGAACACGCCGCGCACGCCGGTATCGCCCATCTCGTCCACCACGAGCTCGCCGCGCTGGTTGCTGCTGACGAGGTCCAGCGCGAGGTCCGAGTTGGGCGAGAGCCCGACCTCGATGAAGACCCCGTCCACGTCCAGCTTGCGCGTCTTGCCGGTCTTGAGGTTGCGGAGCACGAGCTGCTCCACCATCTCCGACCCGGTGATCTCGAGCGGTTCGTAGCCGACCAGCGCCTTGACCTCCTTGGCGGAGCCGGCCTTGTCCTTGAGCACCTCGTCCGCGCTCCACTCGCCGCGGCTCACCACGTACACCTTCTTCGCGATGCCGCTCATCTCGACGGCCGCCTCCAGGGCGGAGTTGCCCCCGCCGACGATGGCGATCGTCTTCTCCCTGTAGAACGGGCCGTCGCAGGTGGAGCAATACACCACGCCGCGGCCGGCGAACTCACTCTCGCCGGGGATCTCCAGCCGGCGCTTCTGGGCGCCGCTCGCGATGATCACCGAGCGCGCCTTGACCTCCTTGCCCGAGACGAGCTCGAGGATCTTGGCACGGCCGTCCACGCGGATGTTCCTGACGCGCTCGCCGATCATGCGCTCCAGCCCGTACATGTAGGCCTGCTCGAACATCATGCGCACGAGCTCTGGACCTTCGATCACCGGCAGGCCGGGGTAGTTGGTGACCAGGTGCGTGATGCCCACCTGGCCGCCGAGATCCAGAGCGATGAGGACCGTCGAGAGGTTCTTGCGGGCGGCGTACAGCGCGGCCGTCAGGCCGGCCGGTCCGCCGCCCACCACCGCCACGTCCCACACCTTGGCGAGGTCCACGGTGGACTCGATGCCGAAGAGCTGGTCCAGGGCGCCGGTCGCGTTGAGGTACGCAAGGTTGTCGTACCCGCCGATCCAGCGATCGTCGATGAAGAACTGGGGCACGCCCTGCTGGCCGGTGCGCTGGATCATCTCCACCGCAGCCGCCTCGTCGTTCGTGACGTCGATCTCGTCGTAGTCGATGCCCTTGGCGCCGAGCAGCGCCTTGGCCTTGGCGCAGTACGGGCACCACTCCATCGAGTACATCTGTACTCGTGCCATCGCCACCTCCCGGGGCAGTCACTTCCGATGGTGTCTTCCTGCACGGCTATTCCCATCGGCAAACGCGCCGGCCGGACGACTGACCCGAACGGTTTGTGCCCGTCTGGCTCGGGAAGGCGACAGGAGTCTGTTTGCGACCCACCCCCGATCCACCCCCCGGAGGCCCTTCATGAGCCGGTACGACATAGAGAGCGACATCCGCGAGACCCTGGGCCAGATACCCGAGTTCTTCGCCACCATGCCGGACGAGACGCTCGAGCACGAATGGGCGGAGTTCAAGCAATTCCAGATCGCGGACACCGAGCTGACCATCCGCGAGAAGGAGCTGATCGGCTTCGGCGTCGCAGCCGCCATCCACTGCCCCTACTGCACCTACTTCACCGCAGCTCCGCGCAGATGATGGGCGTGAGCGACGCGCAGATCGAAGAGGCGGCACGCGTCGCCGCGGACACCGTCAAGTTCAGCACCTACCTGCACGCTCTGCAGATCGACCTGGAGTCGTTCAAGAAGATGGCCGACGAGATCGGCGAGTACGTCTCGAGCCCGGAGAGCGAGAGCGCGACCGCCTCGTCCGCCGGCGAGATGAGCGGCACGCCGGAGGGTCGCTCGGAGATCGAGGAGACGCTCTCCGACCTCCGCGAAGAAGCGGCCTGACGCTGCGCCGCTACGCGCCCCTGGGAGCGGGACCGGGGGCGGGGCGGGGGCGCGAAGTACCCCCCCGCCCCGCCCCCATCTGCGATACACTCGGACCTGTCCCCAGACCAACTCTCCGGGCAGGTGAGTCGATGAACGTGCGCGTCTACGTGACCCCCAAGCAAGGCATCCTCGACCCTCAGGGTGCGGCCGTGGAGCGGTCGCTCCCCAACCTCGGGTTCCAGGGGGTGAGCGGCGTGCGCATCGGCAAGATCATCGACCTCACGGTCGACGGCGCGGGCTCCGCGGACGCGGTCCGAGAGCAGGTCGACGACATGTGTCGCAAGCTCCTCGCCAACCCGATCATCGAGGACTACACCTTCGAGATCGAGGGGTGACGCCGCGATGACCGCTGCTGATCCCCTGCGCATCGGCGTGGTGGTCTTCCCCGGCATCAACACCGACGGGGACACGCACCACGCCCTCGAGACCTTCTCCGGCGTCAGCGCCGAGTACCTCTGGCACAAGGACACGGACCTCAAGGGCGTCGACGGCATCGTCATCCCCGGCGGGTTCAGCTACGGCGACTACCTGCGCTGCGGCGCCATCGCCCGGTTCAGCCCCATCATGCAGTCCATCACCGACTTCGCCGCGGACGGTGGCCTCGTGATGGGCATCTGCAACGGCTTCCAGATCCTCATCGAGGCCGGCCTCCTGCCCGGCGGCCTCATCAGGAACACAGGCCTCAAGTTCGTGTGCAGGTACGTCAACCTTCGCGTCGAGACGGCGGACACGCCGTTCACCAGCCAGTGCGCCCAGGGTGACGTGCTGCGCATCGTCGTCAAGCACAACGAGGGCAACTACACGGTCGACCCCGAGTCGTTCGAGCGCATGAAGGCCAACGACCAGATCGTGGTGCGCTACGTCAATGCCGCCGGCGAGCGGGCCGAGGGAGCCAACCCCAACGGCTCCCTCGCCGACATCGCCGGCGTCTGCAACGAGACGCGCAACGTGTTCGGCATGATGCCGCACCCGGAGAACTCGGTGGAGGCCGAGCTCGCCGGGGGGGCCGACGGCCGCAGGTTCTTCGGCTCCATGATCGACGCCCTGCGCGGCGCGGAGGTGACGGCATGACCG
>DAIQNY010000208.1:0-6024 GCA_036788155.1 Actinomycetota bacterium | reverse complement strand
CATGCGCCGGGCAGCAGGCGACGAAACCGGACCCGGAGCGTTTGACGCCGCTGAGGCGTTCGAGCATGAGGTCGAGACTGCTCACTCGTCGGCCTCCACGTCGCTCAGACAGAGGACGTCCAGCAGAGGCGCCGTCACGACTCTCAGGCGGCTTCCGACGCGAAGGACGGGGACGCCGGCCAGCGACCCCTTGCGGCCTTCCTGATATGCGAGCGTGCGTGAGATACCGAGCAGGCCGGCGGCAGTCTCGACGTCGCACGTCGGCTCCCGACGCAGTTCCTCGAGCCGGTCGGCGGTCGCGTCGCGGAGGTCGCAGCGTCCGCGGGCCTCAGGCGTCGTCATCGTCAACCTCATCCATGAGGTCCGCCGGCGAGCCGGTCCACCCGAGCGCGCGAGCGAGGCGCGCTGTCTCGACGGGATACGGCCGTACGTGGCCGCTCTCGATCTGCGATATCCGGGGGGTGCTTATCCGCGCCTCTTGGGCGACGCTGGATTGGGTTCGCCCCTGGTCGACCCTCAGGCGTTTGCAGCGCTTCACTGGCAACCCCTTCACCTGTACAACCTTGACGACTTACACAAATGAGAGTTGCCTAGTCACCACACTGGAGGTTGTAGTGGTTATGACACAGGACGACTTGTGGCGACTGGTACAGCGTGAGGTCGGCGGGAAGGTGCCTGAGTGGGTTCGTGAGTCGTGCCGCGAGACAGGCTCAGTCGGCCGATTCATGTCGAGCAAGAGCAAGGAGGCGCTGACCGCGGCGTTCTTGACAGTGGTTGGCGAAGCCCGGGAGTTCTTGAGGCTACGCTCCGACTGGGAGGAGGACTCGCGAGAAGGCGAGGCGCCGGCCGAAGTCCTCACTCCGGTCCCCACGACGGATGAACGCTGGCAGTTGCTTGCTGACCTGGGGCAGCGCTACCTAATGAAGTTCGGCGATGCCCCTGAGTGGCGGCCGGTACTCGCTCCCGTGTACGTCGCTCAGGACCACGAGGGCGCTATCTCGTGGCCGTATTCGGCTTGGGACGGGCTCCCGCGGGTGCGCATCGACTTTGACCCTCGCATGGGGCAGACGGACCTCTTCGAACTGCTGAGGAAGGTGTGGACGGAACTCGCCACACCTCAGGATCGCGGCGGAAGGGGATGGTTGAAGCCGACGCATCGTTTCAGCGACCGGACACTCGCCCTCCTCCGCTTCGTCTGCCTCGAGTGCGAAGAGGACTGGCCGTGGCGGAAGCGCCTCAAGAAGTGGAACGACGAGTACGGCCAGCGCACCCTACGGACGGGCGAGACCTGGGCCTACAAGCAAGAGTGGGTGATGAGCAAGGACTTCCACCGGGCGGAAGTGACTCTGACCGGGCAGAAGAACGGGCTAGCTGAGCTCTACACGAGTCGAGAGAAGCTCGAGCAGGAGGGGCAGAAGCGAGTCGCACGACGCCTCGCCGAGCTCGTGGAACTCAAGGGCAAGAGCGACGACGAACGGCGCCGGATCGAGATGGAGCGACGAGAGAAGCGGGCGACGGCTCGCCTAAATGCGGCGCTCGCCCAAGAGGCGCGCGCAGCCGGACCGAAGGGGAAGTCGTGAGGATCACACACGCTCAGCCGCTCATGCCGGGGCACGAGGGCGGCCAGGTGGAGCCGACGCCGCTCCTCTCGCTGGCGGAGGCGGAGGCAGAGGCCGCGGTGTTCCTTGCCGACCCGGCCGCCTACACACTGCTGGAGATAGCCGACACGCCGCCGGAATGGCTGGGCGAGCCGGTGGAACGCCTACTCGCGGGCCCTGAGCCGGTCGGCTACACGCACCGTCTGCACGTCGTGGCGGCGCCGGCGCACACCTGCCGCGACTACCTGGTGAGGCTGGAGTCATGAGCAACGGCAAGATGAAAGACGGGCTGGTCAAGCGCGGCAGCACATGGGCCTACGTCGTGTCCGAAGTAGACGCCGAGACGGGCAAGCGCAAGCCGGTCTGGCACGGCGGCTACGCGACGCGCGAGGATGCCCGGGTCGCACGCGACGATGCCCGCGACCGCGCGAACAAGGGCCACCGTGTCGCGGCCTCGAGGCAGCTACTGAGTGACTACCTCGACGGTTGGCTTGAGGACGTGTCGGCAGACCTCGCGCCGTCGACCCTCGCCAGCTACCGGATGCACGTCCGTACTCACCTCAAGCCCTTGCTCGGCGATGTGCGCCTCTGCGATCTCACACGCCGGCGGGCGAAGTCCGCGTACGCGAAGCTGCGCAAGACGAAGCGGGCGAAGGGCGAGGGGACTATCAGCAAGGCGACGGCTGATCGCGTCTGGGCGACGCTGCGCTCAGCCCTGAGCGAAGCCGTGGACAACGAGCTACTCGTCGTCAACGCGGCGGCCACGCGGCGCAAGCGGCACGGACGGAAACCGAAGGGGAGCGAGCGCGCCGAGACGCCGAAGCTCAACGTCTGGACGGCGGAGCAGGTGGCGTCGTTCCTCGATGCGTCGGAGGGCGATCGCTTGGCGGCGCTGTGGCGACTCGCAGCGATGACAGGGATGCGGCGCGCGGAGCTCGCCGGCGTCCGGGTCCGTGACGTCGACTGGACGGCGGGTGTGCTCGAGGTCCGCCACACGCTCACTGCCGTCCACGCCGAGACGCCTGAGGGCGAAGAGAAGCCGAAGCGCGGCCAGGCGGTCAAGCTGGTCGGCGGCGAGCCGAAGTCGGGCAAGGCGCGCCCCGTCGACCTGGACGCCGCGACCATGAAGGTGCTCAAGGCGCACAAGGCGTCGCTGGCGCGCGAGCGGCTCGCCTCCCCAGTGCCGAGCTTCAACCCTGACGGGTTGCTGTTCGTCGCCGAGGACGGCACCCCACTCCACCCCGACTACCTGAGCCGTCGCTTCCGCAAGCTCGTCTCCGGGGTGAAGGACCTTCCCGTCATTCGGCTACATGATCTGCGCCACACGCACGCCTCGCTGCTACTCGCGGCCGGCGTGCCGGTGCACGTCGTCTCGCAGCGTCTCGGCCACTCGGACCCCGGTTTCACCATGCGCGTGTACGGCCACCTGCTGCCGCGCCAGCAACGCGACGCCGCGGAGCTCGTGGCCGGCACGGTCGCAGCCGCTCAGACCTCCGATTAGCAAAACCGTTAGCAAAAGGGCCCCTGGAGTGGGGCCCTTTTGCAAGAAATTGCTGGTAGCGGCGGTAGGACTCGAACCTACGACACGCGGATTATGATTCCGCTGCTCTGACCAACTGAGCTACGCCGCCACGGCGGATGCTTACGGTACCACAGGCCCAGAGGGCTCTCAATCCGCGCCGACGGGCGCACGGGGCCTTCGGCGCGAGCCTCTGATCGGGCCGGGATCGGGCGCTGCTGCGAGACCCGGACCGGCGCGTCTCGCGCACCTTGAAGCGCCCCCGACTGGACATTCGGTACAAAGGCCGGCATGCGGCTTGGGTCCGTCCCGCGGTTGCGCCGATCCATATTTCGGTTAGAATGCGCATGTCATCACAAGCGCACGCCGCGGACCCGGGATCCCCCTCCCACCGACGGCCGCCGATGACACGCGAGTCCCCGTGCTCGCCCGCTTCCCCTGGCCGGGCGGCACACCTTTCCAGCCGGGGCCGTCACCCCCTGACGGCCCCGGCTGCCTCCTTCACACACCGTTCAAAAGGCGGCCTCCGTCGCGGTTGAAAGCGCCCGGGTATTGGGCTACTATTCCACGGCTCCCGGGGGAGTGCCCGAGTGGTTAAAGGGGGCGGACTGTAAATCCGTTGGCGCAGCCTACCCAGGTTCAAATCCTGGCTCCCCCACCAGGCCCGGTTAGCTCAGCAGGCAGAGCACCTCCATGGTAAGGAGGGGGTCCGCGGTTCGAATCCGCGACCGGGCTCCATTGATTTGCAGGGGTTTTTCTCCCCGCCTCCGGCCCTCAAGCCGCCTCCACCGCAAATTCCACCGCAAATCGGATACGTCCTGGCCCTGTGCTACTCTGCCGCCATGGGGAGCATGTCGTATCGCGGCAAGGACCGCGACGGGCGCGAGGTATGGGAGCTGCAGTTGTCCCTCGGCTATGAGCCGGACACGCAGTCCTACGCCAAGTACACCGAGCGGATCCACGGCCCCAAGACCAGTGCACGCCGGCGCCTGCGGGACCTCGAGCGCGACCAGGACGACGGCAAGCTCAAGGCGGCCTCCTCACAGACGCTCGGAGAGTACCTCACGCTGTGGCTCGAGGGGCTGGACGCGCGCAACCTGGCGCGCCACACCTGCCAGGAGTACCGTGCCACGGCCAAGCGGTACCTGATCCCGCGGCTCGGCTATCTCCGCCTGCGCGCCGTCAGCGCCGAGGACATCGACGCCATGCTGGCCAAGCTCGCCCGGGACGGCCTCTCCCCCGCCACCCTGCTCAAGGTGAAGACCGTGCTCTCGTCGGCGCTGACCCAGGCCCGCAAGCGCGGGTACATCGCAACCAACCCGGCGCATGACGCGATTACCCCGAAGCTGCGTCGGGCTGACATGGTTACCTTGTCCGAGCAGGCGACGGACGAGCTCCTCTCCGCCCTGTCCGGCGATCCCTTCTACCAGTGCCTGTTCCTCGTCGCAGTGACCACCGGCATGCGCCGCGGCGAGCTCTGCGCCCTACGCGAGAGCGACGTCGACCTGGCCGAAGCCACCCTCTCCGTGCAGCGCGGTGCCGATGTCGGCGCCGAAGGAGTCGTCATGAGCGACCCCAAGAGTCCGTCCGCGCGCCGCACCATCCGGTTGCATGAACGCACGGTGCAGGCGCTCGCCACACACTCGCTGCTGCTCGACGACTACCGGCGGCGCTTCAAGGACCGTTGGCAGGAGAACGCCCTCGTCTTCCCGTCCGTGCGCCACTGGGTCCACAAGGGCCGCGAGCTCCCCCCGGGCCGGCTGCTTCTGCCGCACTCCATCACGCAGCGTTGGGACCAGGTTCGCAAGGACGGGCTCGTGCCGGAGAAGATGCGCTTCCACGACCTCCGCCACACGCACGCGACGCAGCTTCTACGCGCGGGCGTCAATGTTAAGGTCGTCTCGGAGCGGCTCGGACATGCGAACGTCAGCATCACCCTGAACACCTACGCGCACGTGCTGCCGGACATGCAGCAGAGCGCGGTCGACGCCCTCGACTGGCTGAGCTCTCGGCAATGAGCTCGAGGCATCCTCGACCCCTCGGCCCCGCGCTCACAGCGGAGACGGCACCCCCTGGGAGCTCCGACTGTCTGAGTTGATCGACCAGATGCGTGACGCTCTGCGCGCTCGCCATCACAGCCGGCGCACCGAGGAGGCCTACTGCCTATGGGCGCGGCGCTTCATCCGTTTCCACGGCCTGCGACATCCAGCCGAGCTAGGCGAGGTGGAAATCGACGCCTACCTCACCCACCTCGCCGTCACCGAGCGAGTGAGCTCATCGACCCAGACGCAGGCCCTCTCTGCCCTGCTCTTTCTCTACAGGCGGGTCCTCGGTCGTGAGGTCGGGGATCTCGGCGACCTGGTCCGCGCCAACAAACCGCGTCGCCTGCCGGTCGTGCTGACGCGCTCCGAGGTGAGCGACCTGCTCGCTGGACTTGAGGGCGACAGGCGACTCATCGCCGCACTGCTCTACGGCTCCGGCCTGCGCCTCATGGAGTGCTTGCACCTCCGCGTCCTCGACCTCGAACCCAAGCGCGGCGAGCTCCTCGTGCGCAACGGAAAGGGTGCAAGGGATCGCATCACCATGCTGCCGCGCTCTCTGGAGCCGGCCCTCAAACGCCAGCTCGAGCGAGCCCGTGCCCTGCACGAACGTGACCTCGCCGATGGCTGGGGCCGGGTGGAGCTGCCCGGCAGCTTGGCGCGCAAGTACCCCCGGGCGCCCTGGGAATGGCGCTGGCAGTGGGTCTTCCCGCAGCAGCGCAGGTGGTGCAACCGGACCAACGGCGAGCAAGGCCGCCACCACCTCCACGAGACCATCGTGCAGCGGGCAGTCTGTGACGCAGTCCGGCGTGCCGGCATCACCAAGCACGCCACCTGCCACACTCTCCGCCACTCGTTCGCGACCCAC
>DAIQNY010000207.1:0-6055 GCA_036788155.1 Actinomycetota bacterium | reverse complement strand
TCCGTGTTGCGGTTGAGCTGGTTCAGTTGCTCCGCATAGGAGATGCGGCCGAAGCCGGGGTGGTCGTAGCTGTGGTGGCCGAGCGACTCGCCCTGCTCCACAGCGAGACGCGCGATCTCGGGATACCGGTCGACACTCACTCCCGTGCAGAACCAGGTACCCAGGGCGCCGCGATCGTAGAGCTCGTCCATCTGGCTGTGCCACGCCGGGCCCGAACCGCCGTCGAAAGTGAGGGCCACCTCGTTGCCGGCCTCGGGCAGGTGGGTCAAGATGCGTGCCTTGACCGGCCGGATGCAGGCGAACGAGGCGCGCCGTTCCGACGTGTTGCCGGCCCTGTCCGTCGCCACGACCTGCAGCCAGTAGGTGCCTGGGCCAAGCTTGTCGCCGCCCACCTCAGGCACCTCCCAGTCGACGGACACAGGTCCGGAAGGGGCGGTGGGCTCCCCTGCGGCCCCGATCGGCTTGCCGAGCACGTCGACGACTGCCCACTCCACGATGACGCCGTCCTCCGCCGGCGACGTGAAGGACAGCCGGATGGCGCCGCTGCCGGCTGTTCGCTCGGGTGAGACCTTGACCGCGGTGACGGCCGGCGGCCTGGTGTCGATGCCGACCTGCACACTCGCCACGGCGTCGCCGCCGCCCGGAGGACGGGCCTCGACCGCGTGCATGCCGTCGTTGCTGTGGTCGTCGGGCGCGAGCACGTGCGCGCGCAGGCCCTCCTCCCACTCACCACCGTCGATGCGGAAGCCAGCGGACATGGGCTTGCCGTCCGCGTCTCGGAAGCGGAGGGTGACGCGCCGCCGGTTCCACGTCTGTTCGGCGCCGATGATGCGGAGAGAGCCGTCCGCGCTCACGTCCACCGGCGCTTCCGAGCTGGGAGCATCCACAGAGGCCCGACGACCCGGCAGGTCCAGCCCCCGGGCGTAGGGAAGCGTGGTGACCGTGACCACAGATACGACGATCACTACGAGACCGGCAACCAGGAGGGTGAGGCGCCGTCGGCGGACCTGCTGACGGCGGACCTCTCTGCGAGACCGGTGGTGCTGTGGAGCCCCGGGTGCGCTCAAACGCGTTCCAGGCGGAGCCCGACGACGTCGTAGCTGAAGCCGATGAGCCGGTCCGAGAACGCCACGTCGAGACCGGCCTGTACGTCCACGGGGAGCGCCTTGAAGCGGCCGCGTATGAGCTCCGCCTTGGGCGGAGGCACCGCGGCCGCCTGCAGCCAGTAGTCAAGGTCCGCCGTCCGGCGCACCGTGCCGCGCCGCGCGACGTCCATGCCGGCGCGGGCGACGATGTCGTCGAGCTCGCCGGCCAGATAGTGGCGACGATGCGCCGGCTCCCGCAACCGGGCGACCTCGTTGAAGGCACGGTCGGTGACCTCGTCGACGACCGTCTCCAGAACGACGATGCGCCCCCCGGCGGAGAGCACCCGCTGCAGCTCGCCCAGCGCGGCGACCGGTTCGGGGAGCAGGTGGAACGCGTTGTGGCAGACGACAAGCGAGAACTCCCCGTCCTTGTACGGCAGCGCGTACAGGTCGACGAGCGTGAAGGCGACGTTGACGAGTCCGAGCTCGGCGGCCAGACGCCGGCCTTCCTCCAGCAGGTCGGGCTGCTCGTCGGCGGCCTCGACCGACGCGACGTCCGGCGCCAGGGTGAACCCCGCCATCCCGGCGCCGGTCGCGTAGTCCAGCACCCTGTCGTGGGACGTCGGCCGGGCGAGGCCGACCAGCAGGTCGAGCGACGCGTCACGCATCTGTTCCACGGCTCCTCCCTTCGCCGTCCCGGCGCCGGCAGCCGGCTGGCGCGTCCGGCGCCTCCGCTCTCAAGCGGTCGGCACGGCTCTCGCCGGCCTTGTCACAACGTCGTGCGCGACAACCGCTGCTCCGTCAACCGTAGGTGACCGTGAAGATGGTCCCCGTGGCGCTCAGACCGATCCCGACCTCGTGGCCGTCGACCTTGGCGGTCTCGCGGTGCTCGCCTGCCGCCTCGCCGAGCGCGAACTCGTTGGCGAGCGTCTCGGCCATGATCGCGGCACGGTGACGCTCGGCCGGCGACCGGAGCTCCTCCGGCACGTCCAGCGTGAGTCTGATGGTGTCCTCGATCCGCAGATCGGCTGCCTTGCGGGCGAGCTGGACGGCGTGGATGAGCTCGCGCGCGAGTCCCTCCTCGCGGAGCGCGTCGTCGATCTCCGTCCGGAGCGCGACGACACGGCCGCCCTCGGACTCGACCTGGTATCCCTCCGGCGAGCCGGTCTCGATGAGGAGCTCCTCCTCCGAGAGACTGACCTCGCCTTCCGCGATCGTGACGACGGCGGCGCCGGTCGAGCGCACGGCGGCGACCAGAGCTGCCGCATCCGCCTCCTTGAGCGCCGCCTGCAGCGGGCCCAGGCGCTTGCCGAGCTTGGGCCCGAGCACCTTCAGGTTGGGCTTGACGACGTAAGCGACGAGCTCGTCCTCGCCGGTGACGAAGCGCAGGTCCTTGACGTTGAGCTCGTCCAGCACGACGTCGCGCAGGCGCTCCACGGCCTGCTTCTCGGCCTCGGGCAGGGCCACGACGACCTCGGCCAGCGGCTGCCGCGTCTTGACCGCCGCGCCGTTCCGGGCGGCGCGACCCATCTCGACCACGCGCCGCGCCGCCGCCATGTCGAAGCTGACGCCGGCGTCCACCGCCTGTTCGTCGGCGACCGGCCACGCGCACAGATGCACGCTCTCCGGCGCGTCGGCATCCACCGACCGCACCAGATTCTGGTACAGCTCCTCGGCGACGAACGGCGTGAACGGCGCGAGCAGCTTGATCACCGAGACGAGCGCCTCGTACAACGTGTGGTAGGCGGCCAGCTTGTCGGCGTCGCTCTCCGACTTCCAGAAGCGACGCCGGCTCCGACGCACGTACCAGTTGCTGAGGTCGTCGACGAACTCCTGGATGCGTCGCGAGGTGCCGGTCGCGTCGTACGCCTCGAGCCCCGCGGTGACGTCGAGGACGAGGGTGTTCACCTCGCCGACGAGCCAGCGGTCGAGCAGTGGCCGCTCATCCAGCGGCGACTCCGTCGCCGTCGGGTCGAACCGGTCGATGTTGGCGTACAGCGTGAAGAAGCTGTAGGTGTTCCACAACGTGAGCAGGAACTTGCGCACCACCTCGTCGACCATCTCGGCGCCGAAACGGCGCGGACCCCACGGCTGCTGGCTGCTGAACAGGTACCAGCGCAATGCGTCGGCGCCCTGGTGATCGAGGATGTCGTCGGGCTTGACCACGTTGCCCTTGCTCTTGCTCATCTTCTGGCCCTCGGCGTCGAGGATGTGTCCCAGACACAGGACGCGCTTGTACGAGCTGCGCCCCTCGATGAGCGTGGCGATGGCGAGCAGGCTGTAGAACCAGCCGCGGGTCTGGTCGATGGCCTCGGCGATGAAGTCGGCCGGGAACCGCTCGGCGAACGTCTCGCGGTTCTCGAAGGGGTAGTGCCACTGGGCGAACGGCATAGAGCCGCTGTCGAACCAGGCGTCGATGACCTCCGGCGCGCGGCGCATCTCGCCGCCGCACTCGGGGCAGGTGAGCAGGACGTCGTCGACGTACGGCCGGTGGAGTTCCAGATCCTCTGGAACAGGACCGGCCGCCATCTCCCTGAGCTCCGCGACCGAGCCGACACAGTGCGTGTGCCCCTGCTCGCAGCGCCAGATGGGCAGGGGCGTGCCCCAGTACCGGTCGCGGCTGAGCGCCCAATCCACGTTGCCGGCCAGCCACTCGCCGAAGCGCCCGGTCTTGATGTGCTCCGGGTGCCAGACGACGTCCTCGTTGGCGGCGATGAGCTGGTCCTTGATCGCCGTGGTGCGGATGTACCAGGTGGCCTTGCTGTAGTAGAGCAGCGGCGTGTCGCAGCGCCAGCAGAACGGGTAGCTGTGCTCGTACGGCTCCACGCCGAGCAGCCTGCCGCGGTGCTTGAGCTCGTGCGTGATGGCCGGGTCTGCGTCCTTGACGAAGACGCCGGCCCACGGCGTGACGTCGGCGACGAACCTGCCCTCGGTGTCGACCGCGTTCACCACGGGGAGGTCGTTGTCCATGCCGACGCGCATGTCGGCCTCGCCGAACGCCGGCGCGATGTGCACGATCCCGGTGCCGTCCGTGGTGGTCACGTACTCGTCGCCGACGACGAAGTGGGCACGCTTGTCGACCTTCATGAAGTCGAACAGCGGCTCGTACTCCAGGCCGAGCAGCTCCGCGCCACGCAGCTCGCGCAGCACCTCGGCCTTCTTGCCGAGAACGGGCTCGACGAGGTCGCGGGCGAGGATGAAGCGGTCGCCGCGGCTCTCCACGAGCGCGTAAGGCACGTCGGGGTGCACCGCGGCCGCGACGTTGCTGATGAGCGTCCACGGCGTGGTGGTCCAGACGGCGAGCGAGACGGGCTTGACCTCGCCGTCCGCCTCGGCGCCGTCGACTCCCTCCGAGACCTTCGCCGCCGCCGCCCGCGTGAGGGGGAAGCGGACGTAGATGGAGTCTTCGGTGACGTCCTTGTAGCCCTGCGCCACCTCGTGGCTGCTGATCGCGGTGCCGCAGCGAGGGCAGTACGGCACCACCTTGAAGCCCTGATACAGCAGGCCCTTGTCCCAGATGCGCCGCAGCAGCGCCCACACCGACTCGATGTACTCGTTGGTGTACGTGTAGTAGGCGTCGTCCAGGTCGACCCAGAACCCGATGCGCTCGGTGAACCGCTCCCACTCCGCCAGGTACGTGGTGACGCTCTCCCGGCAGAGCCGATTGAAGTCCGCGACGCCGTAGGCCTCGATCTGCTCCTTGCCGTCGATGCCCAGCCGGCGCTCCACCTCGAGCTCGACGGGGAGCCCGTGCGTGTCCCACCCCGCCTTGCGCGGTACCCTGTAGCCCCGCATGGTCTTGTACCGCGGGAAGAGGTCCTTGAAGATCCTCGAGATGACGTGGTGCGAGCCCGGCTTGCCGTTCGCCGTCGGCGGCCCCTCGTAGAAGACGAACAACGGTGCATCCTCGCGGTCCGCGAGGCTCCTGTGGAAGATGTCGTTGGCCTTCCAGAACTCGAGGGTGCGCGCGTCCAGCGCCGGGAAGTCGACGCGCGCCGACACGTCCTTGAACCGGGGCTGATTCTCCTTCACGAGACTCGCTTTCTGCTGGTACGGACCGGGCAAGCGATTCTACCAGACGCACCCGGGAGGCCGGCCGACCGCTTGCGAGCAGCCCGAGGGCGGCCGTGCGCCGAGAAGGCGGCAGCCGGCCGGCGGCGGTGCCCGCCGTGCCCGTGTACACTTTCCGGCATGACCGGAGAGCCCACACGCGCGGGCACGCAGGGCCCGCGCCTTCTCGCCCTGCTCGACTACGACGGCACCATGACGACGCACGAGTGCAACGAGGTCGCGTTGCAGCCCTTCGTGGGCGACCCCTGGTGGGAGCTCGAGGAGGAGGCGTGCTGCGACCGCATGAGTCACGCCGACGCGTTCGACCGGCAGGTCGCGCTCATCGAGGCGCCGCGGCCGGAGGTCGTCCGGCGCCTGCTCGAGGTCGCCCAGCCCATGCCCGGCCTCCACGGCTTCATCACGCGACTGCTGGACCGCGGCGGCGAGGCCGTCATCGTCAGCGCCGGCATCCGGGAGGCGATCGAGGCGTTCTGGGATCGCCTCGGCCTGCCGCCCATCGAGCTGTACGCCAGTGAGCTGGTCGGCGAGGGCCCGGACGACGGCCCGCCGTACCACCTCGAGTTCAGCGACGCGTTGGGCGACTGCTCCCGCTGCGGGCCGGAGTGCTGCAAGGCGGCGATCCTGCGCCGGCTGCGCCGCACGGGCGACGTCGTGCTCGTGTTCGGCGACGGACCCAGCGACCTGTGTCCCGCGCGCGAGGCCGACCTGGTGTTCGCGCGCGGTCACCTGGCCGAGCGCTGCGAGCAGGAGGGGCTCGAGTGGCGTCCGCTCACCGACTTCGGGCTCGTGCTCGCAGAGGTCGACGCGTGGCTGGCGCGCCGGTGAGCGCGGGGGGCGCCTCGGGACCGGCGCGCCCGGCGCCGGCCGGTGCGGCCGGTCCGGCGCTCGTCGCGCCGGTC
>DAIQNY010000206.1:0-6121 GCA_036788155.1 Actinomycetota bacterium | reverse complement strand
GCTGCTGGAGCAGGCCGGCCTGCGGGTCAGCGGCACCACCGCCGACGGACGTCTGGTTGAGATCTGCGAGCTGCCCGACCACCCCTGGTTCGTCGCCTCCCAGTTCCACCCGGAGTTCAAGTCGAGACCCACACGTCCGGCACCGCTCTTTCGCGACTTCGTCGGCGCCGCCTCGCGCCTCCGCAGCGAGCGGGACGACGAGCTGGAGGACGTGTGCGCGAAGGCGTAGACCCGGAGCTCGTCGACCTCTTCGTGCGTCTGGCCGGCATCCCGTCGCCGACCGGGTCCGAGCGGGAGGTCGCCGACGCCGTCACGGCGTACCTCGGCGACCTCGGCCTCGGCGTCCACGAGGACGGCAGCGCCACCGTCACCGGCTGTGGCTGCGGCAATCTCCTGGCGCGCCTCGCCGGCAGGGGAGAGGCGGAGCCCGTCGCGCTCTGCGCGCACCTGGACACGGTGCCGGTCTCGGGCCCGCCGCAGGTGGTCGTCGCCGACGGCGTCGTGTGCAGCGACGGCACGACCGTGCTGGGCGCCGACGACAAGGCGGCCGTGGCCGTGCTGCTCACGCTCGCACGGGACTTGGCAGCCGCTCCGCCGGCCGGTGACGTCGAGCTCGTCTTCACGGCCGGCGAAGAGGCAGGCCTGCTCGGCGCCAAAGCGCTCGACCTCTCGACGCTGCGGGCGCGCCGTGTCTTCGTCCTCGACAGCGACGGCGCTCCCGGCACGCTCATCGTCGCCTCGCCCACCCAGAAGCGCGTGGAGGCCGAGTTCCGCGGCCAGGCGGCGCACGCAGGCATCGCTCCGGAGCTGGGCCGCAACGCCATCGCCGCCGCCGCGCACGCGGTCGCCGCCATGCGACTGGGGCGCATCGACGACGAGAGCACGGCCAACATCGGCGTCGTCCGGGGCGGGACCGCCCCCAACGTCGTCGCCGAGCGGTGCACGGTCTCCGGCGAGACCCGCAGCCACGACTCGGCGAAGGTCACGGCGCTCGCCGAGGAGATGGTGCGCGCCGCCGCGTCCGCCGCGGCGGACGCGGGGGTGGACGTGGAGATCGACGTGCGCGAGGCGTTCCGCGGCTACCGGCACGCACCGGACAGCCCGCTCCTCGCGATCGGACGCCGAGCGGCCGAGCTCGCCGGTCTGGAGGCGCGGGAGGTCGACGGCGGCGGCGGCTCGGACGCCAATGTCTTCAACGCCGCCGGGCTGCCCGCGCTCACGCTCGGCGTCGGGTTCGAGCACGCGCACTCGCCGCAGGAGCGCATGAGTCTCGAGCGCCTCGGCGAGCTGGCGGCCATGGCGGCCGGTCTGGTGCGCGCCGCGGGCGCGGCCGCCTAGCGGCCGCGGGGCGGCGCAGTGACCGGCCCCGGAAGCCCGTCCGCCGGGCAGGACGACCCCCTGGTTGCCGAGTTCCTCGACTACGTGCGCTACGAGCGCGGTCTCAGCCCCAACACCGTGGCGGCATATGGGCGCGATCTGGCGCGTTTCGGCGCCTGGCTCGAGGCAGCCGGCACGTCGCCGGGCGTCGCCACGTCCGTCCAGGTCCGCGCCTACTTCTCCGGCGTCGGCGGGGACGGCGCACCGTCGAGCGTGGCGCGCCGCACGGCAGCGGTGCGCGCCTTCTACCGGTATCTGGTGCGGGAGGGAGTCCGAGAGGACGACCCGGCAGCCCTCCTGCGGACCCCCAAGCGTCCGCAGGACCTGCCCCGTGTGCTCTCGGTAGAGGAGGTGGAGCAGGTCCTCGCCGCGGTCGTCCCGGCGGGACCTCTCGGTCAGCGCGACCTCGCGGCGCTCGAGTTGCTGTACGGCTGCGGCCTGCGCGTAAGTGAGCTGCTCGGCCTTCGCGACGGCGACGTGGACCTCGAGGGCGGGCTGGTGCGCTGCGTCGGGAAGGGCGACAAGGAGCGGGTGGTGCCCATGGGGTCGGCCGCCGCCAAGGCGGTGAACCGGTACGTGGGTGACGGGCGGCGGACCTTGCTCAAGGGCCGCCGCCGCCCGGAGCTCATCCTGAACGCGCGCGGTCGTCCCCTCACCCGCCAGGGCGTCGACTACATCCTTCGCACGGTGCTCAAGCGCGCCGACATGCTGGGCGCCGCCAGCGCTCATACCTTCCGGCACTCGTTCGCCACCCACCTGCTGGCCGCTGGGGCGGACCTGCGCAGCGTGCAGGAGATGCTCGGCCACGCGAACGTGGCGACGACCCAACTGTACACTCACGTCACCGTCGACCATCTGCGCGAGGTGTTCCTGGAGACGCACCCGCGCGCGCGTCGCCGGCGCGGTGACGAGGACTGACGGCCCGCGAGAGCTCGCGGCGGACGGAGGAGAGGATGACACGGGTGTTCGTGTGCGTGCTGGACGGGTGCGGCGCCGGGGCGCTGCCCGACGCGGCGCGATACGGCGACGAAGGGTCGGACACGCTGCGGCACGTGCTCGAGCGCACGGACGTACGACTCCCGCACCTCGCTGCCCTCGGGCTGGGGGAGATCGTCGGACTGCCGCTGGGCGCGCCGCGTTCCGAGGCGACCTACGGCCGCCTCGCGGAGCGCGGCGCCGGCAAGGACACCACCACCGGGCACTGGGAGATGATGGGCGTGGTGCTCGAGCAGCCGTTCCCGACGTACCCGGAGGGCTTCCCGCCCGAGGTGATCGAGCCGTTCGAGGCGGCGATAGGCCGGCGCGTGCTCTGCAACCGGCCGGCCTCGGGCACGGCGATCATCGACGAGCTCGGCGACGAGCACGTGTCGACCGGCCGTCCCATCGTCTACACGTCGGCCGACTCCGTGTTCCAGATCGCCTGTCACGAGGATGTCGTCCCCGTGCCTCGGCTGTACGAGTGGTGCGAGCTGGCGCGCGGCATGCTGCAGGGGCCGCACGCGGTCGGCAGGGTCATCGCGCGGCCGTTCGACGGCGTCTCGGGCCGGTACGCCCGCACACCGAGGCGGCGCGACTACTCGCTGGCGCCGCCCGGTCCGACGTACCTCGACCTCCTGCAGGAGCGCGGTGTGCCCGTCGTCGGCGTGGGCAAGATCGGGGAGATCTTCGTGCAGCGCGGGGTGGACGTGGACGACCACACCACGGACAACACCGCCGGCATCGCCGCCTGCAGCCGTCATCTGCGGGAGATGGAGGACGGCCTGCTGTTCGCCAACCTCGTGGACTTCGACTCCGTGTGGGGTCACCGCAACGACGTCGAGGGCTTTGCCGGCGGGCTCGTGGCGGTCGACGCCGCGCTGCCCGAGTGGGAGTCGTTGCTCGGCGCGGAGGACGTCATGATCCTGTGCGCCGACCACGGCGTGGACCCGACGACGGAGAGCACGGACCACTCGCGTGAGTACTCGCCGCTGCTCGCGCTGGGGCTCGCGCCGGGCCGCTACGACGGGGCGCAGGAGGACGTCGGCGCCACGGCGTTCGCCCACCTGACGGGAGAGGAGCCGCCGCTCCCCGGGCGGGTCATCGGATGACGATCGACGCGGCGGAGGCGCTGGGCCGCGTGGCCGCCTGGCGGCCGCACGCGGCCGCCGTGTACGGGTCCGGCCTCTGGGCGCTGCCGGAGGGAGCGCGCGTCGCGGACGAAGTACCCTACGACGCGCTGGACTGGCCGGCCGGCGTCGTCCCCGGCCACCAGAACGTGCTCCGGCTCGCGACAGTGCCGGCGGCCGGCGGCGGCGAGCTCCGTCTCGCGCTCGCCTGCGGGCGTCCGCACCGCTACGAAGGCTGGTCGGACGCCGAGCTCGAGCGCCCTGTGCGCGATCTGGCCGCGTCGGGCGTGAGGCGACTGGTGCTCACCAACTCCTGTGGAGCGCTGCGGGCCGCAGCGACGATCGGCCGCGCCGTGGCCTGCTCGACCGTCGTCGATCTCCAACGGCCGCCGGAGGACGAAGAGCCCGAGCGCCTGCGGGTATGCGCGGCGGAGGACGCGGAGCGCGTCGCCGCCGCGCTCGGCGACCAGGCGTCGCCCGGCGCCGGTGTCTACGTCTCCGTCGCCGGTCCGCAGTTCGAGACGCCCGCCGAGGTCGCCTGGCTGGCCGGCTACGGCGACGTGGTCGGCATGTCGGCGGCGCCCGAGGCTCGCGCCGCCGCCGCCGCGGGCGTAGAGTGCTGTCTTCTGGCGCTCGTGGCAAACGTCGCGGCCGCCGCCGGTTCGCACGACGACGTGCTCGCCGCCGGCGCCCGATTGGGGCGGCTGCTGGCCGCCGGTCTGCCGCGCGCTCTGACGGCCCGCTGGCCGGACCTGCTCGACTGAGTCTGAAAGGGAGCAACGTGGACTTCGTGCACGACGTGATCGCCTGGAAGCGGGACGGCAACGAGCTCGACGAGTCACGCCTAAAGGCGTTCGTGCAGGGAGTCGTCAGCGGCGCCGTGCCCTCGTACCAGGCCAGCGCCCTCCTGATGGCCATGGTGCTGCGCGGCTTGAGCGACGGCGAGACCTTGCTGCTGGCCCGCGCCCTCGTGGACAGCGGCAAGACGCTGGACCTCCGCGTGCTCCGCCGGCCGGTGCTCGACAAGCACTCCAGCGGCGGCGTCGGCGACAAGGTGACGCTGGTCCTGGCGCCGCTGGTCGCCGCCTGCGGCGCCGTGTTCGGCAAGATGTCGGGACGGGGTCTCGGGCACACGGGCGGGACGCTCGACAAGCTGGAATCCATCCCGGGGTTCCGCGTGCAGCTCCCTCAGGGCGACTTCCTGCGCCAGCTGGAGCGCATCGGTGTGGCCGTTGTCAGTCAGAGCGAACGCGTGGTCCCCGCGGACCGCCTGCTGTACGCGTTGAGGGACGTCACGGGCACCGTGGAGTGCGATGGGCTCATAGCCGCCAGCATCATGGCCAAGAAGGTCGCCAGCGGGACGTCCGCCGTGGTCCTCGACCTCAAGGTGGGACGCGGGGCGTTCGCGGCCGATCTGGAGCATGCACGCAAGATCGGCCGTCTGTGCCGCCTCATCGGGAACGACTACGACCGCCCGACCACGTGTCTCTTCAGCGCCATGGCCCAGCCCCTGGGCCGCACCGTCGGCAACCGGCTGGAGGTCGAGGAGGCGTGGCAGGTGCTGCGGGGCGAGGGCCCCGAAGACGTGCGCGAGCTCACGCTCGACCTCGCGCCAGTCCTGCTCGGGTCCGGGGAGCGGATCTTCGACGGCGTCGAATCCTTCGGGCTGGAGCCCATCGAGGTGCTGCCTTCGCCGCTGGCCACGCACATCCGCTACCGCCGGGCGAGCTGAAGGCTGCGGTCACGAAGATGCCCAGGCCGGCCTGCGGGCCAGCCTGGGCACCGAGCCCTCAGTCCAGCTCGAACCGGTCGAGGTCCATGACCTTCGCCCACGCGGCCACGAAGTCGCGCACGAACTTCTCGTGCCCGTCGTCGCAGGCGTAGACCTCCGCGATCGCCCGCAGCTGCGAGTTCGCGCCGAAGACCAGGTCGACGCGGGTGCCGGTCCACTTGACCTTGCCCGTCGCCCGGTCGCGCCCCTCGAACAGGGACTCGTCGGCCGCAGCCGCCTTCCACTCCGTGCCCATGTCGAGCAGGTTCACGAAGAAGTCGTTGGTGAGCGCCTGCGGCCGCTTGGTGAAGACGCCGTGCGGGGACTGCCCGAAGTTGGCCCCGAGCACGCGCAGGCCGCCAACGAGCACCGTCATCTCGGGGGCGGTCAGGGTGAGCAACTGCGCGCGATCGACCAGCATCGCCTCCGGCGGGACGGCGTACTTGGCCTTCTGGTAGTTGCGGAAGCCGTCCGCCGCCGGCTCGAGCACCGCGAACGACGCCACGTCGGTCTGCTTCTGCGTGGCGTCGGTGCGGCCCGGCACGAAGGGAACGGCCACCTTGTGGCCGGCGTTCTTCGCGGCCTGCTCGACGCCCGCGCAGCCGCCCAGCACGATCAGGTCGGCCAGCGAGACCTTCTTGCGGCCCGATGCCGCGTTGAACTCCTTCCGGACGGCCTCCAGCCGTTGCAGGATCGCGGCGAGTTCGGCTGGCTGGTTGACTTCCCAGTCCTTCTGCGGCGCGAGGCGGATGCGCGCTCCGTTGGCGCCGCCGCGCTTGTCCGAACCGCGGAAGGTGGAGGCCGACGCCCAGGCGGTCGTGACGAGTTGCGCGACGGACAGGCCGCTGGCGAGCAGCCTGGCCTTCAG
>DAIQNY010000205.1:0-6212 GCA_036788155.1 Actinomycetota bacterium | reverse complement strand
GACGCCCGCCTCGATCAGCAGGCAGGCGTGGGAGTGGCGGATGTTCTTCAGGCTGACGTAGCGCAGCCCGGCCTTCCTCACCTGCCGGCAGTAGTGCTGGGTGATGTGCCAGGGCTTCATCGGCCCGCCGTCCTCTGAGACGAGTGGCCCGAGGCCGCGCAGGGGCCGGAGCGCCTCGAGGGCCCACGCGGGCACGCTGATGCGCCTCCTCGAGTTCTCCGACTTCGGCTCCTCCTCGATCACCTCGCCCTCGAAGTCGTGGAGGCCGCGGCGCACCTCGAGCTTGCCGGCCTCGAAGTCGATGTCCGACCACAGAAGGCCGGCGAGCTCGCAGCGGCGCAGGCCGCAGGCCAGGGCGAGGACGACGACCGGCTCGATGACGTTGCCGCGGAAGGCCGCCAGGTAGGCGCCCGCCTCCTTGGCCGTGAGCACGTCCTTCTTCACCCGCCGCGGCTGCTCGGGGCGCGCGACGCCCTCCATGGGGTTGGTCTCGCGCAGGCCCCAGACGACCGCCTGCCGAAGGGCCCCTTTGAGGAACACGTAGATGTGCAGGCGGCTGCGCTCGCTGAGTTCGCCCTCGCCGCTCGCGCGCCTGAGCTCGTCCATCCACCCCTGCAGCTGGTAGGGGACGAGGGCCGAGACGGCGAGGTCGCCGAGGGGCTCTGCGATGTGGTGCTCGACCATCGAGCGGTAGCCCGCGATCGTCTTGCGCCTGCGCCTTCTCTTCTCGAGGTGGGGGAGGTACATGTCGAGGAGGAAGGATCTCACCGTGACCTCGGTCTCCGGGAGCCTCCCCGACTCGAGGAGCATCCTCGCGAGGACGAGCTCAGCCTCGCGTTCTGAGCCGCGCACCACCCTGGTTATCCGGCGGCGCTTGCCGGACACCGAGCTGTGGCCCACCGAGACCGTGAGGCGGAAGACGCCGGGCGAGGTCTCCCGGATGCTGCCGAGCTCGCGCCTCACGCTCTGCCGCTCCTCCTCTCACAGTCGCTCCGCCGCGTCGTCCCTGACCGCCGGCCTGAAGTAGCCCGGCTCGGCCTCGAGGGCCGCGAGCGCCGCCAGGTAGAAGTCGAGGCGCGGCACCTGCTCGCCGCGCTCGATCGCGTAGAGGGTGCGGTCGCTGACCTCGACGCCGTACTTATGGCGCAGAAGGGCCGTGAAGTCAGCAGCGCGGTCGTAGCCGCGGCGGATGCGCAGCGAGCGCAGGTCACGCCCGAAGACGGCCGGGTCGAGGACGGGCTCGGGTGTGTCGGACTCGGATGCGGGCACGGCGCCCTCCTTCTCTGGCCTTGCTTCGATGACCCGCATCGTACCGGCATGTGCATCCTTTCGTCTACGAAGTGCGTCACGCAGTTCCTCGCAGCGCACACCACGCGCACCGGAGAGGCTCCGACTTCCGCTTGCAGTCATTGAAGACCATCAGTAGCATGACGTCAACCAGTTACTCTGAGCGTAAAGGAGACTGCATATGTCGGAACTGCTCAGCGCCCCTGAGGTCGCCCGCCTCATCGGCGTCAGCATCCACCAGGTCAAGGCCTGGATGCGCCACGCGGACGACCCGCTGCCGAGCGTCGCCGTGGGCACCTCGGGGAGGGTCAGGAAGATCCTCGTCGAGCAGATCGCGCCGTGGCTGGGCCGCGAGGCCGAGCGGGGACGGCCGGCGGAGGGCCAGCGCCGGCCCCGGGGCGAGAGGACGACCTCATGAGCGTGCGCCACATGGGCCTCGTCCTCGACCGCCTCGACGCGCCTCCGCAGGTCAAGCTCATCGCCGTCATCCTCGCCGACCACGCGGACGCAGACGGCTACTGCTGGCCGTCGTACGGCACGATCGCCGAGCGCAGCTGCCTGGCCGAGCGCACCGTGCGCCGCTACGTCCACGAGCTCCTTCATGCGGGCATCGTCACGAAGGTCCGCTCGGGGAAGATCACGACGAGAGACGGGCAGGTCCTGCGCCTCTCCAACGCCTACCGCATGAGCGAGGAGGCCCTCTCGTCGCTGCCGTCCCTTCTCTCGGCGGGGGTGGCCGCATCCGGCCAGATGGCCGCATCCGGCCAGGACGCGGTGGCCGTATCCGGCCGGGGTAGGGGGTCACAGGCGGCCACCAAACCATCAGGAGAACCGTCACTCTCTGAAGAGCATTCTTTGTCCGAAACAGGCGTTCCGGACGCTCGGAGTGAGGCCCCCAAGGTGTCAGCCAAGAAGGACGCCGACTGGCAGGAGCGCGCCGAGGCGGTCCTTGCGGCCACCGCCTTCCCGGCGCTGTACCGCGAGCTCGCCGAGCTCCTCGCCGAGGCCAACAAGACGGGGAGGGCGGCGCTCAGCCGGGTGGTGCGCGAGCTCTACGAGCCGCTCCTCGAGGTCGAGCGCGACGTCGGAGCCGAGGCGATGCGGGTCGGCCTGCGGGCGGCGACCTCGCGGGCGGCGCCGAACGCCAACTACGTGAGGAAGGCGGCGGAGGGCCATGCCCGGCGCCCGGCCTCGGTCGCGGTCACCTCCCGCGGCATCGACCGCTCCGACTACGACGACTTCTGCACCGGGGGCGAGCTGTGAGCGCCGTCGCCTTCTGCCGGGAGTGCGGCGCGGAGATCCGCTACGAGCCCGCCGGGTCCGGGCTCGCGGCTGGCCTGCGGCCCTCGCTGTGTGAGTCCTGCGCGGCGGCGCAGGACGCCGAGCAGGCCGCGCTCCTGGCCGCCGGGGAGCGGGAGGCCAGGTGCCTGCCGCCGCGCTACCGGAACGTCACCTTCGAGGCGTACGCGCCGCGCACGCCCTCTCAGCAGCTGGCCCTCGAGGCGATGCGGGGTCACGCCATGGAGGGCGTCATGCTGATCGGCGGCGCCGGCTGCGGCAAGACGCACCTCGCCTGCTGCGCGATCTCGGCGGGGCCCGCGGGCAGCCTGTTCGTGAACACGACGGCCCTCCTCGACGACGTGCGGAAGGGCTTCGACGGCGAGAGCCAGGGACTCTTCGTTCGCGCTCTGTCTGCGCCGCTCCTCGCGCTCGACGACCTCGGGAGCGAGGCGGTGACCGACTGGGTCCGCGACCGCATCTACACGCTCCTCAACCACCGCTGGGACCACTGCCTGCCGCTCCTCGTCACGACGAACGTGGCGCCAGCCGACCTGGCCGAGCGCATCGGGCAGGGGGTCGCCAGCCGCATCGCCGGCTGCTGCGCGCGGCGCATCACGGTCAAGGGGCCCGACGCCCGCAGGGAGGCGGGGGAGAGGTGAGGCCGTGGACGAGCTCCGAGGAGGAGGCCCTCCGGCACCTCGCCCACCTCGGCGCCCGCGCTCTCGCCGAGGCCTTCGAGCGGCCCGAGCGCAGCATCGAGAACAAGGCCCGCCGGCTCGGCGTCTCGCTCCGGCGCCGCGGCTCCCCGGGACTGCCCGAGAGCGCGCTCAGCGAGGCCGGCCTGCGCCGGGCGCGCGAGCTCATGGCGGCGCCGCTCTGCCCCGCCTGCGGGAGGCGGCCGGCGGGCGTGCGCAGGACGGGCTTCTGCTGGCGCTGCCACCTCGAGGCCCTGCGCACGGTCCATGAGGAGGAGATCGCGAGGCTCGAGGGCCAGCGGGCGCTCTGGGCGGCGCGCAGCAAGCTGCAGCGCCGTCGGCGCGAGCTCGGGGCGGGAGAGGAGGCGGAGTAGGACCAGGGGCCACCGCGCGCCGCCGAGGCGCAAGGCCATCAGCGGTGTCATGGAAGCGCGGGGACCTTGCAGCGGGGCCTCCAGGCCTCACGTACGTGCGTCAGGCTCGAGGTCGGCGCGAGCGGGCGGTCCGGTAGGATCGGCGGCCATGGGGACCCCGCCGACTCCGCCGTCATCAGAAGAGGAGCGCATCAAGCGGCGCGCGCGTACGGTGTTCCTGGTCGTCGCCGCCGTCCTCGGCGTGGCCGGCCTCACCGCCGTCCTCTTCATCGGCGTCTCCCTGTACTCCCTCTTCGACCTCGGCCACTCGTCGCCCCAGCCGGACGCCCCGCTCGTCGCGCGCTTCCAGGGTCACCGTGAGGCGTTGCAGGAGCTGCTCCTTCTCGCCTGGAAGGACGACGGGCGTGAGCCGGGCGGGAGGCGGGTCCGCGAGGTCGCCGAGAGGCCCAGCCTCGATGCGCGCGAGCGCCGGCGCTACCGGCAGCTGCTGCGGGAGCTCGGCATCGAGTCGGTGATCACGTACAACGGTGAGGCGGACTTCGCCACGGCCGTGTGGGGCATCGTCCCGTCCGGCTGGGAGCAGGGCTACACATGGAGACGGGATGTCCCGTCGCCGCTTGTCGATGACACGCAGGACAACGACTCGAGCAGCGAGTACGTCTACCGCAGCCTCGGCGGGCATTGGTACCTCTTCTATGGGACCTGGTGACCCTTGGAGCGCATCAGACTGAGCTGGTCCGCGCGGTGGAAGAAGGGAGCCCACCTTTCCGCCGGTCGGCGCGGTCTGTAAATGACATGTCCCCGGGCCATCACGAGAGCGGGTAGGTGGGTCATGACCGCAAGTGAGGGGATCCCGTTGGACAGACGCGAGTCCGTGCCGGTCTGTGAGCGTATCCTCGTCTCCGAGGCGGTGGCGGCGAAACTCTGCTCGGTCAGCAAGGTCACGTTCCGCAAGTGGGTGGCCGCCGGCGCGATCCGGCCCATCGACCTGCCGGGAGGGGTGCGCCGCAATCTGTATCGGCGGGTGGACATCGAGGCATTCGCGGCAGGCCGTTGAGGAGTCGCGCAGGCGCCGTTTGTTTGCTCGACGAGGGGGGCCAGGCAGGGGCAAGACCCCTATCATCGACCGGGCCGCGCCCGGTGAGGCGAGGGGACGAGGTCATCATCAGGAGAGCGAGGGAGAGCATGGGCAACACGTACCTTCGGGGACGACCGTGGAGCAGCTGGACCAGGGAGGAACGCTACTTCTGCGCCGTCCTCTTCTGCCGGGCCAGACACGAGCCCGCCGCGTTCGCGTCCTGGCTCATCGATGCCGCCGGCCTGTCGGCATCCTGCGAAGGCGACTGGGAACTCGGCTTCGAGGTCTGCTTCTACCGCGACTACCTCTGGCAGCTCGGGCAGTCGGCCCGCGAGTGCGGCTTGCCCGCAAAGAGGACCTTCGACCTCTGCCTCTTCGGCGAGCGCGACCTCATCGTCGTCGAAGCGAAGGTCTGTGAAGCCTACGGCGGCGCGCAGAACGAGGACTTCGCCCTCGACAGGGCGCGCATCAACAGCCTCCCCGGCCTTGAGGACGTCAGCGTCCACCTCGTCGCCCTGGCCTCATCGCAGTACTTCTCCGCGGCCGCTCGACGCGGACGTCCGGGCACGCTCGCCATGTTCGACGGCCGCCTCAGCTGGAGTCAGGTCGCGGGCCGCTACCCGGACCCCGTCCTGCAGCAAGCGGATGCCATGTACAGGCTGCGACGGGACGGTGCGTTCTGCGAGCCGATCGAGCTCGGCGAGCTGCCCGGGTAGGGTGATGCGCCTCATCCTCAGCCGCAAGGGCTACGACTCCGCCTCAGGCGGCTGCGCGAGCCCGATCTTCCCCGACGGCAGTCTCTGCTCGCTGCCGATCCCTTCAGGCGACGAGCTCCGCCTTGACGACATCCGCCGGGGCGACGGCTGCCTGGGGGACCTCGTCGCGCAGCTGGCGGACGCCTCCGCTGCCTCCAGCGCCCATGTCCATCTCGACCCCGACCTCGACCGGGGCGCTCGCCCTCGCCCTTTCGGCTGGCGTCCCTGCTTGGGCCAGACTGGGGCGGCGCAGACGCATCTCGAGAGGCATGGAGTGGACGCCGGCGACCTCTTCCTCTTCTTCGGCTGGTTCCGAGAGGTGTCGCTTGACGGCGGCCGCTGGCGGCATCGGCCGGATGCCCCTGACCTCCACTGCCTGTTCGGCTGGCTGCAGGTCGGCGCCATCTGCCGCCTCGACCTGGGCGACCCGGCTCCGGCCTGGGCCGCCGAGCACCCACACGTGCGCCACGCCGACCGCTATGGCCGAGCCGGGGCACACAACGGCCTCTACGTCGCCGCCGAACGACTGAGCTTCCCCGGCTGTCCTGGAGGCGTCTCCGGCGGCGGCGCCTTCCGCCGCTTCGTTCCGAGCCTGCGGCTCACGGCACCCGGCCGCTCGCGCAGCGTCTGGCGGCTCCCCGCCTGCTTTGCTCCGCGCTCGGGAGCCAAGCCGCTTTCCTACCATGCAGACCCCGGGCGCTGGGAGCGCGACGGCGAGGGGGTGCTCCTGCGGACGGTGGGG
>DAIQNY010000204.1:0-6231 GCA_036788155.1 Actinomycetota bacterium | reverse complement strand
CGGCGCCCGGCGAGCCTGCCGCGCCGCAGCCGACGGCGTCCGGCAGCCCGGCTCCCGCGACGTGCAGCCCTACGCCCTCCCCGTCGACGAGCACGTCGCCGACGCCGTCCGCGCTCCCGTCGGCGGACCCCTCGCCCGGCGCCTGACGGACGCCGGCAGGGCTGCGCGCGACGGCGGCGAAGCCTCTCTGGCGCGCGCCGAACGGGGGCGCGACATCGAGCGCCGGGGGAGGCGTGATGGAATTCACCGAGATCATGGAGTGGGTCTCACTCGCGTTCGAGACCGTCGCCGTCGCCGTCCTCCTCGTGGGCTTCCTCATCGGCGTCGCGCGCGCCCTGCGCGTGCGCAGCGCCGATCCGCCGAAGGATCCGTACCAAGTGCTCCGTCGCACCTTCGGCCGGAGCATCCTGCTCGGGCTCGAGGTCTTCGTCGCGGCCGATCTGATCCGCACCGTCGTCGTCGACCAGACGTGGCAGAACGTCATCGCACTGGGGCTGATCGTCCTCATCAGGACCTTCCTCAGCTTCTCGCTCGAGGTCGAAATGGACGGTGTATGGCCGTGGCGCCGGCGCGCGGTGGGTGTATCTACGCCCGGGCAGGGCGTCGAGCAGCAGCAGCGGTGACCTGCCGGCTCGTCGCCCCGCTTCGGCCGGCTGCCCCGCCCGGCAATCGGCCGGAGTGAGGCGGACGCCCGACAGGGCTATCATCGCGGCATGAGACCGTCCTCACGCCGTCCGGGTGACGTCACGCGCGTCGTCATCGTCGTCGCCAACCGCGAGCAGTTCCCTGAGCCGGCCTTTCCGGTGGGGGCGCTTTACGTGGCGGGGGCAGTGGAGGCCGCCGGCGGGCAGGCCCGCGTCTTCGACGCGGGCCTCTACCGGCGGCCGCTGGCGGCACTGCGGGCCGAGCTCGAGGCGTGGCGGCCGGATGCCGTCGGGCTTTCGTTGCGCAACGCCGACAACGCCGCCTGGCCGCACACGCGAACGTATGCCCACTGGTATGCGCGGGTGGCGAAAGCGGTGCGGGTCGCGGCGCCGGAGGCGCGCCTCGTGCTGGGCGGTCCGGCGTTCTCCATCTTCCCGCGGGAACTCCGGCGCGCGCTCCTCGTCGCCGACGGCGTCGTCGGCGATGGTGAGGATGCCGCACGGCGGCTCGTGGCCGGCGATCTGCCCACCGGGATCGTTGAGGCCCGACTCGGGGACATCGGCGAGGTGAGGTTGCCCGTCGACCTGCATGGAGTCTTTTCTGGGGCGTCACGCTACCGCACCGCCGGCGTGCAGAGTGCCCGCGGCTGCCGGCACGGCTGCATCTACTGCACGTATCCGCGCCTTGAGGGCGCTCGCCTACGGCGGCGCCCTCCTGAGGCCGTCGCCGACGAGATGGAGAGGCTGCGACGTGACCTCGGGATCGTGGAGCAGTTCGTCGTCGACTCGTCGTTCAACGCGGACGAGGCACACCTGGTGGACGTCTGCGAGGAGCTGCGCCGGCGGCGTGAGCGACCCGGCGCGCCGCTGGCCGACGTCAGCTTCTCCTGCTACCTGCAGCCCCGGATGAGCGACCCCGCAGTGTTCGGGCTGCTCCGCGCCGCCGGCTGCACATCGGCGGACTTCGGTATCGACTCGGCCGCGGAGGCCATGCTGCCGCGGTTCGGCAAGTCGTTCACGGTCCCCGACCTGCGGGAGGCGACGCAGGCGGCGATGACCGCGGGGCTGGACGTCTGCCACTCGCTGCTCTTCGGCGGCCCCGGCGAGACACCGGCCACGGTGAGGGAGACGGTCCGTGTCACGGACGAGCTGGCGCCGACCGCCGTGGTCGCGATGGTCGGCGTGCGCATCTACCCGGGTACCGCGCTCGCCCGGGTGGCCCTCGAGGAGGGCGTGATCGGCGATCGCGAGCCGCTCCTGGAGCCGCGCTTCTACGCCGCAGGGCACCTGGCCGGGGACCCGGCCGTCGCGTGGCTGCCGCGACAGGTGCGCGATGCGGCGGCCGGGCGCCGCACCTGGTTCCTCCCCGGCGCCCGCGACTGGAGCGCCGCCTGGGGACCGCGGCTGCTGCGACGATTCGGCAAGGCAGGGCCGCTGTGGCGCAACTTCCCGCGGCCCCGCTGGTACCGCTACCTCTGAGGCGTGCCGGGCCGCCGCTTCGCCTGCTCTGCACCGCAAATGGGGCACGAGCGCATGCCGAGCGGCCGCTCCAGACCGCCGGCCTCGAGCAGCCGGTCGTTGCCGAACACCTCGCTCGTCGGCCGGTCGGCCAGCACGCGGCCGTCGCCCATCACGATGGTCCGCGGGCACAGGTCCGCCGCCAGGTCCAGATCGTGGGTTGCGATGATGCGCGTGTGCTCGAACCCCTCGAGCAGGTCCAACAAACGGCGCCTCGCCCGAGGGTCGAGGCCGCTGGAGGGCTCGTCCATCACCAGCACATTCGGCTCCATGGCGAGCACCGTGGCGATGGCCACCGCCCGCTTCTCGCCTCCCGAGAGGCGGTAGGGCGGGCGCTCGGCCAGGTGCTCCGCTCCCACGCGGGCAAGCGCGGTCGAGACGCGGGCCGCGACGGCCTCGGGCGGGAATCCGAGGTTGAGCGGCCCGAACCCGACGTCCTCGGCGACCGTGGGCATGAAGAGCTGGTCGTCGGGGTCCTGGAAGACCATGCCCACGGTGCGGCGGATCTCGGGCAGCGTGCCTCTCGTGACCGGGACGCCGCCGATGTCCACGCCGCCGTGCTGGGGAGTCAGCAGCCCGTTGAGGTGCAGCAGCAGGGTCGACTTGCCGGCGCCGTTGGCGCCGACCACCGCGATGGCCTCCCCGTGCACGGCGTCGAACGAGACGCCGTCGAGCGCCCGGGTCCCGTCGGGGTAGGTGAAGGTCAGGTCACGGACGGTGATCGTGTGGTGGCTCATGCCGGCCCTCGCCCGTGGTTCATCACGTTCCTGCCGTGACGTCCAGCACGCCGGCCACGAGACGGCCCAGCACCAGCGGCACGTTGACGGCCCGGAAGAGGACGAACAGCGCCGACCAGCCGAGTGTGAAGAGGAGGTCGCCCGGCTTGAAGTGCAGCGGCCGGGCGACCCGCACGGTCCCGTCGAACCCCCGTGCCTTCATGGCCAGGTAGATGCGCTGGGCGCGCGCGAACGTGCGCAGCAGGAGCTGGCCGAGCATCTGGCCGTACACGCGCCACCCCATGCCGCGCCGGCCGAAGCTGCGCAGCCGGCGCGCCTGCCCCATCCGCCGCGCCTCGTCGCCGAGCACGAAGATGTACCGGTAGAGCAGCAGCAACTGGGTGACCAGCGCCTCCGGCACCCTGAGCTTCTCCAGGGCGAGGCACACGCCGGCGAAGCTGGTGGTGGCCGTGAGCACCAACGCCGCCGCCACCGTCAGCAGGAACCGCACGATGATGGAGGCGTAGGAGACCCAGCCGCCCGTCACGGGGACCGAGCCGAGGTAGGCGACCACTTCGCGGTCGAAGAGCGGGTTGAAGGCGCCCATGACGAACGCGAACGGCGAGGCCATGAGCAGCAGCTTGCCGAGGAACCGGAGCGGCAGGTCGCCCTCGGCGGCGAGCACGACGGGGAAGACGGCGAACGGCAGCAGGCCGAGCAGGTCGTACTTGCCCGTCGAGACCACGCAGACGATGAAGACCGCCGTGGTGGCGACCTTGGCCCGCGGGTCCACGCGGTGGACCGCAGTGTCGAGTCGCGCGAGGCGGTCCAGGCGGTCGAGCGCGGAGAGGCCGGCGGCGATCGTCGACACGTCCGCCGGCCTCAGACCAGCTCGCCTGTCGTGGTCGCCACGAACCTGCCGTGCTTGACTCCTTTGGTGCCGATGAGGCCGTCGGCGATGCGCTTGAGATCGTGGGCGACGCCGCGCAGGACGATCACCTCGAGGCAGTGACGTGCGTCGAGGTGGACGTGCAGCGTGGAGACGACCTCCTCGTGGTGCAGGTGCTGGCGCTCGGTGAGTCTGTCGGACAGGTCGTGCGCGTGGTGGTCGTACACGAGGGTCACGGTTCCGATCGCCTCGCCGTCACCGGCTTCCCACTGGTCCTCGATCAGCGCTCCGCGGATGAGGTCGCGGAGCGCCTCGGAGCGGTTGACGTAGGACTTTTCCGCGATGAGCTCGTCGAAGCGGCCGAGCAGGCGCTCGTCGATCGAGACACCGAAGCGTACGAGTTCGGACATCAGGCCGGCCTCCTCTTGGTGGCGGTGATCCCGTGCGGTATGCGGAGCGTGGCAGGGGCGGTCGGGAAGGTATCACGAACGACGCGCTCCTTGACCGAATGATGAAGCTGCACTACCCTGCGATCCTACAGTAGCACGAGTCCATGAGGCGTAGCACCGTGGCTCGCTGCGCCCACTGAGCCCCCCTGTGAAGGAGCCGCCCCGTGCACATGGCCGACGCGCTGGTTTCGCCCGCGGTCGGGGGCGCCATGTGGGTCGCCTCCGGCGTCGCGGTCGCCTACAGCGCCCGCACGGTGCGCAACGAGCTGGACGAGAGCCGGATCCCGCTCATGGGCGTCGCAGGCGCCTTCGTCTTCGCCGCCCAGATGCTCAACTTCGCCATCCCCGGGACGGGGTCGAGCGGGCACATCGGCGGCGCGCTGCTCCTGGCCATCCTGTTGGGCCGGGAGGCTGCCTTCCTCGTGATGGCCTCCATCCTCGGCGTCCAGGCGCTCTTCTTCGCCGACGGAGGGCTGCTCGCGCTCGGCTGCAACATCTTCAATCTCGGCTTCTTCCCGGCGTTCGTCGCCTACCCCTTCGTCTACCGCAGGCTCGTGGGGGACGGCACAGCGCTCACGTCCGGCCGTGTCTTCGTTGGGGCGCTCCTCGCGGCGATCGTGGGCCTGGGCCTGGGTGCGTTCGCGGTGGTGCTCGAGACCACCGCGTCGGGTATCACAGAGCTCCCCTTCGGCACGTTCGTCCTGCTCATGCAGCCGATCCACCTCACGATCGGGGTGGTGGAGGGGCTCGTGACCGCGGCAGTGGTCCTGTTCGTGTACAAGGCGCAGCCGGAACTGCTCGTCCGCAACGCCACGGGTGTGTCCTTGCGGGGCGTGCGGCTCAAGCCGGTGCTCATCGGACTGGGGGTCGCCGCGGTGGTGGCGGGAGCCGCTCTCTCATGGTTCGCAGCCACGAGCTCGGACGGGCTCGAGTGGTCTGTGGCCAGGGTGGCGGGCGCCGGCGCGGAGCTGAGTACGACATCCTCCGCGCACGAGACCGCCGCGGACGTGCAGCGGGACACGGCGGTGCTGCCCGACTACGCGTTCAGGCAGGGGGACGAGTCCGCCGCGCAGGGCGCCGCCGGGGAGGGCGCCGCCGGGGAAGCGCCGGCCTGGCCGGCGATCGACCCGGGCACGAGCGTGTCCGGCCTGGTCGGCGGCGCCATCGTCGCCGGGCTCGTGATCCTCATCGGGCTCGTCCTCTACCGGCGCTCCGCGCGCCGGCGCGCCGGCGCGCGGCCCTGACGTCTTGCCCACGCCCGACAGACTCAGTCAGCGTCGCAGGCAGGCCTGCGTCGTGCCCGCGTCGAACGAGTAGGGACGTGCTATGAAGAGCTTCGTCACAGGCGGTGCGGGATTCCTCGGCGCGGCGGTCGTCCGCCGCCTGGTCGAGCGCGGCGACGACGTCGTCGGCCTCGTGCGCTCCGAGTCGGCGGCGACGGTGCTCACCCGTCTCGGCGCCATCCCCGTTCGCGGCGACATCACCGACGCGCGCACGCTCGACCAACTGCTCTCGGGCGTGGATCTCGTGTTCCACATCGCCGGCGACTACCGGGTGGGCATCAAGGAGGACGAGCACGACTCCATGTTCAAGGCGAATGTGGACGGCACCACCGTGGTGCTCGACGCCGCCATCGCCGCGGGGGTGGGGAGCATCGTGTACGTCTCTACGGTGAACGTCTTCGGCAACACGCACGGCAGGGTGGTGGACGAGGCCTACGAGCGGCCGGACCGCGACTTCCTCAGCTACTACGACGCGACCAAGTACATGGCCCACCGGATGGCCGTGGCGCGTCAGGCGGCGGGGGGCCCACTGGTGATCGTGATGCCGGGAGCCGTGTACGGTCGCGGCGACCACAGCGAGCTCGGCGCCCAGATCCAGCAGGCGGCGCGGGGCAAGTACATCATCCGCGCCTTCCCCGACCTCGGTTTCACGATGGGATACCTGGACGACGTGGCCGACGGGATCGTCCTCGCCCAGACGAGAGGCAGGGTCGGCTAGACATACGTGCTCGG
>DAIQNY010000203.1:0-6239 GCA_036788155.1 Actinomycetota bacterium | reverse complement strand
CGGCGGTCTGGAGGGCGCGGGCGGGCAGGCCGGGTGCTAGGCTGGGTCGAGAAGGCCCGCCGACCGCCTGCGGCGGCGGCGCCCGACGACCAGAGAGGAGCACGCCATCACCGACTGGCTCGCCGTGTGGCAGGAGCTGGCCGAGGCGTTCGTCAAACCCGTTTCGGACGCTCACGACGGGCTGGTGAAGCGGTACCGCGTCCACGACCGCGACAAGAGCATGCGGCCGGACGAGCTTCTGGACTTCGTGCTGACGCGGACGGATCCCTCGGACGCCGTCCTCGACATCGGCGCCGGCACCGGACGCTGGACCGTCCCGCTCGCGGACAGGGTCCGGCTCGTGACGGCGCTGGAGCCGGCTCCGGGCATGGCGGAGATGCTGCGCGCCAACGTGGTCGCGGCCGGCGCCGCCAACGTCGTCGTCGTCGGCGCCGGCTGGGAGCACGCCACTGTGGGGCCGCACGACGTGGTGGTCGCGGCGCACTCGATGTACACGAGTCCCGATCTCGCCGGGTTCGTGCGCTTCATGGAGGAGCACGCGCGGCGCGCCTGCTTCATTGAACTCCGTATCCCCCCGGCGGACGGCATCATCGGCCGGCTCTCGCTGCGCATCCACGGGGACGTCCACGACAGCCCGAACGCGGTGATCGCCTACAACGCGCTCTACGCGCTGGGGATCGACGCCAATGTCCTCGTCGAGACGGACGTCAGGTATCGCGTCGAGCCGACGCTCGAGGCGGCATTAGAGCGGGTGAAGACACACCTGCGACTCGATGGGACGACGGAGTACGACGATCTGATCCTGCGGACGCTCGAGGAACGCCTGACACCGGTCGAGGACGGCTGGAGATGGCCGGACGGCAAGCGGTCGGCCCTGCTGTGGTGGCAGCCGCGTCGTGCCCGCTCTACCATGGGTCGCGACCCATGAGGTGCGAGAGGACACGCGGAAGTACCTCAGCGGTGGTGCGCACGGCCGTCGTCGCGGTGCTGGTCGTGCCGCTGGCCGTCCTGGCGACGGCGTGCAGCGACCGCGTCACGACCACCAAGGCCAGCCCGCCACCGGTGCGGATCGGCGCCATCTACAACCTCAGCGGCGGACAGTCGGCGCTCGACGTCCCGTCTCTCGACGGCGCCCGTCTGGCGGTTGAGCGCATCAACGCCCGGGGCGGGCTGCTGGGGCGGCGCGTCGAACTGCTGGAGCGAGACGGCCGGACCGATGAGACCGTGGTGCGGCGCGCCGCCGCGAGCCTCGTCGCCGCCGGCGTCTCCGCGATCGTCGGGCTCTCCGACACCGACCAGGTGCTGGCCGCCGCGCCCATCGCCGCCAGCGCGGGCGTCCCCTTCGTGACCAGCGGCGCGACGTCTCCCCGGCTCCCCACCGAAGTCCCCACGTGGCTCTTCCTGGCCTGCTTCGGAGACAACGCCCAGGCGGCGGCGAGCGCCCAGTACGCCATCGAGCGGCTGGGCGCCCGGTCGGCAGCCGTCCTCTACGACACGGAACTCGACTACTCGAGACTGCTGCGCCGCTACTTCGAGCGCTCTTTCCGGGCGCAGGGCGGGCAGGTGCTGGCCTCCCTCGGCTTCAAGCCGACGGGCGACGACGCGGTCGCACTCCTCGACGACGCCGGAGAGGCGGGCCGAGGCGGTCACGCCGAGGGCGGCACAGCGGCGGGCGCGGATGTGCTGTTCGTCGCCGCCGCGCCGGACGAGGCGGCGGCGCTCGTCCGTGGCCTGCGCCGCGCCGGCTACGACCAGCCCATCATGGGCGGCGACAGCTTCGACTCGGACGCCCTGGTCCACAGCGCCGAGACGACCGGCGGCAAGGTCTACTTCACCACGCACGCCGCTCTCGGCGTCAGCTCGGCGAGCCTTGCGGTACGGCGCTTCGACGCCTCGTTCGAGGCCGTCTACGGGCGGCCCCCGCAGAACGCCTTCGCCGGACTCGGCTACGACGCCGTCGGCCTGGTGGCGGCGGCGATCAGGCGGGCCGGGTCGCTCAAGCCGGACGCCGTGCGCGACGCCATCCAGGAGACGCAGCGGTATCACGGCGTCACGGGCACCCTGAGCTACCAGGGCGACGACAGGGTGCCGCTGAAACGGGTGACCATGGTGTGCGTCGGGCGACGACCGGTGGTCGTCGCCCAGTTCACGCCCGGGTACGTCTCGGAGCCCTGAGCATCGGAGCCCTGAGCACCGCCGACCGCGGAGGCTCCGCCCGTCGCCGCCCTCAGTTGCGCCCGAAGATCGCCAGGAAGTAGATGAGCTGGGCGATCGACGCCAGCGCGCCGGCCACATAGGTCATGGCGGCCGCCGTGAGCGTCTTGCGGGCGCCGACGGCCTCGCCGTCGGTCACCAGCCCCAACTGCCTGATGTTCGCCATCGCCCGACGCGAGGCGTTGAACTCGACCGGCAGCGTCACGATCTGGAAGACGACGACTGCCGCGAACACGATGAGCGCCAGCTGGATGAGCCCGAAGGCCCCGAAGATGACGCCCATGAGCAGGATGAAGAACCAGGCCTGCGACCCGAAGGCGGCCACGGGCCAGATCGCGGAGCGCACCGTCATGGGCACGTAAGACCTGGCGTGCTGGATGGCGTGCCCCACCTCATGGGCGGCGACCGCCGTCGCCGCCACCGAGCGACCCGAGAAGACGGCCTCGGAGAGGAAGACGCCACGAGAACGCGGGTCGTAGTGATCGCTGAGCGGGCCGGCCTTGGAGGGCCGGACCGGCACGTTGCCGAGTCCGTTGTTGTCGAGGATCCGGCGGGCGACGTCAGCACCCGTCAGGCCGCTGCCCACGGGGACCTGGCTGTTGCGGGAGAACGTGCTCCGCAGCCAGCCCTGGACGGCCAGGCCGAGGACGAGCGGTATACCGAACAGCAAGACGTAAAGGGCAAGAGTGCTCATCGAAAGAGGTCCACCTCACGTTGGGGGTAGTGCCAGTTGCAAAGCTACTCTACCCACAGTAGGCACCAATGACGACCGGCATACGGAGCATCCGGAGGTTCTCACCGGTTCGCGATTCAGGCATGATGCCGTCATGCACGACGAGCCGTTCCCGAGAGACGAGTACTACATGCGCCTCGCGCTCCGCGAGGCCGAGCGGGCGGCGGAGCACGGCGACGTGCCGATCGGCGCCGTCGTCGTCCTCGACGGCGAGGTGATCGGCGCCGCCGGCAACGAGCGCGAGCTCCGCAAGAGCCCGCTCGCGCACGCGGAGATGCTCGCCATCGAGCAGGCGGCGGCGCGCATGGGCAGCTGGCGGCTCCTCAATACCGTCCTCTACGTCACACTGGAGCCGTGCCCCATGTGCGCCGGCGCCATCGTGCAGGCGCGCATCCCGCGGCTCGTCTACGGCGCCACCGACGACAAGGCGGGAGCCGCCGGTACCCTCTACAACGTGTGCCAGGACTCCCGCCTCAACCACTGTCTGGACGTGAGCGCCGGCGTGCTCGCCGCCGAATCGGTGGCACTGCTCAGGACGTTCTTCCAGGCACGGCGGTAAGACTCCTCGACCTTCGGCGTCGACCTCCACCGAGTGGTGGCGGACCCCACGCAGGTGACGAGCGCTATGAGGTGAATAGCACAGGTGGCCTGCCGCCCTCCTGACGCGCGGCCGGTCACAGTGTGTGGGGAGAGAAGCCGGCGCCTGCCGGCACTGGGTAGAACAGGAGGGGGCCGATGGCCAGTACCGAAGCCGCGGCGAAGCCGGCGGCGCCACCCGCGAAGGCCCAGGTGATGCCGTCGGCAAGGACCATCACCTGGCTGACCATGTGCTTCATGACGGTCTCGGCGGTGGCCAGCATCCGCAACACCCCGAGCATGGCCGTCTACGGCCTGGCCTGCATCTTCCTCTACCTGCTGCCGGCGATCGTCTTCCTCATGCCGACGTCACTGGTCGCCGCCGAGCTGGCCTCCGGCTGGGACGGCGGCGTCTACAACTGGGTCACCCAGGGCATCAGCCCCAAGGCCGGCTTCATCGCCATCTGGACCCAGTTCGCGATGACGCTCACCTACTACCCGAGCCTGCTCGCCTACGTGGCCAGCACGCTGGCCTACGTCATCTACCCGCCCCTGGCGAGCAACGGCGTCTACACCGCCGCGGTGATCGTGATCATCTACTGGGTCTCGACGATGATCAGCATGCGCGGCGTCGGCCTCGTCGCCAAGCTCTCGAGCAGTTCCATGCTGCTCGGCACCGCCATCCCCGGCGCCGCGCTCGTCCTGCTCGGCGTCATCTACCTCGTGCAGGGCAACCAGAGCGCGGCGCCGATCGAGGCCTCCGCGCTCATCCCGCAGGTCGCCGGCCTGGCCGGCCTCGTGCTCATCGTCAACAACTTCCTGAGCTACGCCGGCATGGAGGTCAACGCGGTCCACGTCAAGAGCATGAAGGACCCCGGCAAGGAGTTCCCCAAGGCGATGTTCGTGGCCATGCCCATCGTCATCGCCATCTTCGTGCTGCCGGCGCTGGCGATCAGCTGGGTGGTCCCCTCCTCCCAGCTCACGCTCACCGGCGGCGTGATGCAGGCCTTCACGGCCTTCTTCGACCACTTCCACGTCAGCTGGCTCACGCCGATCCTCGGCATCATGCTGATCACCGCGTCGCTGGGCGGCATGATGGCCTGGCTGGCGGGGCCGTCCAAGGGTCTGCTGCTCATCGGGCGCAAGGAGGGCTACCTGCCGCCGTTCTTCCAGAAGGTCAACGAGCACGGCATCCAGGTCAACATCCTGTTCGCGCAGGGCATCATCGTCACCGTCATCGCCCTGCTGTTCGCGCTGATCCCCAACGTGTCCAGCGTGTACTGGATCTTCTCCGTGATCACGACGCAGGTGTACCTGATCATGTACTTCCTGATGTTCATCTCGGCGATGCGCCTGCGCCGCACCCAGCCCGACCACCCGCGCGGGTACCGGGCGCCGATCCTGCCCGTGCTCGCCGTCGTCGGCCTCACGAGCTCCGCCGCCGCGTTCCTCATCGGCTTCGTGCCGAGCTCGCAGTTCGGCGGCGGCGGCACCCTGAGCTACGTGCTCATCATCGGCGGCGGGCTGCTGGTGATCGGCCTGCTCATCCCGTTCCTCTTCCTGTGGCTGCGCAAGCCCGCGTGGAAGAACGCCGAGCCCGCCCCAGAAGGCGACGAGGCGTGAGGGGGTGATGACGGTGCAGGAGAAGTCACACACGTGGGTGTTCGTCGCGCTCGTCGTGGTGATCGTCGCGCTGATGATCGCGGGCGTGGCGCTCTGGAGAGAGCAGGAGCAGACGGCGGAGGCGAAGGCCAAGGCGCGTGAGTTCATCGCGGCACTGAGCGCCGCGGGGCTCCAGACGCCCAGTGAGGAGACCGCGGTGCGGCTGTTCGGCGCGGACGGAGGCCCCTACGCCCAGAACCCGGACGAAGCGCTGACACACTCGCAGTACGCGTGGCAGCTCGGGACGTCCGGACCGGCCACCCGGCCGGTGATCCTCGACCCGCAGTTCGTGCGCGCGGCCGAGATCTTCGTCTCGGTGTACGCCCCCGACAAGCTGCCCGAGTTCCAGGAGTTCGTGGAGGGGCTGGAACTCCAGGAGACCATCGACTGACGCATCGACCTGCCGAGGGAGACCGGCCGACGGACGACCGGCCGACCGGAGGGAGGCCGGGACCGAACGACGAGGAGCGCACGATGACAGCAGACCTGCAGGCGACCGTCAAGGACTTCATGCCGAGGCTCACCGAGGAGCTCAAGCAGCTCGTGCGTCTGCCCTCGGTGGCCTTTCCGGACTTCCCGGCCGCGCCCGTGGAGCAGGCCGGCGCGGCCGTCGCCCGGCTCCTCAAGGACGCCGGCCTGCCCGACGTGCGCATGATGGACGTGCCGCGCGCGCCGCAGGCGGTGTTCGGCCACCGTCCCGCGAGGGACGGCGCCCCGACCGTGTTGCTCTACGCGCACTACGATGTGCAGCCAGCCGGGCCCGAGGATGCGTGGGAGGGCGGCAGGCCGTTCGAGCCGGCGGAACGCGGCGGAAGGCTGTACGGCCGCGGCGCGGCCGACGACAAGAGCGGGATCGTCATGCACGCCGGCGCGCTCCTGGCCCTCGACGACGACTGCCCCGTCGGCGTGAAGGTCCTCATCGAGGGCCAGGAGGAGGCCGGCGACGGCGGCATCGAGGAGTTCGTGGCCGCCAACGCCGAGCTGCTCGACGCCGACGTCATCGTCATCAGCGACGTCGGCAACTACGCCCTCGGCGTGCCCACGCTCACGACGT
>DAIQNY010000202.1:0-6268 GCA_036788155.1 Actinomycetota bacterium | reverse complement strand
TCGGCCGCGCCGGCGTCGGCGTCGACAACGTCGACGTCAAGGAGGCGACCAAGCGCGGCATCATCGTCGTCAACGCGCCGCAAAGCAACGTGCTCAGCGCCGCCGAGCAGACGATCGCCCTCATCATGGCCTGCGCCCGCAATCTCGCGCAGGCCCACGCCGACCTCAAGAACGGCCAGTGGAACAAGGGCAAGTGGGGCAAGGGCGGCGTCGAGCTGCGCGGCAAGACGCTCGGCATCATCGGTCTGGGACGCATCGGGTTCCTCGTCGCGGAGGATGCCCGGGGTCTCGGGATGAACGTGCTCGCCTACGACCCGTTCGTGCCGTCCGAGAAGTTCCGCGAGCTCGGCCTCGAGCGGGCCGACAACCCGGACAAGATCTACCGCGAGGCGGACTTCATCACCGTCCACCTGCCCAAGAACGCCGAGACGATCGGCTTCATCGGGGACGAGGAGTTCGCCAAGATGAAGGACGGCGTGCGCGTCATCAACGTGGCGCGCGGCGGCATCATCGACGAGGACGCCTGGGCACGCGCCATCGAGAGCGGCAAGGTCGCCGCCTCGGCGGTCGACGTGTACCCCAAGGAGCCGACCACCGAGAGCCCGCTGTTCAAGTACGACAGCGTGGTCGCCACGCCGCATCTCGGCGCGAGCACGGTGGAGGCCCAGCTGCGCGCCGGCATGATCATCGCCGAGCAGGTGGCGGCGGTGCTCCTCGGCCGGTTCGCCAGCAACGCCGTGAACATCCCGCTGGCGCCCGGTGAGGACGCCGACGAGGTCATGCCGTTCCTGGGCATCGCCGAGATGCTCGGGAAGCTCATCGTGCAGATCGCGGACGGCCCCGTGGACACGTTCGAGATCGCCTACGAGGGCGGCATCGCCCGGTACGACACGCGCATCCTCACGCTCGGCGTCCTGCAGGGCGTGCTGGCCGACAAGGTCGACGGCCCGGTCAACTTCGTCAACGTGCAGGACATCGCCGAGGAGCGGGGGATCACGGCCAAGGAGAGCAAGCAGCCCGCCGCCGTGGACTTCCTGAACCTCATCACGGTGACGACGCACGATGCGCAGGGCGACCTCTCCGTCTCCGGCACCACGCTCGGCCCCAAGCATCGCCCGCGCCTGGTGGAGGTCTACCGCCAGGCCATCGACATCGAGCCGGCGCCGCACATGGCGTTCCTGCGCTACGCCGACGTGCCCGGCATGATCGGCAAGATCGGCACCAAGATGGGCGAGTTCGGCATCAACATCGGGCAGATGAGCGTCGGCCGGGAGGTCAAGGACGCCAAGGCCGTGATGGGTCTCACGCTGGACGAGCGCATCAACCCGGCGCAGCTCAAGGAGCTCGTGGACAGCTGCGGCCTCTACGACGGCAAGCGGGTCGATCTCTGACACGTCGACTGTGAAGATCGGTGTCAAGCCCCGGGGGGCGGCGGGCCGACGGCCGGCCGCCCCCCGGGGCACACTGGTCGCGTGTCGCCGGCTCGGGCGGGGGAGGGGCCACGTGCAGTCGCGTGCGCTTCGTTTCTCCGCTAGCGCTTGCTGACCACGACTCTCAGCTTGCCGGTCTGCGACGCTCCCTCTGCGTGGTCGGCGTGCCTGGGCACGACCGCCCGTACCTTGTAGGTCGCCGTGCGGTACGGCAGGCGCCAGGTGATGCGGTAGCGGGAGCGCTTGTCGAGCCGGCCGGAGGCCACGGTACGCCACCTGGAGCCCACGGCCCTCTGGATGAGCACCCGTGTACCCGGGTGCTTCGGCGCGACAGACCCGCGGAACACCTCCACGAGCCGCTTGCCGGCCGGCTTGAGATGCGAGAGCGCCAGCTTGACCCTGGGGGCCACCAGGATCCGCCGCTGCTCCGCCGCGGCGCCGTCGGCGAGCGCCGTCCAGGTGGCGTTCTTCGTCGGCTTGAGCCTGACCTCGTAGAACCCTTGCCCGTCCGTGGTGTCAGAGGCTCCGGCTGCGGTGCCGCCGCCGACGACCCTGCGCACCTCGACGGTGGCGCCCTGCGACGGCCGGCTTGCGCCCAGCTGGTAGTAGCCGCTCACGACGACGGACTTGCCGTAGGTCACGAGTGTGGAGCGCGGGCGCAGCGTGACCGCGGCGGCCGCATCGGCGAAGTGGTAGAGCTTCGCCGCGCCGCCGGCGCCGAGGACGTAGCTGCCGCCCGCGCCGTCGGGGGCCGCCGCCGTGAAGAACTCGGCCACCGTGGGGAGCGAGGCCGCATCCCACCGGCCGAGGCAGGTCATGCGGGCGGCTCCGGGCAGGCCGGCGGAGTGGACGTCGCTGTAGGCGACGAAGAGATCGCCGGCCCGGTCGGCCGCCACGGCGTCGACCTGTGGCTCCGGGAGGGCGAGCCCCGGGAGGGCGCTCAGGGAGCCGGTCGCCTGCTGGCCGCCGGCCGTGAGATGCCTCACGACGATGCCGGTGCCCGCGGGGCCGGCGAGGTAGCAGCCCCCCTGGCCGTCGTCGGCGACCTTGACGTCTCCGGTCATCGCGACGGCGGCCGGCGTGAGCCACAGTCGGGCGCCAGACAACGAGAACCGCTGGACCTTGACCTTGCCGGCCTCCCGCCAGGCGATCGCGGCGTTCGCGCCGGCGGTGACGGCGATGGGTTCCTGCGTCACCGGCGCCGGCGGCGGGAGCAGCGGATTGTACGGGGTCGCCGGAGCGCTCCAGTCGGCCGCTCCGTCCGTGTCGTAGCGCTGGACCGCAAGGCCGTTCCGTCCCGGCGAGCCCAACAGCACGACCGCGTGGCCGAGGGCGTCGACGTCGAGGCTCTTCACGGTCCCTTGCTCAACGGCGATCCCGGGGTCGGCCGCGGCGACTGCTCCCGTGGCGGAGACATGGTTGAGCACCGTGTCCCCCGTGCCGGCGGTCGGAGACAGCGTGCACCACACCCACACGCCGCCGGCGCCGTCGCCGGCGGCGCCCGTGAGCGCCGCCGTGGAGCCCGGGCCGCGGGCGTCCGCCACGGCGGCGTCCGTGCATACGGTGGCCGGGCCGTAGATGGTCGTGCCGGCGGCGAGCTCGACGCGCTTGGCGTACACCGCGCCGCCGGCCTTCCACACGACGGTCACGGTGTGAGCGCCGTCCCCGGCGACGTACCACCCGTCGAGTCCCGTCACCGACGGGACGATCGTGCGCGGGCCGGTGGCCGGCCCGCCCTCGCGCGGGTACTGGACGGCCTCCACGGAGGCCACGCCGGCTCCCGCGACCTGCCAGGCCGAGATCGGCCCGCTCGTCCCCGTGGTCAGCCGCGCCGCCTGGTCGACGTCCTGGGCCCAGAGGAGGTCGAGCGCGAGCGCGGGTGACGCGCCGCCCGCCAGCGCGACGACGACGAACAGGCCGATCACGAACAGGCGCCGCACCATGGTTCCCCCCCAGGTCCGCGGAAAGGTCTCGGTGCATCCTAGCAGAGGGGACGTTTCGGTCACCGCCCACCGACCCTCCGTGCTTGCGCCTGCATGCGCGCGTGACATAGACTTTCCGGACCATGCGTCGCCGTGCGACAAGCGAGTCAAGCCGGGAGGCCCACATTGGGGTACGCGCCCGCGACCTCTCCCTCCTCGGCTGCCTGCTGCTCCTCCCCCTCCGGGGGGATGTGTAGACACCTCTCGGCCTGCACGGCCACTCCAGGATCACACCCGGATCCACAGCTCCATCAGTTGACGACGCATGCCTCGAGGAGGTGGAGGTGACTCGTGGGTAACAGGTACATCAGGATCTTCGACACGACGTTGCGCGACGGCGAACAGGCGCCGGGCGCTACCTTGAACAGGGCCGAGAAGCTCGAGATAGCGCAGCAGCTCGCCAAGCTGCGCGTCGATATCATCGAGGCCGGCTTCCCCATCGCCTCACCGGACGATTTCGAGGCCGTCAAAGCCATCGCCACGGAGGTCAAGGGACCTCGCATCGCAGGTCTCGCGCGGGCCGTGGAGGACGACATCCGCGCCTGCTGGGACTCGGTGCGGGTCGCCGGCCTTCCGCGCGTGCACACCTTCATCAGCACCAGTCCCGTGCACATGCAATACCAGATCAGGAAGACGCCGGACGAGGTGCTCGCGGACACGGGGGCGATGGTGACGCTGGCGGCCGAGTTGGTGCGGCAGCACCCCGAGGCCGACCTCGAGTTCAGCGCCATGGACGCGAGCCGGTCAGACCCGGAGTTCCTGGCGCAGGTGCTGGACCGCGCGGTGCAGTGCGGCGCCACCACCATCAACATCCCCGACACGGTGGGCTACGCGCTGCCGCTCGAGTTCGGCGACTTCATCCGGGAGCTCTACCGGCTGGCGCCCTCGCTGCGGGACGTGCACGTGAGCGTGCACTGCCACAACGACCTCGGGCTGGCTACGGCAAACTCGCTCGCCGCCGTGCGCGCCGGCGCCACGCAGGTCGAATGCGCCGTCAACGGCATCGGTGAACGCGCCGGCAACGCTTCTCTCGAAGAGGTCGTCATGGCCATCCGCACGCGCGGCGAGTACTTCGACTGCGAGACGGGCGTGGAGACCACCGAGATCGCACGCACCAGTCGCCTGGTCAGCACGCTGACCGGCTACCAGATCCAGCGCAACAAGGCGATCGTGGGACGCAACGCGTTCGCCCACGAGAGCGGCATCCATCAGGCGGGGGTCCTCAACGAGGCCTCCACCTTCGAGATCATGACGCCCGCCGACGTCGGCCTCACCGACAACGACATCGTGCTCGGCAAGCACAGCGGGCGCCACGCACTGCGCGCCAAGCTGGCCGAGCTCGGATACACGCTGTCGGACGCCGAGCTCGGCGACGCGTTCAGGAAGTTCAAGGACGTCGCGGACAAGAAGAAGCGAGTCACGGTCCTCGATCTCGAGGCGCTGGTGAGCGAGGAGATCCGCGAACGCGAGGATCACTACACGCTCAGGAGCTTCGTGAATCAGTCGGGCTCGTCGATCATCCCGACGAGCCAGGTCGAGGTGCTGGCGCGCGGAGAGGTCAAGAAGGGTCGCAGCTTCAGCAACGGCTCCGTCGAGAGCGTGTTCGCGGCCATCGACGACGCGGTCGGCATCAGCGGCAGCCTGGCCGACTATCAGGTGCGCGCGATCTCCTCCGGCAAGGACTCCCTGGCGGAGGTCCGCGTGGCGGTGGAGGTCAACGGCCGTTCGTTCAACGGGCAGGCCGTCAGTTTCGACGTGATGGAAGCTTCGGCGAAGGCCTACGTGAGGGCCGTCAACAACGCCGCGGCTGCAGGGGAGGTTTGATGGGTTCCACGATCACCGAGAAGATCCTCGCTCGCGCCGCCGGCGCCGGCGAGGTGCACGCCGGCGATATCATCGAGGCCAGGGTCGACCTCGTGCTGGCCAACGACATCACGGCGCCGCTGGGCATCGCCGAGTTCGAGAAGGCCGGGTTCACCAAGGTGTTCGACCCGGCGAAGATCGCCCTGGTGCCGGACCACTTCACGCCCAACAAGGACATCAAGGCGGCGGGCCAGGCCAAGAAGATGCGCGAGTTCGCCCGCAAGCACCAGATCGTCAACTACTTCGAGGTCGGACGGGTCGGCATCGAGCACGTGCTGCTGCCCGACACCGGCATGGTGGCGCCGGGCGACGTCGTCGTCGGCGCCGACAGCCACACCTGCACCTACGGCGCCGTGGCCGCCTTCAGCACCGGCGTCGGCAGCACGGACTTCGCCGCCGCCATGGCCTGGGGTCACGTGTGGTTGCGGGTGCCCGAGACGTTCAAGTTCGTCTACTCGGGCACTCCGAGCCCCTGGGTCACCGGCAAAGACCTGATGCTGCACACCATCGGCCTGATCGGCGTCGACGGCGCCCTGTATCAGGCCATGGAGTTCACGGGGGAGGCCATCGAGGGCCTGTCCATGGACGAGCGCTTCAGCATGTGCAACATGGCCATCGAGGCCGGCGGCAAGAGCGGCATCGTGGGCTTCGACGAGAAGACCACGCGGTACCTGCAGAGCCGGCCGGAGGGCAGCCGCGCCCGCACGGCCGGCCAGGTGTTCGCCGGCGACCGCGACGCGGAGTACGCGCGCGTGCTCGAGATCGACGCGGCCGCGGTGCAGCCCACCGTGAGCAAGCCGCACCTGCCGAGCAACACTGCCGCAGCTGCCGACTGCGCCGACATCGGCATCGACCAGGTCGTCATCGGCAGCTGCACCAACGGCCGGCTGCACGACCTGCACCAGGCGGCCGGCATCCTCAAGGGCAAGAAGGTCCACCCGGACGTGCGCTGCATCATCCTGCCGGGCACGCAGGACGTCTGCCTGGAGGCGA
>DAIQNY010000201.1:0-6368 GCA_036788155.1 Actinomycetota bacterium | reverse complement strand
CGGCATGGCGGTGGAGCGGGCGAAGGAGCTGGTGGGATAGGCTGGGGCGTTCGCGCCCCCGCTCACGGCAAGTTCCACGCTACCAGCCCGGGCCGGCCCCCTCACCGTCCTTCCTGCCCCGATCCAGTACCATGTCGATGTAGTGATCGCAGAGGGTGAGCGCCTCCTCGACGGTGAGGCTCGTCGAGTCCATGACGAGCTCGTTCCAGACGCCGTCCGCCAGCGCCACCAGACCCCTCCCGGCCTCCGTCTCGTCGAGGACGAGCCCCCTCTGCTGTGCCGCGCTGCGGAACAGCTCCGTGTACCGCTCGCGCTCCTCCCGGTACACGCGCTCGTTGATCTCGCGCAACGCGGGGTCCCCCAGCGCTGCCTGCCAGAAACCGAACCAGCCGTGCGCTCGAGCCGGCGCCGCCAGTGCGTCCCGAAACGACCTGGCGATGGCCGACCGCAGCATCTCCACAGCGTCCTCATCGCCTGAGGCGTCACACGCGAACGCTGCCCGCTGCTCGTCCGCGAGTCGCTGGAACGCCTTGACCAGCAGCGTGTGCTTGTTGCCGAAGTGATGTCGCACGAGCCCGCGAGAGACACCCGCCGTGTCGGTGACCCGCTCCAACGTCACCCCCGCCGGGCCGTAGTTGGCCATGCAGGCGATCGTCGCCTCGATGAGGCGGTCTCTCGTGGCGGCTGCATTCAGCTGGCGTTGCGTGGTCTTGCGGGCGACCGGCTTGGCGAGGCCGCCCTCCTTCTCGGGCGAGACTTCCATCAGCCGCAGCGTACCACGAGAACATTGACGCGGGCCCATGTAGTTCGCTATACGTAGAGCGAACGAAAGCCGGGGAGGTGCTTCCGTGATTCGACGTGCCCACGCGGGGCGATCGCGCAGTGGAGGATTCAGCCTCAACGTCTTCACTGACGACGAGTTCGACGACATCCATCTGGCGACGCTCGAGGTCCTGGAGCGGACCGGGGTCTTCACGGACGATCCGAAGGCGCTGGACGTCTTCGAGACCGGGGGAGCAGCAGTCGATCGCGAATCCGGCGTCGTGCGCATTCCAGCGCACATCGTCGAGGCGGCCATAGCGTCTGCCCCCGAGCGGGTCTTTGCCGCAGGCCGGGTTCCGAAGAACGATCTCATGCTCGATGCCGGACGAGTCGGGTTCACGACGTTCGGTGAGGGCCTGCAGGTCGTCGATCTTGAGACGGGCGAGTTGCGCGCGTCCACCAAGCAGGACGTCGCCGACACGGCGCGGCTGGCCGACTACCTCGATGAGCTCGACACCTACGAGCTCGCCGTCGGGGCGCACGATGTGCCGACTGCGACGGCGACCATCCACAACTACGAGGCGGCGGTGTGCAACACCACGAAGCACATCTGTGCCGGTCCGCTCTCGAAGTGGGAGACCGAGGCGATCATCGACATGGCGGCCGCGATCGCGGGTGGACCGGAGGCCCTGCGCCGGCGGCCGATCGTCATGATCGGCGTCTGCCCCGTGAGCCCGCTCAAGCTCCCGAAGGAATGCTCTGAGGCCATCATCGCAGCTGCAACGGCAGGCGTCCCCTGCCTTGTCCTCTCGATGGCGCTGTCGGGTGGTTCGGCGCCGGTCACGCTCTCAGGCACTCTGGTGGTCCACAACGCCGAGGTCCTCGCCGGAATCACGCTCGCTCAACTCACGAGGACAGGTACGCCCGTCCTCTACGGCAGCTCCACCACGGCGATGGATCTGCGACTCGCCGCAGCCTCCGTTGGATCTCCAGAGTGCGGCGTGATCAGCGCCGCCGCCGCCTTCATCGCCCGGCAGTACAGGCTGCCGAGCTACGTGGCCGGGTTGTAGGGCGACTCGAAGCTCTTCGACGCCCAGACCGGTCACGAGAAGACACTGACCGCGCTGCTGCCGGCGTTGGCAGGTGCCAACCTGATCTACGGCGCGGGGATGATCGAGTCGGGTGTCACGTTCGACTACGGGCAGCTCGTCATGGACAACGAGTTCGCACGGATGGTCAAGCATGCGGTCGCGGGCGTGCCCGTGGACGACGAGTTGCTGGGCGTCGACGACGTCGCGACCGTTGGCCCCTTCGGCGACTTCCTCAGCCTGGATGCGACCTTGAAGTTCATGCGCGGTCAGTCCCAGCCAAGACTGATGGACCGCCGAGTGCGCGAGGACTGGGTCGCGAGCGGTGCCACCGACCTCCATCAGCGTGCGACGCAGGAGGCGCGTCGGATCCTCCAGACACACACGCCCGCCTCGCTCCCCGACAGCGTGCTGCTCGAGATCCGCGGGATCGTGGACACCGCCGATGCGACCGCGGCCGGGAGCGCCTGATGTGTCGCACGGGAACCACGTCCTGAGCCGGCAAGCGACCCTGGAGCATGCACATGGAACCGACCATCCCGACGCGTCTCGGCGACGGCTGGCTCACACGCATGACGCGGAGTCAGCTTCGCGCCGACCTGGAGGAGGGCACGTTGGCCGCCGCCTCGCGTGCCAAGGTGCCGTCCTTGACCGATGCGGAGCTCGACCATCTGCTCGAGATCTACGCTTCCCCGGCCAGGTTCTCGGCCGTCGACATCGGCGACGAGGTCGTGCTCACCTACGACGGGTCCGGGTCGAAGATGGTCGGCACCCGGACGCAGGACCTGCTGACTTACGAGCAGATGATGGGCGCCGACTCGGTGGAGCTCGGCCACGTGGACTACTCGTTCAAGGCCATCCGGACCATCCTCCCCTTCGAAGCGCAGACCATGAAGGACGCACAGACCGTACTGACTGTTCCGGTGATGTACGGCGCGATGCCCAACCTGGGGCTGTATTCGCGCCCGGACGGACCGGCGCCCAACTGGTCCGAGCTGTTGCCGATGGCCCGCGTCGAGGAGGCCCGGGCAGCGCAGGAGGAGGCCGTCGAGCACGCGGTCAACGACATGGTGCAGACTGCGGAGGCGATGTGGGAGGCCGGCGCGGACGGCATCGATCTCGATACCGCCGGGGCCGCCGGCGACGGCGACTTCCTGGCTACGCTGCTCGCTGTCGAGACGATCCGCCGAAACCACCCCGACATGGGGATCCAGGTCGGCATGGCTGGGGAGTTCGTGCTCGGCATGCACGGCCGGCTCGAGTACGACGGCGTGCGCCTCGCCGGCCTCTGGCCGCGGGAGCAGATGGAGCTGGTGCACCGCGCAGGGGCGACGATCTACGGCCCGGCAGTGACCGTCAATACTGGCAAGTCAGGTGCCTGGAACGTCGCCCGTGCCCTCACGCTGGTCAAGCCGTGCATGGAGGCGGCGCAGATCCCCGTCCACATGAACATCGGGATGGGCGTCGGCGGCGTACCCACCACGAGCTACTTGCCGCTGGATGCCGTATCCCGAGCGTCCCGAGCAGCCGTCGACATCCTGCGGCTCGACGGATTGTAGGTCGGAGGAGGCGACCCGCTCGGGATGCCGTGCGCTCACGCGACGGCCTCGGGGATGTGCGGGATGCGAGCCGCCGGAGATCTGGTGGCGCGCATGCAGATCACCCGAGGGATGCGGATACGCGAGGCCAAGGCCTACGTGGCAGAGCGGCTTGGCGCGAGTCCGGCCGATCTCTCCGACCCCCTTGCGATGGAGGATGCGCGGAGGGAGAGACAGCTGGGGCGCATCACGACGTTCGAGATAAGCTACCCGACGGAGTCCAGTGCGATGGAGGCCAAGTTCAACATCGCCGCGCTCCTCGATCTGCCGATCAACTGCGTGACGCGCTTCAAGGAGCGCTCCGGACTCGGGCGGACGCGTCCATGACGCTCGCGAGGAGGTACTTTGGCTCCACCACTGCTGGACGCACTCTCACTCTCTGAGCAGGACGCTCTGCACGAGCGCGTCCTTCACGTCCTGCACACCGTCGGCGTCGGGGTGCGGTCGGAGAAGGTGCTGCGCATCCTGGCCGAGGGCGGCGCCGGCGTCGACTGGGAGCGCCGTGTGGTCACGCTGCCCCCCGAGCTCGTAGAGGAGTGCATCTCCCGGACACCACGCAGCGTCTTGCTGGCCGGCCGCGACCCGGCGCATGACCTCAGGATTGGGGACGGCGCACCCCTGGCGTTCGCAACGGACGGCGAGGCGACCATGGTCCTCGACGACGCCACGGGGGTCGTCCGCGAAGCGACTCGGGACGATCTGCTGCACTTCTATCGTCTCTTCGACGCTCTGCCGGAACTGGATTTCGTCTGGACGTCGCTCATGGCGTCCGATCTGGACCCGGTCTTCGGAGGCCTCGAGAACGACCTGCTGGCGCTGGAGTGCACGTCGAAGCACGTGCAGAGCGTCGTCGCCCATTCGCCCGAGCATGTACCTCCACTGCTCGAGATCCTGCAGACGATCGCGGAGGCGCCGCTGTCGGAGCGTCCGATCTACTCCTCACTGCACTGCCCCGTCTCCCCTCTTCAGTTCGAAGGCGAGAAGCTGGAGGCGTCGCTGGAGCTGGCCCGAAGCGGGGTGCCCATCCTTCTCTACCCGCTGCCACTCCTGGGCACCACGGCGCCTATGAGTCTCGCCGGAACGGCGGTCATCACCATCGCAGAGTTCCTCGCCGGAGTGGTGATCTTCCAGCTCGCCGCACCCGGCTGTGCGCTCATGGTGATCACGACCGGCGGCGTCGGAGACCTGCGCACCGGCAATTACCTCTGCGGCACCCCCGAAGTCGCGCTCCTCAGCACGATCTGCCTCTCGATGGGTCGCCGCTACGGGCTGCCCTGCGTATCCTCCGGTATCAGCTCCGACGCCAAGTCGGTGGGCTTCCAGGCAGGCGCGGAGGGCATGATGACGGCGATGGCCGCCGTCCTCGCGGGCACGGACGGGCTGATCGCGGCAGGATTGATCGACAGCGCGAGAGTGGCATCCACGGCGAAGCTCATCCTGGACTGCGACAGCCTGGGTGCGCTGCGCCGCCTCACCCGATTCCCGGGGCTGGACGAGGCCTCGATGCTGATCGACGACGTGGAGGCCGTCGGACCCGGCGGTCACTTCCTCATGCGGCGCAGCTCACGCGAGCGCTCAAGGAGCGGGGAGGTCTGGTGGCCATCCGTCTTCCAGCGCGGCAACATCGGTGACTTCTCGGACCGTCCGCTCGTCGACGATGCCCTCGAGCGCGCCCGGGACCTGCTCGCGACCCACCAGCCGACTCCGATCCCGGACGACATACGCAGACGGGCCCGCGGCGTCCTGGATCGCCACACGGGCGCATCATGGAGAAGTGCTCGCCCACACTGACTCACGAGGGGGTGTCAATGTACGCGACCATCGACCGTGAGCGACTGGCGGCGCTGAAGGCGCGCGAAGACAAGGTCTTCATCGCGCGCCATCCCACGTCGCACGAACTCTTCCGGCAGGCGCGGGCCCACATGCTGGACGGCGTACCCATGAACTGGATGACGCGCTGGTCGAGCCCGTTCCCGCCCTACGTGGCCGAGGCACGCGGAGCGCGGTTCTCGTGCGTGGATGGGCACGACTACATCGACTTCTGTCTCGGCGACACGGGAGCGATGACCGGCCACTCGCCCGAGGGGTCAGTGGCCGCGATCGCCGCGCAGGCGGCCCGCGGCATCACGACGATGCTCCCCACGGAGGACTCCCTCTTGGTCGCCGAAGACCTCTCGCGGCGTTTCGGCCTTCGCTACTGGCAGCTCGCATTGACGGCGACCGACGCCAACCGCTTCGCCGTCCGCCTCGCCCGCCACGTCACGAAGCGCCCGAAGATCCTCGTCTACAACTACTGCTACCACGGATCTGTGGACGAGACGATCATCACGATCAACGACGGCGTCCCCGGTCCGAAGCCGGGCAACGCGGGGCCGCCGATCGATCCGACGGTGACGACCAAGGTGATCGAGTGGAACGACCTCGACGCGCTCGGGAGCGCGCTCGCCCCAGGCGACGTGGCCTGCGTGCTCGCCGAGCCGGCGCTGACCAACATCGGCATCGTCCTACCCGACGAGGGCTACCACGGCGAGCTCCGCAGGCTCACGCGTGAGACCGGCACGCTCCTGGTGATCGACGAGACGCACACCATCTGCGCAGGCCCGGGGGGCTGCACGCGGGCCTGGGGCCTCGAGCCGGACATGGTGACGCTCGGCAAGCCGATAGGAAGCGGGGTGCCGGCGGCGGTGTATGGGTTCGGCCAGGCGATCGCCGATCTCATCCACGCGGAGTGGGACTACCACGCCGCGGACGAGTGCGGGATCGGCGGCACCCTGGCCGGCAACATGCTCAGCGTCGCCGCGGTCCGGGCGACTCTGGCGGAGGTGCTCACGGAGGAGGCGTTCGCACACATGATCCCGCTCGCCGAACGCTGGGCAGGGGGTGTGCAGGACGTGATCCACGAGTACGCCTTGCCGTGGGT
>DAIQNY010000200.1:0-6374 GCA_036788155.1 Actinomycetota bacterium | reverse complement strand
GACGACACGGGAGGGATGACCGATGTTCGAGTTCCTGACGCTCCCCGAGCGCACCAGCAAGCCACGTGAGAGCGGGCTCACGCACGTGCTCGACAAGGGGCTGAGCCTCGAGCAGGCGCGCCAGTTCCTCGAGGTCTCAGGCCGGTACGTGGACATCGTCAAGCTGGGCTGGGGCACGGCCGTCGTCACACCGAACGTCAAGGAGAAGATCGCCCTCTACCAGAGCTACGATATCCCCGTCAGTTTCGGCGGGACCTTCTTCGAGGTCTGCTTGCGCCAGGGCAAGCTCGACGAGTTCCTGGCGCTGGTCGACGAGTGCAACATGACCTGCGTGGAGGTCTCGGACGGCACGATCGACATGGAGGAATCAGACAAGCTCGCGATCATCCGTGAGCTCAGTACACGCTACAAGGTGCTGAGCGAGGTCGGGAGCAAGGACGACTCCGTCACCATCACCCCGTCCCGCTGGGTCGAACTCATCGGCCGCGAGCTCGAGGCCGGCGCCTGGAAGGTCATCACCGAAGGACGCGAGAGCGGCACGGTCGGCATCTACCGGCCCAACGGCGACGTCAAGGACGGTCTCCTAGAGGAGATCAAGGAGACGTTCGACACCACGCAGATCCTCTTCGAGGCGCCGGTAAAGAAGCAACAGGCCTGGTTCATCAAGCAGTTCGGCACCAACGTGAACCTCGGCAACATCCCGCCCGAAGAGGTCATCTCGGTAGAGACGCTCCGCCTGGGCGTGCGCGGCGACACGCTGCTCACGTTCCACTGAGCGCGCCCGATGCTCTATCTCGCCCGCCATTGCGAGACCGACTGGAACCGCGAGCCCGCGCGGTGCCAAGGCTGGGCGGAGATCGAGCTCACCGAGACGGGGCGCGGCCAGGCGCGCGACCTGGGTCGCGCGCTCGAGGGCCGCGGCATCGAGCTCATCGTCACCAGCCACCTCGTGCGGGCGCGCGAGACCGCCGAGATCCTGCAAGACGTGCTCGGCCGGGATCTGCCGTTCGTCGTCGACCCGCGCCTGGCCGAGTCACACCGCGGCGAGTGGGAGACGCGCCGCTTCTCCTCCATCATACGGGAGGAGCCCGAGGCCTGGGCGCACTACCGCGAGCATCCCGAGACGTTCCGCTTTCCCGGAGGCGAGAGCCTCGAGGCGCAGCAGCGCCGGGTGCTGGCCTGCCTGCGCGATTGCGCCCTGGACGGCCGCACCACCCTCCTCGTGACGCACGGCGGCAGCATCCGTCTCGTTCGCTGCCTCCTGGACGGGAGGGGCATCGAGGCCTTCCACACGGGCAAGACCGCCCCCGGCGGCATCCATGAGGTCACCACGGACGGTCTCGCGGAACGCATCGCCTCCTATCTGGACGAGAAGAGCTGAGGCGCCCGTGCACGACCATGTGCGGGCGGGCGGCGAGAACGACGCCTGACGCCGCGGACGCGTGCGGACCCGGAGTGCGCGGGTACCTCCCTGTGGTATCCTTCGATCCCGAGCCAGCGATCACACTTTTCGCTGCGTACGCACCTGATGACGCCCGATACACCCACACCCCGCTCAGCAGGCGGCCCCGCGCCTGAAGACGCATCGCGTCCGTCTGCGCGCGGCGACAACCGGGGTGAACCGCGCCCCGAGCCCGGCGAGCCGGGCTACCCCCGCGGCTCCGAGGAGGCGCCGGCCATCGAGACGGCCGAGCCGGCGCCGGCAGGGTCGCTCAAGCTCAAGGACCGCCTGGTCCCGAGCCCGCCCGAGATGGACACCGGGGACGGGCGGGCCGTCTGGTTCGTCTTCGCCCTCATCGTCGTCACGGCGCTCGTCATGGGCGCGGTGCTCGCCCTCAACGTCATCGCCGACCCCTACGGCTCGGTGGGCACGCACTTCTTCCCCACGGTCACCACATCCGACAGGACCGTCAAGGCCGACAAGATCGAGGAGCTGAAGGAGCTGCCGCAGCTCGTCGTGCTCGGCAGCTCGCGCTCCATGCGCTACGAACCGGAGTACCTCAGGGAGAAGACGGGCCTCAGCACTTTCAACGCCGGCGTCAACGGCATCGGCGGCACCGCCGACGCCTGGGCGATGACGCGGTTCATCCACGACACCTGGCCCCAGGCGGACCCCGAGTACCTCTGGCTCCTCGACGTCGAGTCGTTCGTGCCCTTCGAGGTCGGAGCGCGCACGGCCAACGAGCCCCGCATGGCGCAGTACGTGGGCCAGGCGAGCATCGGCAAGGGTCCCGAGGAGTTCGCCCGGGCGCTCTGGCAGAACCGCTCCACCCTGTTCTCGCTGGACACCGCCTACGATTCCGCGCGGCTGCTCCTCTACCGCGAGGAGGCCAAGAGCAGCCAGAGCAAGTACCGCAAGCAGATCCTGGACGACGGCGTGCTCAAGCCGCGCAAGTGGAGCGAGAAGGAGTGGGACCGGCGCTGGCCCAATTCCATCGAGCGGTACAGCAATCTGCACAGGAACGTGTACAAGGGGCTGGACCCGACGGCTCAGGAGTACTTCGAGAAGACGCTCGCCTTCATGAACGACCAGGGCAGGACACCGGTCGTGGCGCTCACGCCCGTCAATCCCAAGCTGCGCACGATCCTCTCGCCGCTCGGGTGGGACGACCGTCACGAGGAGGTGGTCGCCTACGTCGCGTCGCTGCAGGACGAGTACGACTTCGTGCTCCTCGACATGACCGACCCTCGCGTCTTCGAGTACGACAAGCGGGAGTGGTACGACGGCGTGCACATGACCACGGTCAACACGCGGCCGGCGATCGACTACATCCTCGCGCAGACCGGCGGCTGGCCGCCGGAGCAGCCCACGGCGGACGGCGAGTAGGCCCGGCGCGTGCTGCTCAACAGCTACAGCTTCCTGCTGGTCTTCCTGCCGGCCGTCGTCATCCTGTACTGGGTGGTGCCGCGAGGCTACCCGCGCCTCATCTTCCTCATCGTCGCGTCGCTCGTCTTCTACGGGCTGTGGGACTGGCGCTTCATCCCGCTGCTGCTCGCGACCACGCTCACCGACTGGGCCGCGGGACGATACCTCGCACGGACCGAGGCGGAGGGTGGGAGCCGCCGCCGCAAGCTGCTCCTGGCGGCGGCCGTCGCCGTGAACCTCGCGTTCCTCGGCTACTTCAAGTACCGCGGCTTCTTCGTCGACCAGCTCGACGGCATCCTGCAACTGCTCGGCGCCGGCGGGCCGCTGCCGGCGCTCAGACTGCTGCTGCCGATCGGCATCAGCTTCTACACCTTCGCCGGCATCTCGTACGCCGTGGACATGTACCGCGGCCAGTACAGGCCGGCGAGGAGTGTGATCCACTATCTCGCCTGGGTCACCCTCTTCCCCTACATCCTCGCCGGTCCCATCATCCGCTACGGCCACGTCGGCGAGCAGCTCGAGCAGACGCGCCAGCGCCTCACGTGGGCGCTTCTCGGCTCCGGCCTGTTCTTCCTCGCCATGGGCGCCGCCAAGAAGATCCTGGTGGCCGACATGATGGCGCCGTACGTCAACGAGCTGTTCTCGCACCACGCGCACCTCGGCCTCTGGTCCGGCTGGGCGGCCGCCCTCGGCTACACGCTGCAGCTGTACTTCGACTTCTCCGGCTACAGCGACATGGCCGTGGGTGTGGCGCTCCTGATCGGCCTGCGCTTCCCGCAGAACTTCGACTCGCCCTACAAGGCGGTCAACCCCTCGGATTTCTGGCGCCGCTGGCACATGACCCTCTCCGGCTGGCTGCGTGACTATCTCTTCATCCCGCTCGGCGGCTCACGCAGCACGACGTGGTTCACGGTCCGGAACCTCATGATCACGTTCCTGCTCGGCGGCCTGTGGCACGGGCCGGCCTGGACGTTCGTCTTCTGGGGCCTGCTGTGGGGCTTCTACCAGTCGGTCCACGTCGTGGCGAAGAAGTACGGCTTCGCGCCGACGTGGGTGTGGCTGAACCGGATCCTGACGTTCCTCGCCGCGGTGGTGGCCTGGGTGTTCTTCCGCGCCTCGTCGCTGCGCGCCGCCAAGGACGTGCTCGAGTCCATGGTCGGGCTTCAAGGGGTGAGCGGCGGCGACATCCTGCCCGTGGCGCCGCTGCTGGCCGCGTTCATCGTCGGCGGCCTGCTGTGGGTCAACCTGCTGCCCAACTCGTGGGAGATCCAACCGCGGCCGAGGCTGCGGTACGCGCTCGTGCTGGGCATCCTGCTCGCCGGCGCCTTACTCGCCCTGAGCAAGCCGAGCCCGTTCCTCTACGTGCAGTTCTAGAAGGTCGGAGGGGCGGCGTCAGAGCGCCCGGCTGAGGGTCGCGTCGCGCCGCTCCCAGCGATGAAGCACCTGGTCCTCGGGCAGCCTGACCCAGAAGCCGAACGCCTGCTCGTCGCCCACCAGGCTCGCCTCACCGCCCTGCGTGACTTCGATCCAGCCGTGCCAGCGGCCGGCCAAATCGAGCGGCCAGGACGAGGACACCTCGAGCGACTGGCCCGGGCCGAGCGTGAGCGCCTGGTCGGAGACCATGTCGCGCACGAGGCGCCCGGGTCCGCGGATCGCCAGCCGGACGCCCTCCAGGTCCAGCGGCTGGCCGCCGCTGTTGGTCAGCGTGAACCACGCGTAGATGCGCTGCCCGACCTCGCGATCGCCCTGGTCGAGCTTGACCGCTCCGTCCAGCTCGACCAGGCCCGGCTCGGTCGCCGGCGGCGTGGCGCTGGGCGCCATGCCCGCCCCGGCGGCGATGCGCGTATCGTTCCAGTCGCCGCCCAGTTCGCTCATGAACGCCTTGACGTTCGCGATCCACTGCTCGGTGCCGTCGGGGCAGTAGCGGGGAGCGATGGCGTCGACGGAGTACAGCCCGTCGCCGTAGTACAGATGACCGGCGAGGCCCTCCGCGACCCGGGCGATAGCCTCGTCCCACGACGAGAAGTCGCTGGTGGGCCAGGTGGGGCCGTAGAACCAGTTGAAGGCGTTGTACGTGCACTGGTCGCCGTTCTCGGAGTAGAGATACGCCCCGAAGCTGCTCTCGGCGCCGGCGATGGCGACGAGGAAGACAGGGTTCACTCCGTGCTCCTGGCCCTCACGGATGAACGTGGCGCCGGTATCCGTCATGGGTGAGGCGTGCTGCGCGAGAAAGGCGTCGAGGGCGACGGCGTCGGGTGCCGCCGCGGCCGCCGGCGCACACGCGCCGGCCAAGGCGGCGGCCAGCAGCAGGGCGAGCGCAACGGGGACGAGGACGCGGGAGGTGAGAGCGCGCACCCGAGCATCGCCGCTGCGACGCGGGCGCCCGCGGCGACCGCTCGCCACGGGATCGATCCCCTCTCCCATTTCGACCCGCTCCCTCACTGCTGCCTCACACGGCTCCCATCTCGGACGACGGAGGTCAAGTATAGCCGGGCCGGGGCTGCGCGCCGACCCGGCCCCAGACTCCATCACCGCAGCGTCCGTCTCGAGAGACGGAGCGGGGCGTGTCTGCGTTCGAGCAGCCGATGCAGCAGGTAGGATGACACCATGGCAGCGGACCGCGACAGCCACGCGTGCGACGCCCGTTTTCCGGGCCAGCAGGCCGTCCGCCTCATCAGGCGAGCGATCGACCACTCCCGCCTGGATCTCAAGGGGCTGCGCGTGCTGACGGAGGCATCCGTCGGGTACCGCCGCCTCACGCCGGCGATCGCGGCGCTCGCCGGCGCGGACGAGGTGTACGCGGTGGGACGCGACAGCGTCGCCGCGTCGCGCAGAGAAGCGGAGGAGCAGACCGCATACTTCGCCGAGATCGCCCGCGTCGGCGCCCGGGTGAAGCTCCTCTCGACGCGCCTGCAGGCGCCGCTCGAGACCGTGGACATCGTGACCGACCTGCCTGGCGTGCGCCCCGTCGACGAGTCGGTCGTGCGCAACATCGCCGACACCGCCGCCGTCGCGCTGGTGCACGGCGCAGCGTACTGGCGCCCCGCCGACGTGGACGTCGCCACCTGCCGGCGGCACGGCATCGCCGTCGCCGCGCTGGACGAGGAGGCCGTCGGCCTCTACCGCTACACCCCGCTGGGCGTGCTCGCCGGCCTGCTCGACCTGGCGGTCGAGGTTGCCGGCTCCACGGTGGTCGTCGCGGGCGAGGCGCCGTCCGTGCCGTACGTGATCCAGACGTTGGCGCGACTCGGCGCGCGCGTGATCGTCGCCGCGCCGGAGACGACGGGTCGCATCGAGCTCTTCGGCGGAGAGAAAGCCGGTGACGCCGTCGGCGACGACGCCGTCGGCGGCCGCCTCGCCGAGGCCGACGCTCTGGTGCTCTGCCCGGCCGCCGGCCTGCGCGCCTTCGGCCCGGGCTCGCCGGCCGACTCGGCTCGTCTCGCAGCCGCGGCGCCGCACGTCGCCGTGGTCGGCGTGGACGCCGAGAGCGACCTGCGGGCCCTCGGTT
>DAIQNY010000199.1:0-6417 GCA_036788155.1 Actinomycetota bacterium | reverse complement strand
AGAAGCCGGTGCGCGCTGCGATCCTGGCCAGCACGGCCAGGATGAGCAGCACGGCGCCTACCTCGAGCAGGAAGCCTGCGCCACCTGCCGAGACGGCTACCACCGCGTGCCCTGCCTCAACTGCCGCGCAGCAGGGTTGCGAGTGTCTCGACGCCTCGTGGCGTGCCGACCACCACGGCGATGTCTCCCGGCGTGAGGATGAACGTGGAGGGCGGCGCCGCGATGGTGGAGTCGCCGCGTACGACGGCGACGATGGCCGCGGCCTCGTCGTCCTGGTGCTCGATGTCGTAGAGAGAGCAGTGCGCGCACGGGGCCTTCTCGTCCACCGGCAGCCAGTCGATGGTCAGGCCCTGCAGCGAGAGCCGCCTGGAGGCGATCTCCTCTGTGATCTGCGTCTGCCCGAGGATCTCGGCGAGAGCGCGGACGTCCTCCTTGGCGAGGCGCATGACCTCGTGGCAGGCGTCGGGGTCCTCCTTGCTGCACAGCAGCACCTCGCAACGTCCGCTGTGGTGGTTGATGAGGACCACGCGCGCGCCGTCGCGAGTTACGAAGTCGAAGCGGGTACCGACCCCGGGGAGACGGGTCTCGTTGATGCCGGTCATGGCCGAAGTGTACCTCAGAGTCCGTCGTTTGTGGGGCCCGCCGCGGGCGCAGCGGCGGGCGCTACGGGCCGCGGCGCGGGAGGCGCCGCGGCAGAAAGGCGCCCGTCAGGGCGCCCAGCGCCGCGGCGATGGCCGCCGTGAAGAACGGCCAGCGGAACGCCGCCGCCACCTCGTCCCAGAGCATGTTCTCCAGGCGGTCCTTCAACTCCAGCAGGGACAGGGCCTCGAAGAAGCCGACATCCTGCCCGATGTCCTCGGCGATGGGGTGCGCGACCTTGCGGATCTCGTCGATGCCCGAGGTGGCGTCGATGGTGCGGACCTTGTCGAACTCCTCGACCAGGCGCTCCTTGACCGGCTCGCTCACGCCCTCCTGCGCGCGAGCGAGCGCCTGGGCCTGGTCGGCGCTGCGGTTCACCGCCTGCCCCATCGTGTGCGCGAAGACTGCCACGATGATGGCGACGCCGAGCAGGAAGCCGAGCTGGCGGGCGGTGTTGAGCATCCCGGAGCCCGCCCCCTTGTGGCCGCCGGGGACCGCGCTCATGCCGGCGGCGAGCAGCGCCGGCAGGGAGAGCCCGATGCCGGCGCCGACGAGTGCGGCGCGCCACACCACGCCGCTCACCGGCGCAGAGCGCTCGAGGTAGCCCAACGCGACGAGGCCGGCGGCGGTGAGCAGGGCGCCGGCCACGGCGAGCCAGCGCGGCCCGATCCGGTCGGCGAGCCAGCCTGCCGGCGGCGTGAGCACCATCACCGCGGCAGGGAGTGTGGCGATCGCAAGCCCGGCCCGGAGTTCGGTGAAGTTCATCATCGCGATCATGAAGATCACGCCCATGAACATGGCGCCCATCATCGCCGTGTCGACGGTCATGACGGCGCCGGCGGAGGCGGCGAACGTGCGGTCACGGAACAGGCGGAGGTCGAACAGGGGAGACGGCGTCCTGAGCTCCCACCACACCCAGGCGAGCAGCAGGGCGGCGCCGCCGGCGAAGAGGCCTACGATCGTGGCCGACGTCCAGCCCCAGTCGTTGCCCTGGATGATCGCCAGCGTGACGCAGAAGAGGCCGGCGCTGACCAGGCCGACGCCGGGCCAGTCCAGGGACGCGCGCGTGCGCGGCGTGTGCAGGCCGCGCGTGAGCGTCAACGCGAGCACCACCCCGAGCACGCCGACGGGGAGGTTGAACCAGAACACGGCCGGCCAGCCGCGGTACCACACGAGCACGCCGCCGAGCACGGGACCGAGGGCGAGGGCGAGCGAGCTGACGGCGCCGAAGAGGCCGGCGGCGAACCCCTGGCGCCGGACGGGATACGCCTGCAGCAGCAGGGCGAGCGCCGTGGGCACGACGGCTGCGGCGCCGATCGCCTGCACCACCCGCCAGGCGACGAGCTCGGGGATGCCGTCCGCGAGCGCGCAAGGGAGCGAGGCCGCGGTGAACAGCGCGAGCCCCAGCACGAAGACCAGCCTGTGCCCGAAGCGGTCGCCCAGCCGCCCCATGGTGAGAAACAGCACCGTGAGCGCGAGATTGTAGCCGTTCATGACCCACGAGACGGAGACGACGGAGCCGCCCACGCTGCGGATGATGGCCTGCACCGTGATGGTCATGATGGTGGCGTCGGCCAGCGTCAGGACGATGCCCGGGGCCAGGGCCAGGACGACCAGCCAGGGGTAAAGGGCCGGGCCGGCCTTCGCCGACCCGGCGCCCGGCGGCCCCGCCACGGGACCGAGCCTCGGCCCGGCAGGTGTCGTATGCCCCTCCGCTCCACGCATGCAGCGAGTGTATACGGACGTGGACGGACGGCGGAGCGGCGGGCCGCGACTGGGGTAGTATTCCGGACATGCAGGTACGGGACATCATCGCCGCGGTCGACCGCCTGGCGCCCTTCTCGCTGGCGGAGCCATGGGACCACGTGGGCCTCCAGGTCGGGTCGCCCGACGACGAGTTGCGGCCGTCGCCGGCGGTCGCAGCCGGCAGCGTCGGGCCTGCCGGCTCCGGTCAGTCCGGACCGGGCGCGGCCGTCGTGCCCGTCGTCCTCATCGCGCTCGAGGTCGACGACGCCGTGCTGGACGAGGCCCGGCGCCTGCAGGCGCGGGTGGTCGTCGCCCATCACCCGCTCATCTTCGACCCGCTGGAGCGCGTCTCGGACGACACCGAGGCGGGACGGCTTGCTCTGCGCGCGGCGCGCGAGGGCGTGGCCGTCATCGCCGCGCACACGAACCTGGACAAGGCGCGCGGCGGCATGGCGGACATCGTCGCCGGCATGCTCGGGCTCGAGGCCGTGCAGCCGCTCCAGCCCGCCACGGCCGACGTGCTCAAGCTCGTCGGCTTCGTGCCCGAGGACGACGTGGATCTTGTGCGCAAGGCGTTGTTCGCCTCGGGCGCCGGCGTGATCGGCGAGTACGAGCACTGCTCCTGGTCGGTCGGCGGTCAGGGGACCTTCTTCGGGCGCGAGGGGACCGACCCGGCGGCCGGCGTGGCCGGCCGCGACGAGCAGGTGGACGAACTGCGGCTCGAGGTGGTGTTCCCGCGGCGGCTGCGCCGCCGCGTCATCACCTCCTACATCGCCGCGCATCCCTACGAGGAGCCGGCGTTCGACATCGTCCCGCTCGAGAACGAGACAGCCTCTCTCGGGCTCGGCCGGCTCGGCGCGCTGCCGGCGCCGGCCGCGCTCGAGGCGCTGGCGGCGGAGGTCGCAGCCGTCTTGCGGCTGCCGTCGGTGCGCTACTCCGGCGACGGCAGCCGTGAGGTCCGCCGCGTGGCCGTCCTGCCCGGGTCCGGCGCCGAGGCCATAGCCCGCGGGGTCGCGCAGGTCGCGGACGTGCTCGTCACCGGCGACGTGAAGTACCACGAGGCGCGGACGGCGCGGTCCCGGGGTCTGGCGCTCATCGACGCGCCGCACGGCGTGACCGAGCAGGAGGGCGTGCTGCGCTGGGCCGAGCGGCTCCGCGACGCGCTCGGCCCGGCGGCGGCCATCGAGACGTTCCGCGATTCCGGCGTCGGCGTCTGGAGCGACGCGGGCGCCGGCCTGGTGCAGTCCGTGGACGCCGTGGGAGAGGAGTACCTGCGGACGGAGTTCCAGGAGGAGGACGTGGCCCTGGAGCCGGCGCCGACGGCCGCGGGTGGGCCGGCGCCGCCGACTGAGGCCGTCCGGCCGGTCAACCGCGACGACGACCGCTACCACCTGTACACGGACGGCGGCGCGCGCGGCAATCCCGGCCCCGCCGGGATCGGTGCGCGCCTCATGACCGCCGGCGGCGACGTCGTGGAGGAGCTCGCCGACTTCATCGGCACCGCCACCAACAACGTCGCGGAGTACCAGGCGCTCCTCGCCGGTCTGGAGATCGCCCTCGACCGGGGCGTGGAGCGCCTCGACGTGTTCCTCGACAGCGAACTGGTGGTCCGGCAGGTCAACGGCCGGTACAAGGTCAAGGACGCAGGCCTGAAGCCGTTGCACCAGCAGGCCTGCCTGCTCCTCAGCAAGTTCCATGAGGTCGACGTGAAGCACGTCCGTCGCGAGCAGAACGCGGCGGCCGACGCCCTCGTCAACCAGGCGATCGACGCCGCGGAGCGCTGAGGGTAGCGGCCGCTCAGCGCTCCGCGGCCCGGTCCGCTCTCCCTCGCCTGCTCACTCCTCCATCGCGGGACCGCTCCTGCGCCGCAGCAGCATGAGGATCACGACCACCGCGACCACGGCGACGGCGACCACGACGATCCAGACCCAGGCGCCCGACCCCGCGGAACTGGCCTGCTCCGCCACCTTGGGCGTGAGTTCCGAATAGGGCCACGGCATGGAGGCGGCGAGGAACGTGCCCCCGTTCCCGTTGTTGCAGCGCTCCCAGCCGGCCCAGGTGTCCGTGCGGTAGGCCTCGAGCTTGAGCGGGAAGACGGTCGTGATGTTCGGGCAGTCCTCGTACATCACGGCCTGCATCTGCTTGATGTACTCGGCCCGCTTCAGCGGGTCCATCTCCGCCGTCTGCAGGGCGTCCAGCCTGTCGAACTCCTCGTTGGACCACGCGAACTCGTTCCAGCCCTCAATCTGCGCGCTCGTGAAGCAGGTGAGCGACTGGCCGGGATCAGCGTAGCCGTCCCAGCTCCACAGGTAGGCGTCGAAGTCGGGGACATAGGTGTCGCCCTCGTAGGCCCAGATGTTGTCGAAGTAGACCCCCTCGTCCTGGACGCTCAGGGCGACGTCCACGCCGACGTCCTTCCACCAGCCGGCGATGAGCTTGCCGGCACGCTGCGACTCGGGAGACTCCGCCTGAGCCCAGAGCCGGATCTTGATCGGCTTGCCCTTGTACTCGCGGACCCCGTCGCCGTCCGTGTCCTTGTAGCCGGCGGCGTCCAGCGTGGCCCGGGCCTGCTCCGGGTCGAAGGTACGGGCCTCGCCCTCCGACGGCGCCCAGGCGTAGTCCGGATCGCTCCAGTTGTTCGGCGGCATGAAGGTGTAGCCCGGCCACGCGTGTCCGCTGTAGGCGAGTTCCACCATCTTCTCGCGGTCGATCGAGTACTCCAGTGCGGTGCGGAACTCCCTGTCTCGCAGCACCGGATTGCCCCTCGACTTGCCCTCGTAGCAGTTGAACCCGACGTAGTCCCAGTTGAACCAGCTGAACTCGACGGCCTCGATGCCCTCCGTGGCCGCCAGAGGCTCGTACTGGGCCGGCGGGAAGAGGTAGGCGGCATCGATGGTGCCCGCCTTCAGGTCCTGGACCATGGTGTCGCCGTTCTGGTAGACGACGAACATGACCTCGTCGACGGCAGGCTTGCCGAGGTGGAAGTCCTCGTAGGCCTCCATCCGCAGAAAGCGCTCCTTCTTCCACTCGACCACCTGATAGGGACCACTGCCGATGTAGGGCGCCGGATTCTGGAAGGTCTGGCTCGCCTCCTTGGCGGTCATCTCGCCCCAGATGTGCTCCGGGAGGCAGGGGATCCAGAGCATGAGCATGTTGGCCACGGGCGTCGTGCAGACGACCTTGTAGGTGAGATCGTCGATGACCTCGGCCTGGTCGATGCCCCCGACGAAGCTCGCATAGGCGGCGATCTGGTTGTCGACGATGAAGTTGTAGGTGAAGACGGCATCCTCGGCTGTGATGGGCTCGCCGTCGTGCCACGTCATGCCCTCGTTCATCGTGAAGGTCCAGATGAGCCCGTCGTCGCTGACCTCCCAGCTCTTGGCGATGCCGGAGCCGTCGGGCTTGTAGGTGTCCCAGTCGCGGCCCACCATCAGCAGGTACTCCTGCGCGTAGATCTCGTAGACGTTGTTGGACCAGCCGATGAGCGGGTTGAGATTGTCGATGTCCCCCATCCAGCCGACCGTGAGCACGACCTTCTCGTCGTTCTCCGGCGCCGGAGAAGCCTCGTCTGCCGCCGCCGCCGGCGCAAGCGCCATCACGAGCACGAGCGCCAGCACCGCGCACGCGAGCAGCCTCGACCAGATCCGCCGTCCTGTGGACTCCCTCATGGTGAATCCCCCTGTCCTCGATCCCCCTGATCGCGGCGCTGCGGCTCTGTGCGGCTCTGGCGCCGTCTGTTTCTCCATGGTCCGACCGTATCGTCTTGCCGTCAAGGCGTGCGGGGCTGCGCCGGCCCGCCGGCGGCTCTTCCGCAGAGGTGGCGCTTACGATTTCCTTACATCCGGCGCGCCCCACCGAGCGGCCGGCGAGGGGGTGGCCGAAGGAGCGGCCACGCCCTCGCCGGCCGCCCCTGCCGGTCGCCCACGGCTGTCTCCCCGCGAATTGCACCGCGACCTGGGCTCTGGTAGCATCCCCGTCTGCTGCGGGTGTAGCTCAGTTGGCTAGAGCGTCTGCTTGCCATGCAGAAGGTCG
>DAIQNY010000198.1:0-6422 GCA_036788155.1 Actinomycetota bacterium | reverse complement strand
ACTTGTTCTCGACCTCGGACGGCTTGACCTTGCTCCAGATGTGCTCGGGCAGGATGGGAATCCACAGACCGAGCATGTTGGCCTTCGGCTTGCTGCAGGTGAACACCACGTGCGTAGCGTCCGAAGCCTCGACCTTGTCGATGAACTTGACGTAGTCGAGGAACATGCCGAGTTCGTTCTCGATGATGTAGGTGAAGGTGAAGGCGACGTCCTCGGCCGTGAGCGGCTCGCCGTCCTGCCATTTCGCCTTGTCGGTGATCGTGAACGTCCACACCTTGCCGTCGTCGGACGTCTCCCAGTCGCTGGCCAGGCCGATGCCGGGGACGTTGGCCATGTCGCTGGCGCGGAACCCGACCAGCAGTTCGTAGTTGATCGCCCAGATCTCATAGCTGGACGACTCGTAGCCGATGAACGGGTTGAGGTTGTCCGGGTCGTTGGTCCAGCCCAGACGCAGGATCGTCTTGCCCCCGTCTGCCGCCGGCGAGGCGCTCTCGTCCGCCGCCACGGCGCTGCCGATACCCCACAGCAGCCCAGTGCCGAGCAGGACGACGATCGCCAGCGCGAGCAGACGACTCTTGGATCGTGTGCGTAGCGCAGCCACCTTCTCTCCTTCCGTTCCCCCCACGGTCAGACCGTGCTGGTATCTACTTAACCACCTCATGCGCGGCTCGGCCAGTTCTCGGTGCTATACTCCGCGCCGTGATCATCGACCACAGCAGAGAGCCTCGTCTCCAGCTGGACGATGCGGAGCCGTTCCGTATCGACAGCGCCGAGGTGACCCGCGACATCGAGCGGTCCACGCTCACGAACATCGTGCTGGACGGCGACGCGTTCAGCCTGCCGGTCGGAGCTCGAGTGACTCTTTGGACGGGTCCCAACGTCGTCTTCGTCGGCAAGGCCGTCGACGAGCGTCACGTGCTGGACCTGCTCTCCACGGAGACCGACGACGAGCTGACCGGCGACGAGGTCATCTGACGGGCGAACAAGGGGCACGCCCATGAAAGGCCTGATCCTGAGCGGCGGAGCGGGCACCCGCCTGAGGCCCATCACACACACTGCCGCGAAGCAGCTCGTACCCGTGGCCAACAAGCCGGTCCTGTTCTACGGCCTCGAAGCCATGCGCGCCGCGGGCATCGCCGAGGTCGGCATCGTCGTCGGCGACACCCGCGCAGAGATCGAGGAGGCGGTCGGCGACGGCGGCCGGTTCGGCCTCTCCGTCACCTATCTGCCGCAGGAGGCGCCGCTGGGTCTCGCGCATGCGGTGCTCATCAGCGAGAGCTTCCTCGGCGACGAGCCGTTCGTGATGTACCTCGGGGACAACCTGCTCAAGGAAGGCATCAAGCGCTTCGTGGAGACGTTCCGGCAGAGTGCCCCCGACGCGCTCATCCTCCTGCAGAAGGTCGACGACCCCAGAAGCTACGGCATCGCCGAGCTGGACGGGGAGGGGTGCGTGGCGCGGCTCGTCGAGAAGCCGGCCGAGCCGCGCAGCGACCTCGCCCTGGTGGGCGTGTACCTCTTCACGCCGGCCATCTTCACCAGCGTGAAGGCCATCACCCCCAGCGATCGGGGCGAGCTCGAGATCACCGACGCCATCCAGCACATGGTCGACCGTGGTCTTCGCGTCGAGCCGCACGTTGTCACCGGCTGGTGGAAGGACACGGGCAAGCTCGAGGACATGCTCGAGGCCAACCGCCTGGTCCTCAGCACCATCGAGCGCGACGTGCGGGGCGAGGTGCCCGAGACGACCATCGAGGGCCCCGTGGTCATCGGGTCCGGCAGTCGCGTGGAACGGTGCACCGTCCGTGGCCCCGTGGTCATCGGGGCCCGCTGCCGGATCAGCGACAGTTTCGTCGGCCCGTACACGTCCATCAGCGACGGCGTGGTCGTCGACCACGCCGAACTGGAGCATTCGATCGTGCTCGAGAACAGCCGGATCTCCCGCCTCGGTGCGCGCATGACCGACAGCCTTATCGGCCGGGATTGCGTCATCGCCCACAACGACGCCCGGCCTGTTGCCTACCGCTTCCTGGTCGGTGATTCCAGCCGGATCGGCATCCTGTAGGACGTTCGAGGCCAGCACCAGGAGAGGACACATGATCGACGGCGTCATGGTCAAGCAGCTCAGGGTCATCCCCGACGAGCGCGGGCGGCTGATGGAGTGCCTGCGCAGCGACGACGATCTCTTCGTCCGCTTCGGCCAGCTGTACATGACCACCACCTATCCCGGCGTGGTCAAAGGCTGGCATCTGCACGACGCGCAGTGGGACAACATCGTCTGCGTCAAGGGCATGCTCAAGCTCGCGCTGTTCGACGGCCGCGGGGCCGCGGGCGACGCGGCCTCGCCCGGGCACGAGCCCTCGGCCACGGCCGGGCAGGTCGACGAGTTCTTCCTCGGCGAGCACCGGCCGTTGCTCGTCCGCGTCCCTCCGGGCGTCTGGCACGGCTGGAAGTGCGTTGGCTCCGAAGAGGCCTACGTGGTGAACGCCCCGACCGAGGTCTACAAGTACGACGACCCGGATCAGCGCGAGTTGCCGCACGACACGCACGCCATCCCGTACGACTGGGGCGTCAAGCTGCGCTAGGCGCGGCCGGCGGAGCTACATGCCGCGGTGGTTCGTCACAGGGGGCGGAGGCCAGCTGGCCACCGCCTTCGCCCGCCTCCTCGAGGGTGAGGTGTTCCTCAGTCGCGAGGAGGCGCTCGACATCCGGGACGCCGAGGCGCTGCGTGTCGCCGTCCACGCCTTCGCCCCGGACTGCGTGCTGCACTGCGCCGCGTACACGGACGTGGACGGCGCCGAGGGCGACCCGCAGACGGCCGAGGCGGTCAACGTGACCGGAACGCGCAACGTGGTGGAGGCGGTGCGCGGCACGCACACCACGGTCGTCTACTTCAGCACCGACTACGTCTTCGACGGTCAGAAGGGCGTGCCGTACGTGGAGAGCGACGCGACGCGTCCGCTCAACGTCTACGGCCGCACCAAACTCGCCGGCGAGCGTGAGGTACTCGGCTGGGTGCACGGCCTCGTCTTCAGGACCTCGTGGCTCTTCAGCGAGACCGGCCACAACTTCGTCAAGTCCATCCTGGCCGCCGCGCGTGAGCGCGCGGGTACGGGCGAGCCGCTCCGGGTCGTGGACGACCAGGTCGGCTCGCCCACCTACGCCGCGCACCTCGCGGCGGCCGTCGACGAAGCCGTCCGCCGCGGTATCGGTCCCGGCCTGTACCACCTCGCCGGCAGCGGCTACTGTTCCTGGTGCGAGCTGGCGCTGGAGGTCGTCCAGCTCGCCGGACTCGACGTCGAGGTGGAACCCATCGCCACGCGCGAGGCGGGCCGGCCGGCCCGCCGGCCGGCCTTCTCCGCACTCGACACCGAGCGGCCCATCCCCCGCCTGCCGCACTGGGCGGAGGGCGTCGCGCAAGCGGTCGACAAGCTCATCCCGCTCGGCTGAGCGGCGTCGGACCCAGAGGAGGTCAGCGTGAGACTCGTGGTCACCGGGGGAGCCGGGTTCATCGGCTCCAACTTCGTGCGCTACATGCTCGGCAGCCACGACGACGTCGAGATCGTCAACCTCGACAAGCTCACCTACGCCGGCAACCTCGAGAACCTGCGCGACAGTGAGGACGACCCCCGCTACACCTTCGTGCGCGGCGACATCTGCGACGCAGCCGTCGTCGGCGAGACGCTGCGCGGCGCCGACGCCGTGGTCAACTTCGCCGCCGAGACCCATGTGGACCGCTCGATCAGCGGGCCGCAGGACTTCATCAGCACCGACGTGCTCGGCACGCACACGCTGCTGGAGGCCGTTCGGCAGCTCGGCATCCCTCGCTACCTCCAGATCAGCACCGACGAGGTGTACGGCAGCATCGACGAGGGGGCGTTCACCGAGGAGTCCGACCTCGACCCGTCCAGCCCGTATTCGGCGAGCAAGGCCGGGGCGGACCTCCTCGTGCTCGCGTATCACCGCACGTTCGGCACGCCGGTGCTCATCACCCGCAGCTCCAACAACTACGGCCCGTACCAGTACCCGGAGAAGATCGTCCCCCTGTTCATCACCAACGCGATCGACGACCAGCAGCTGCCCGTGTACGGCGACGGCCTCAACGTGCGCGACTGGCTGTTCGTCGAAGACAACTGCGCCGGCATCGACCTCGTGCTGCGCGAGGGCGTACCGGGACAGGTCTACAACATCGGCGGTGGCAACGAGGTGCAGAACCTCACCATCACGCGTCAGATCCTGGAGCTTCTGGGCAAAGGGGACGAGCTCATCCGCTTCGTCACCGACAGGCCGGGGCACGACCGGCGCTACGCCGTCGACTGCTCCAGGCTCAGGGCCCTCGGCTGGCGTCCGGACGTGTCGTTCCATGCAGGTCTGGCGCGCACCGTGCAGTGGTACGTCGACAATCCGGAGTGGTGGCGCCCCATCAAATCGGGAGAGTGGCGCGCCTACTACTCGCGTCAGTACGGCGAGCTGGCCTGACGCGGCGTCACGTCCTGCCTCACTGCGGTCCCTCGGCTCAGCTCACGGCACGTTCCAGACCGGCGTCCCCACCTTGACGCGGCGGTAGAGCCAGGTGATATTCCCGTTGGAGAGCCGGGTGCACCCGTGTGAATAGTTGCGTGGGAACCGATTCAGCAGCCAGGGCTCGTTGGTCCCGTGGATGGCGTAGAGACCGAGGTAGCGCAGGCGGAAGGGACCGTAGGGGCCGCTCATGTTGGGGTCCTTGGCGTAGATCTTGAACTTGCCCTTGGGGGTGGGCAGCCCAGGTCGGCCCAGGACACAGTCGAACACACGCACCACGTTGCCGCGCTCGTGGTAGTAGAGCCGGTACTTGCTGAGGTCGACCAGGATGAGTCGCGGGTACTTCACAGGGACGCCGTAGGGATTGCGCTTGTCGAAGACGGTGACCCTCCAGAGCTCGCTGTGACCCGCGAGGTGATCGGCATCGGCCGCCATCACGGCCCGCACGACGAGCCTCCCCGGCCGGCCGGCACGCACTCTGACGGTGGCGCGTGAATCGTCCCCCAGCCTGACCTCTCGGAGCCTGGTCCAGCCGTCGTCCGTGCGGCGCATCAACTGGACGGCGGCTCCGGGGTGAGCAGGTCGAACCTTCACGGTGTACCGGACGTACCGGCCCTCGATCAGGGGCTTGCCCGCCGCGGCCGTCAACGTCAGCTTGGGCCGCACGCCGACCGAGACCTCGGCGAACGCCGCGGCGGAGGACCCGTCGCCGGGAACGTCGATGCGGAAGACGGCCGAACGCGGCGGAGTGCGCGTCCAGGACGCCTTGCCCGCCGCGTTCGCGAGGGCGGAGTCGACCACGCTGAAGTCGGCCTCGCCGGCGCGCTTGACGCTGAGCGTGAGCGTCGCACCCGCCGGCGCACCGGCGGCTGACAGCTTGGTCGCGGCGCCGGCGGTGAGCGTGGCCGGAGACGCAGTCAGGCTGAGTGCAGGCGGCTCGAGCGCGGCGGCCGTCCCCGGCGTGCAGGCGACGAGCACGGCGATGAGCAGCAGCGAGACGGCGGCAAGGGCGAGCTTGGATCGGACGTTCACGGACGGCCCCCAGTGTCGGTTCGTGCTGGGGGGAGTCTACGATACCTCGGCGTCAGCGGACCAGACCCGGCGACACGCGCCACCGGGTGCGTCAGCGAAGATTGCGCACTCGCGTGCCGACAGGCACCCGCTTGTAGAGCCAGAGCGCCTGGTGGTTGAGCATGCGGGCGCAGCCATGAGAGAACGCCCGCGGAGCGGGACGGCGGATCAGTCCCGGCCGATTGGTGCCGTGGATGGCGATGCCGCCCTTGCGGCGGTAGAACATGGCGCAGGAGCCGAGTGCGCCGGCGGCGGGCTTGCGCTTGCCGTAGACGCGGAACCGGCCGAGCGGCGTTCGATAGCCGGGGCGCCCGAGGGCCACATCGAAGCGCCGCACGAGGGCTCCATGTTCGTAGTAGTACAACCGGAATTCGTGGCGCACGATCACGATGTAGTGCGCGAAGCGCATCGGCACACGGTGGGCGTTCGGCCGATTGACGGTCGTGCGCTCGGAGGCGGCGACGCCCGTGTCGTGCTCGGCGTCTGCATCCATTCGGGCGCGCAGGCGGTAGTACCCGAAGCTCGTAGGTGTCCACCGGATCGCGAAGCGGGAATCGGCGTCGAGGGTGACGGTCAGGAGAGGCTGCCAGGAGCCGGAGATGCGGCGGTCGATGTCCACCGTCTCGCCGGGGTGCGCCGGCGCGACGCGCCCGCGCAGCACGACGGAGCCTCCCAGCCAGAAGCTAGTCGGGAACTGTGTGGTCAGGCGCGGCCGCACGCGCACCGTCGCGTCCGCCTGAGCGACCACCGAGCCGTCCTCCTCGTGCACGACGCGGTACTCCGTGGAGACCGCGGGAGCCACGATGAAGCGAAAGGCGCCACCGGCCCCGGCC
>DAIQNY010000197.1:4006-6464 GCA_036788155.1 Actinomycetota bacterium | reverse complement strand
GTGCTCGCCGTCGCGCACCACGTCGCAGGGCACGTAGCTGCGCTGATGGCATGCGATCTGCCGTCCCTCGCAGAAGATGGCGAGATGGCTGAGCGAGAGACGCACCTGCAGCCGCCTGAGGCCGTGCCCGGGCGGCAGCGAGTAGTCGACGCCGGCCACGCGCGCGAAGCCGTCGCGGGAGGCCCGCACCTCGAGGCGGCGGTCGACCGCCGGGAGCGGATCGGGCAGGGCGGCCAGCTCGGCGCGCTCCACCACCAGGGCGTCCGCTACGCGGCCGCCGAGGCGCCGCAGGTGGCGGGGCAGGGCGACCTCATCGGCCCAGGCGTCGTGCTGGCCCTGCAGATCGGAGAGCCCCTCGAAGCGGCGCAGCGGCAGGAACGAGGTCTCGAGGTAGCCGTTCGTGCGCTCAACGCTGCCCTTGGCTTCGGGCGAGTTCGGCGGCAGGATGATGTGGCCCATGGAGAGCGCGCCGAGCAGCGCGGCGAGCTCGTCGACCGGTCGTGCTCGTCTGCGCGGCGCGTGGGCGACGAGCGAGGAGTCGCGGTCCATGACCAGCCGCTCCGGCACGCCGCCGAGCCGCGTGAGGCAGCCGAGAAGCGCGGGCACCGCGTCGGCCGTGGTCTGCGAGTGCGTGAACACGACGCTGTGCGCCGCCGAGAAGGGCAGCGCGGTCACGAAGCCGTAGGCGCGGCGGCTGGCGCCCTTGCCCACCGGCAGGTCGAGGCCGGTGTCCCACCAGTCGGCCTGGAGGATCTCGCCCGGGGCGTAGACGGTGCGCTGGTAGTCGCGGTGGCGGTAGAGGGGCCGAAGCTCGCGCAGATAGTCCTTGAGGATGGTGACCCCGCCCGCGTAGCCGCGCTTCTGCAGGCGCTCGCGGATCACCGTCGCCGGCGCCGCCTCGTCCTCGATCAGCATGTCGGCGATCGCGTCCTTGAACGGCTCGAGCTGCGAGCCTGCCGAACGCCGCTCGTAGCAGGGTGGCTCGGCGAGGCCGGCCAGACGATAGACGGTCGTGCGGCTGCAGCCGAGCTGCTCGGCGATGCGCTTCTTGGGAACGCCCTCGCGGACGAGCTCCCTGACCTTGGCCCAATCGTGCACCTGATACACCCCTTCCTCCCCTCGCGCGCCTACTCGCGCAAGGGTTCGACGTCGGTCGCAGCTCTCAGGAGTGTTCAGTTTTCGACCGGCGCGGAGTGTTCAGTATTGGGGTGGCGTCGACAGCGCTGGGTCCACCATCATGAGGAGAGCAGCCGAGTAGTCGACGAAGCACGAAGTAGAGGAGCGAGGAGAACACGGCCCGGATTCGGTCACGCATGGCCGGTAGCCGCCAGCAGTCCCCGCGGTCATGGTCCGGATGGGCACGACCGAGTATTTGTACCCCACGGGGCTGCAAGGCAAGTTGCACGTTCACGCTGCGCGGAATCGGTCTTCGAGACTTACATCAGTGTCTCGGTCACCCCCATCGCCCTGCTCCTTCGCAGGCGTTGCACGGGGCCCGTCGAGATCGGCACTGGGTTCGTCAGCGTGTCACGAGAAGCCGACTCGCCGCAGACACCTGAGCAGGCATGCAGTCTCGCGATAGACCTCTTCCGTAAAGCCTCAACGCCATCACGCCACCGCATCGAGAGCCTCACCCATCTCGAGGAAGTCCACGTTTGAGTACCCCCTGTCCAGGATGAACTCGCGAACCGTCGACGTGCAGAGCACCCACGCAGGAAACTGCCGAACCCGAAACACATCTGCCTGCCCCAGCTCGCCAGCGTTGATCACTATGCCGCCGTGCTCAGTCCTAGGCACCTTCTCCCGTGACAGTCCGCCTCGCGCCAGGTCGTAGTGCGATTCCCAATGCTCGGCCCCACTCAAGTTCCAGAGCTCCGTCCCACAGTGACCGCAGCTCGACTGCAGCGAAGCCGTGGAGCGCTCCCTGTCAATGTCCACCCAGGCAGTCACCCACATCTCGCTGAGCGCAGGACCCTCGTACGGAAGTGAGACTCTTGGCTGCGAGCGCTTGCCGGACCGCGGATGCTCATCCACCATCTCTACCGCACCTCGCTCGAATCCCCGGGAGGTGGTCAACAGCTCTCCCATGACCCGATCGGTGACGACCACCTCAGAGTCAAAACCCACCCACACGAAGTCCCCTATCAGCTGGGACCCCGGCTCCCACTCCATGATGAGCGGCCTTGCGCGCCGCTCCGTTGACGCCAAGCATTGTGGGCATAGACCTTCGTCGGCCGAGCTGACCCAGCGCCCTCTACGGCTGCCATACGCAAACCGTCTGTCGGCAGGGTCTGTGAATCTCCACAGAATCATGGGCGATACCCATCAATCCCGAACTGACGAGTGATGACTTCCCTCAGGTGAAGCACATCCTGCACGGTGGGCGTCCTTCCCAAGTCGTTGATGGCCGTCTTCCAAGCCTCATTGTACTCACCCCCCCCCCCCCCCCCCCCCCCCC
>DAIQNY010000197.1:0-3996 GCA_036788155.1 Actinomycetota bacterium | reverse complement strand
CGGTGCGCCTGCCCGGCCTCGCACTAGAGGGTGATCACTGACATTCCGCGGCAGCTTCTTGAGTATTTCAACGGGGACCGTGTGGTGCTTGTTCGTCTTCTCTGCCGCAGCTACAGCCCGGTTCGTCGCAGGTGCCGCTCGGTCGAGCAGACGCTGAGCCGCCGGGACAATCGCCGGCGCGAACTCCCAGGCGCAGTAGCCGATTGCACCGGCGGCCGCTCCGATGCCGAATGACACCGCCGTGAGCTTTGGGTGCTTCCAGACCTGAAGCGACCACAGGAAGCTGTCTCCCCATTCCGCTGTGCTGTTCCACACTGAGCCATCGGCAGAGAGATAGGAGCGGGGCAGGTTGCGTGGTTTCGACCAGCTGCTGGAAGCCATCGGTAAGAACGCCTTCACTTGCGACAGGCGCACCCCCGCCGGCGCGGCCGAAGGACCGGGGCCGGCGAGCCGGTAGTAGATGGCGGCCATCACCTGCCAGGGCGAGGGCGGGTCGTAGGCGACCGCGTCCCAGCCTTTGGTCTTGGGGTTGTACCGCGCGTAGTAGCCGGGGCCGATGATCGGCTTCTCGCCTGAGGGGTCCCTGGCCAGCGTGGGCGAGCCGGCGGCGTACTGGTAGGCGCTCTCGGCGCCGTCGGCCTTGGCCGGGTCGCGGCTCGTCCACTGGCGCGTCGCGGGGTCGTAGTAGCGGGCCGAGCAGTAGTAGAGGCCGCTGGCTGCGTCGTAGACGTAGCCGCAGTAGCGGAGCACCTGGCGGGCGGCGATGTCGCTCGCAAGGTCAGCGTCACTGATCGCCGTGGTTGCGCGCGAGCAGACCCCGTTCGTGCCGCCCTGCGGCTGTCCCCAGACCGAGTAGCGGTAGCTGGCGAAGGGGGCGCCGTTTCTGTCGAGCAGCTCGACGACGTCGCCGCGGGCGTCGGTGACGATGGCAAACCAGGCGCTTCGCGGCGTCGTGCCGCCGTCGCCCAGGTCCTCGTAGTAGCCGGCGTAGGGGACGCCGCTCGCGTTGTAGAGGTAGCTGAGCGACCAGCGCTGGGCGCCGTTCTCCCCCGAGAGCGCGAGCAGGGAGAGGCCGTCGTAGGTGTAGGTCGTCGTCGTATCACTGGCCTCGCCGTCGCGCACCATCGAGAGGCGCTGGCCGTCGGCGCCGTAGACGAAGTCGAGCGTCGTCTGCCCCTGCTCGAGCTGGGCCAGCATGCCGTCGGCGCCGTAGGTGTAGCGACGGGTGACGTTGTTCTCATCATCCTTCTCGGTCAGGCGGCGATCGTTGGCGTTGTCCCACTGGTAGGTGGCGACCGTGGCGCCGTCCTCCTTCATCGCCGTGACCTTCTGGCGCTGCGAGTAGGTGAACGTGTCGGTCGTCGAGCTGCCCGCGACCTTGGTGAGCGCGCCGCCGCCGTTGAAGGTGTAGGTGACGCCGCCCGCCGCCTTCAGGCGCCCGCTCTCTGAGTAGGTGTAGTCGGCGTCGATGTCGCCGTGCAGACTGGCAGGGTTCTCGAAGTCCATCTTGCGGCGCAGGAGCCAGCCGGTCATCGCCTGGTAGAAGTAGACCTGGTTCTCAGCCGCCGGGTCGAAGCCGGCGCCGGTCTGGCGGGTGAGGCGGTTGTTGGCGCTGTACTGGAACTCGGAGGTGAGCGCGGCCGCCCCCTGCAGGGAGAGTCCGACCTCCGTGATGCGCCCCGCGGGGTCGCGGTCGGTGGTCGCGCAGCTCACTTCCTCGGCGCTGCGCAGCACCGAGGTGGAGGCGTGCGCGGCGCCCTCCCAGCCCGCCGAGGCACTGGACCCGTCGAAGTAGCTGCCCAGGGTCGCGCTACGCTCGACGAGCGCCCCGTCGAGGCGCAGGTCGATCTGGCTGCTCGGCCCGATGCCGATCACGTAGACGTAGAAGATCACGTGATCGGTGCCCTCGGGAAGCGAGGAGTACGCGACCGAGTAGCGCGCGTAGGAGCTCGAGGTGGGGATGGGAACGGAGGTCGAGACCGGAGAGCCGATGCTCTGGTTGTCTGCGTTCTTGGCATAGAGGTACAGGGTCAGGTTGCAGCCACTGTTGGCGGGCGCGCCGGCAACATTGATCGAGGCGGTGCAGGCGTCGCCGGCCGCAAGCGAGCCGTCGGGCGTCAGCGTGCGGGCGAAGATGGAGGCCGCGTCCCCGGGCTGGCCCGCGTAGGTGACGCGCTGCGCGGCGGCGCCGCTGTAGGCGGCGCCCGATGCCGAGAACACCGGCGCGCCGACTGCCGTCTCGAAGATCGTCCAGCCGTCGGCCATGCCGTCTGCGTTCTCGTCGAGCTCGAACGACGGATGCGTGAGAAGGTTGCGGCGCAGGAGGCGGCGAGCGCTCGCCGACTGGTCGCGCCCGGCGACGTCGACGTTGGTGACGCTGGTGATGAGCTCGGCGTCCTCGGCCGGCTGCAGGCTGCCGGAGGCCGGGCTGCCGTAGGAGAGCGACTGGATGACGGCCGTCTCGTCCTCGCTTGCCCCGTAGGCGGACTGACGCCGGAAGACGACGCGTGAGGAGCCGCTCGGCCCCACCGCCTTGACGGTCCCGGTGACGCGGGCCTGAGAGTCGCGCACGTAGGAGGTCTCCGAGCGCGCCGCCTCATTGCCCACCGGGCCACCGACCTCGCGCAGCACCCCGCCGAAGCTGTCGTAGTAGGTGGAAACGAGGCGCGCCGGATCGCCTTCGGGCGGCCCCACGGCGGTGGTCAGCACGGCGCCGGCGGAGTTGTAGGTCACGCTCGTCTTCACGTCGCCGACGGTGCTCGAGGTAACGCGGCCGGCAGCGTCGTAGCAGTTCTGCGTGTCCACCGCCTCGATGCCGTCCTCGAGGAGCGTCCAGCCGGCGCTGTTGTAGCTGGTCACGGTCTTGGCGTTGTCTAGGCCGGTGACCCCGTCATCGGGCTTCTCGCCGCCGTCGCCGGGCTCGGGCGTGAGCAGCGTCACCTCGGTCTCGCGCCCGGCGAGGTCGTAGACGTGCTCGGTCTTGACGCCCGAGGAGTCGAACTCGCGCACCGCGCTCCCGGCGAGGTCGTAGTCGGTGAGCTCGCGCTGCAGGGCGAAGGGATCGTCCTCCGCATCCCAGCTTCCCGTGGGCGCCTGCCTTGCGACCCCGCGTCCGGCGGCGTCGTAGAGCGTGACGCTCCAGCTCCCGGTCCGCTCATCGGTGCGCACGAGGCGCCCGTCGGCGTCGTAGGTGAACTCCCTCGTCGCTAGCTCCTCCGAGGGCAGCTCGTTGGCAAGGTCTCCGCCCGGCTCCCAGCTTGCGGTCTTGCGGTCGTTTTCGTCGTAGGCGGTGCGTTCGGCGCCGTGGAAGTTGTAGGCACTGCGTCCTTCGGGCCAGCTCGCGACGACGTTGCCGTGGCGGTCGTAGTCGATGCGCGCCGGCAGGCCGCCGGCGCGCGAGTCGTTGCTCTCGACCTCGCGCCCCGAGCCGTCGTAGAGGTGGCTGACGTGCCAGAGCTCCGCCTGGCCGGCGGAGAAGCCGTCGAGATGGGCCTCGCGAAGCAGCAGGCCGCTCGGCGAGTAGGCGTTCTCGGTAAGGCCGAGGAGCTTGCCGTCCAGGGCCGGGTCGCTCGAGGTCTTCCAGCTGCGGACCACATGACCGAGGGCGTCGTAGACGTAGTGCTGGGTCTGCGCGTAGGCGGGCGATCCGCCGTCCGGGCCGGTCGCGCTCTCGGGGCCGGTCTGACTGATCAGGCGGCCGGCGGCGTCGTAGTCGTTCGTCTCGGTCACGGTGCCCAGGGGGTCGGTGGCCGTGAGCAGGTGGCCGAAGGCGTCGTAGCTGGCGTGGCTGGTCAGATCCTGCGGGTCCGCGCCTTCCTCGAGGACGACGTCCACCAGGGTCGTGCTTCGGGGCTCCCCTCAGGGGTGGTAGTCCGCGTACTCGGTGCGCTCGGGCAGCGTCTCTGCGCCCGTCTTCACCGAGGACCAGAGCTGAGCGCCGCGGTAGGTCGCATGGGCGCCACCGCTGTATTCGTTGTAGCTCGACGTGCCGTTGAT
>DAIQNY010000196.1:0-6502 GCA_036788155.1 Actinomycetota bacterium | reverse complement strand
GCTACGACCCGCACGCCATCGAGGAGAAGTGGCAGCGCCTCTGGAAGGAGCGCGAGGCCTACCGCACGCCCGACGAGAGCGACAAGCCGAAGTTCTACGCCCTCGACTTCTTCCCGTACCCGTCCGGCGACGGCCTCAGCGTCGGCCACTGCCGCAACTACGTCCCGACGGACGTCGTCTCGCGCTTCAAGCGCATGCAGGGCTTCAACGTGCTGCATCCGATGGGTTGGGACGCCTTTGGCCTGCCGGCCGAGAACTACGCCATCAAGATGGGCGTCCACCCGCGCGTGACCACCGAGCGCAACATCGCCACCTACCACCGGCAGATGGACATGATCGCCCTCTCGTTCGACTGGTCGCGCGAGATCACGAGCTGCTACCCGGACTACTACCGCTGGACGCAGTGGTGGTTCCTGCTGCTGTACGAGCGCGGGCTGGCATACCGGGCGACCGGGCAGCAGTGGTGGTGCCCGGTCGACAAGACGATCCTCGCCAACGAGCAGGTGCACGACGGCAAGTGCTGGCGCTGCGGCAGTGAGGTGACCAAGAAGGACCTCGAGCAGTGGTACTTCAAGATTACGGACTATGCCCAACGGCTGCTGGACGACCTTTCGGAGATCGACTGGCCGGAGCAGATCAAGCTCATGCAGACCAACTGGATCGGCCGCAGCGAGGGCGCCGAGGTCGACTTCGGGCTGCAGGGACGCGACGACACGCTCACCGTGTTCACCACGCGGCCCGACACGCTCTTCGGCGCCACGTACATGGTGCTGGCGCCGGAGCACCCGCTGGTGGACGAGGTCACCACGGACGAGCAGCGGGCGGCGGTCAAGGCCTATCAGGACCAGGCCCGCCGCCAGAGCGAGATCGAGCGGCTGAGCACCGAGAAGGAGAAGACCGGCGTCTTCACCGGGGCGTACGCCGTCAACCCGGTGAACGACGCGCCGGTCCCCATCTGGATCAGCGACTACGTGCTCATGGGCTACGGCACCGGCGCCATCATGGCGGTGCCGGCCCACGACGAGCGCGACTTCCAGTTCGCGACGCAGTTCGACCTCCCGATCGTAGAGGTCATCGCCCCGGAGTCGGGGCCGCAGGGGCAGCTCGCAGAGGCGTACACCGGCGACGGCGTCATGACCAACTCCGGCCGGTTCGACGGCATGCAGGCGCCGGGCGAGGCGTTCGACGCTATCGTCGAGTGGCTGGGCGAGCGCGGGGCCGCGCGCACGAAGGTCAACTTCAAGCTGCGCGACTGGCTCATCAGCCGCCAGCGGTATTGGGGCGCGCCGATTCCCATGGTCCACTGCCAGAAGTGCGGCGTCGTGCCCGTGCCCAAGGATCAGCTGCCCGTGCTGCTGCCCGACCTGGAGGACTTCCACCCCACGGACGGCGGCCGCTCGCCGCTGGCTCGCGCCGAGGAGTGGGTGCGCACCAGCTGCCCGTCCTGCGGCGGTCCGGCCCGCCGCGAGACCGACACCATGGATACCTTCGCCTGCTCGAGCTGGTACCACTTCCGCTACGCCTCGCCCCATGACGAGACGGCGGCCTTCGACCGTGAGAAGGCCGAGTACTGGCTGCCGGTGGACCTGTACGTCGGGGGCGCCGAGCATGCGGTGATGCATCTGCTCTACGCACGCTTCTTCTGCAAGGTCGCGCAGGACGCCGGCTCCATCAGCTTCGGCGAGCCTTACTACCGCCTGCGCAACCAGGGCATGATCCAGGCCGAGGACGGCCAGAAGATGAGCAAGAGCAAGGGCAACGTCGTCACCCCCGACAGCGTGGTGGAGAGGTACGGCGCCGACGCCCTGCGCGTGTACGAGCTGTTCATCGCGCCGTTCGAGCAGAGCGTGGCCTGGAGCGACCGAGGCGTGCAGGGCACCTACCGGTTCCTGGGGCGCTTCTGGAACCTCGTCGGCGAGATCGTGGAGGCGCAGGGGAGTGGGGTGGCGGCGGACGAGGCCGAGGCCGAGCGGGGCCGCCACGTCCTGCGCACGCTGCACAAGACCATCCGCAAGGTCACCCGCGATATCGAAGGTTTCCGTTTCAACACCGCGGTCTCGGCGCTCATGGAACTGCAGAACGAGGTGCAGGACGTGTGGGCTAGCGCGCGGGGCTCGCTCACGCTGGCGCAGTGGCGCGAGGTGGTGCAGACCATGGCGTTGCTGCTGTGCCCCACGGCGCCGCACCTCGCAGCCGAGGTGTGGGAGGTGCTCGGCCAGGGCGGTGACGTACTGGACGCCGCCTGGCCCACCTGGGACGAGGAGCTCGCCGCGGACGAGGTCGTCACCGTCGTCGTCCAGGTCAACGGCAAGCTGCGCGAGCGGCTGCAGGTGCCCGTGGACGCGGAGAAGGACGACGTGCTGGCGCAGGCGCGCGCGGCGGAGAACGCCGCGCGCTTCCTGGAGGGCAAGCAGGTCGTCAAGGAGATCTACGTGCCCGGCAAGCTCGTCAACTTCGTGGTCAGGTAGCCGGCGACCCGTCGCCGTCTGGCCGGGCGGACCGGGCGGGAGCGCCGGTCCGTCGGAGCTTCGCGGTGGAGGCGGCCGACAGGTCGAGAGCGAGCCGCGCTGGGGCGGGCTCGACCGGCGCGGCGCGCGCCTCTCGTGTACCTCTCGACCGGGCCCGTCACCCCCTGAGATCCCCCTTCGGGGGCGATGTGTGGCGGCGCGCGGTCGCGTAGCCTGCGCGAGACGGGCGCCGGACGCGCCCCCGGCGCCCGTCACTCACCCCAGCGAGGTGGCGCCGGAGGTGTGCCGTGCAGCTCTCACGACGCCAGATCATCGCCTACGTCGCCATCGCCGCCGTGGTCGTGGCGGTCGGCGTGCGGTACGTCGTGCTGCCGCGGCAATCCAGTCAGGCGGGGACGCAGGCGGTGGTGCTGGCGCCGGTGGCGGCGTCGCCGCAGGCGGACGCCGCCACCGGCGGGGGCAGTGTGGATGGCGGGGCCCTCGGGCCGGAGGAGTCGCCCGCGCCGGACGTCATGGTGTACGTCTGCGGCGCCGTACGCTCGCCGGGCGTCGTCCGTCTGCCGGCCGGGGCCCGCGTCACCGACGCGCTGCAGGTGGCCGGCGGCCCGACGGCCAAGGCCGAACTCGCCGCCGTCAACCTGGCGGCGCCGGTGACCGACGGGCAGCAGATCGTGGTGCCGGAGAAGGGGTCGGGAGCGGCGGCGCAGACGGCGGGAGTCGCATCCGCGGGTGCGCTGGGGGTGGCGCCGGCGGGGAGTGCCGGGTCCGGCGCGCTCGTCAACATCAACACGGCCACTCTCGAGGAGCTGGACGCGCTCGACGGGGTCGGACCGGCGACGGCGCAGAAGATCATCGACTACCGCACGGCGAATGGCGGCTTCACGACCATTGAGGAGATCAAGGAGGTCCCGGGCATCGGGGACGCCAAGTTCGCGGCGCTGCAGGGCTCCATCACCGTCTGAGGTCTGACCTGTGCGTCGACCGGCGTTCCCGCACCTGCTGCTCGGCGCCTACTGTGCCGGCCTCTGCCTGACCCTGGCGTGGCGGCCACCACTCCTGGTGTCGACGGCGGTGGCCGTCGCGGCCGTCGCGGCGCTGGTCGTCGCTCCGCGCGCCGAAGGTCTCGCGGAAACGTCACGTGGAGTCGTGACCGTCACGGTGTGTCTGGGTCTGCTCTTCCTGTGCACTGGCGCGATCCTCGGCGGCGCGCGCCTGGACGCCCTCGCAAGCTCGGTGTTGGCCGCGCGCGTGGGCGAGCGCGTGCCGCTCACGGCGACGCTCACCGACCTGCCGGCGCTCAAGGAGGACCAGGTCACCTTGGCCGTCCGCGTGACGGGCGCCGCGAGCGGCGAGTTGGACGAGCCGGCGCACCTGCGGCTGCGGCTTGAGGAGGGGCAGGCGTTCCCGCATGACCCGACCGGTCCGCTCACCGAGGGCGCGCTCCTCCGGTTGTCCTCGGTGAGCGTCGAGGCGCTGCCGGACCCTGAACCCGGGGAGTTCGATTACGGCCGGTACCTCCGGCGGCGGGGCGAGCACGTGTTGCTCGAGGGGGAGTTCGCCGACCTCGAGGTGGTCGGCCGTCGCGGCGGCCTGCAGGGCGTTGTGGATCGTCTCAGACTGGCGTCGCGCGCCCACCTCGCCGCCGGCGTGCACTCACCCGTCGGCGACGTGCTGCAGGGTATGGTCCTCGGAGACGACGAAGGCGTGGACCCCGAGATCGAGGAGGAGTTCCGTCGCAGCGGCCTGCTGCACATCATGGCCGTGTCCGGAGAGAACGTCGTGCTCCTCTGCGGCATGTGGTCGTTCGCCTTCGCCCTGTTCGGCATGCACCGTCTGCTGCGGACTGCGATGCTGCTGCCCGTTGTGGCGACCTACGTGCTGCTCACCGGCGCCTCGCCGTCCATCGTCCGGGCCGGCGTGGCCGGCATCGTCGGCCTGCTCGCCATACTCGCCTCGCGACCCAGCGACGGCTGGCTCCTGTGGCTGGCGCCTGCCGCGTGGCTGCTCACGATGAACCCCAACAACCTCTTCGACGTGAGCTTCCAGCTCTCGTTCGGGGCGGTCGCCGGCCTGCTGGTACTGGCCAGGCCGCTCACCCGCGCCGTCTCGTTCCTTCCGGGGCCGCTGCCCGAGCAGGTGGGCGTGACGGCGGCGGCCAGTATCTCCACGGCTCCCGTCTCCATGCTCACCTTCGGGTCCGCCTCGTTGGTCAGCGTGCCGGCTAATGTGGCCGGCGGGTTCGTCCTCGGACCGATCATGTTCCTCGGCATGCTCTCGCTGCTGGCCGGGTTCGTGAGCGAGTGGCTGTCGGCGCCGCTCAACGTCGTGGCCGGGTTGTTCATCGGCTTCCTGCTGGCCGTGTCGCACTTCTTCGCCGGGCTGCCGGGAGCGGTGTACGAGTATCACGGCGTGACGCTGCGGCTGGTGCTCGTCGTGTGCCTCACCGCGGAGCTGGCCGTGATCGTGGGGCTGGCGACGCGAGCGGGCGGCGGTCTGGTCGCCTACGTGCGCGACCGCCGCCGCCGGGCGCCGCTGGCCGCGGCGACGGCGGCGCTGGTCGTGGCGTCTCTCCTGCTGACGCCGGCTCCTGCGCGCCCACCGGATACGCCGACGGTCACGTTCCTCGACGTCGGCGAGGGGGCGGCCACGCTGCTGCAGGTACCCGGCGGCCCGACCGTGTTGGTCGACGCCGGTCCCGAACCACTGGCGCAGACGCTCCGCGAGCACGCGGTCGAGCGCATCGATCTGCTGATCCTCTCTCACGGCCACGACGACCATGTCGGCGGGCTCGAGGACGTCGTCGGTTCCGTCCCCATCGAGGCCGCCCTGCTCCCCGAACCCGAGGACCGCTCCGCCGCGCTGGACGACATCGAGGCCAGACTGAGCGCCGAGGGCGTGGACGTCCGTCGTCAGGACGAGGACCTGTGCGTGCCGGGTGACGGCTGGAGCCTGTATGTCGCGCCCAGCGACCCGGTCGCCGAGACCGACCAGAACCAGCGGGAGAACGACGACGCGCTGGTGGTGGTCGTGGAACTCGGTGGGCAGCAGGTACTGCTGCCCGGCGACGCCGAGGGGCAGGCGCTCGACGACCTCGACCTGCCGCCGTGCGTCGTGGTCGGCGTGCCGCATCACGGGAGCGCCGGCGGCTTCGACGCGGCTCTCCTGGCGGAGCTCGCGCCGCGTCTCGCCGTGGTCCCCGTCGGACCCAACCGGCACGGTCACCCTGCCGAGGAGGCGCTCGAGGTGCTGGCGGACGCCGGCGTGCCGTGGGCGCGCACGGACGAGCGTGGCGACGTCGTCGTCACGGCGGGCGCGAGAGGTCTGGAGATGCGGATGGAGCGCACGCTCTGAGCGGGCCATCCGGATGCCGTCGCTAGAGCTCCCTGCGGCGGAACGACCAGGCGGCCAGCAGCAGGAAGACGACCGCGAGGGCGAGGGTCACCGCGAGGGGCCGCGCGAGGGCGACCTCTTCGCCCATGAGCAGAGAAGTGTTGGCGGCGAAGAGGCCGGCGGGGCTCCAGTCGCGCAGCAGGGGGAACGCGGTGAGCGCGAACAGCGCCGCGTACACGCCGATGCCTACGCCGGCCGCCGCCGCCTGCCGGTCCAGAGCGGCGGACAGCCAAAGCATGAGGCACACGAACATCGCAGCCAGCGCCAGCCACAGGGCTACCGATCCGAGGAACGCAGCGATGTGCGAGGCGTCGAAGAGCGCCAGCGTGACGGCGACGCAGAGCGCCGTGCCGACGGCCGTTGCGACGAGCAGTAAGACCAGGTCGGCGAGCGCCTTGGCCCACACGAACGAGGTACGCGAGAGCGGCTTGGTGAGCACGAGGATGGCGGTGCCGCCGCGGCGCTCGCCGGCCACCGCGGCGGCGCCCGTGATGATCACCGCCAGGAGCGCAAGCTGGAGAAGGTTGCCGAGGAACCCGGCGTAGGCGTCCACCGTGGTCGGGTCCGGGAGCCGGATGACGACCTCCGGTTGCTGTTGGGCCGTCATCCTCAGGAGTGCGGGCGTCGCGGCGGCCAGGATCGGG
>DAIQNY010000195.1:0-6538 GCA_036788155.1 Actinomycetota bacterium | reverse complement strand
AGGGCTCCGCTCCGGCCGGCGCCGCCGGCCGCCCGGTCGCTCCCCGTCGGCGGCGCCGTCCAGGCGCCGCGCTGGAGGTACACGGTGAGCGACGGTCCCACCACCTACGCGACTGAACCCCTGCAGACGTACCTCGACGACGCCGCCAGCAAGAAGCCGGCGCCGGGCGGCGGCAGCGTCAGCGCCTGCGTCGGCGCTCTCGGCGCGGCGCTCGTCAGCATGGTCTGCAATCTAACCGTCGGCCGCGAGAAGTTCGCCGACGTCGACGCCGAGATGTCCGCCCTCGTCGAGAAGTCCGAGGCCGCTCGGGTCAAGCTCGAGAAGCTGCTGCAGGACGACACCACGGCCTACAACGGCGTCATCGACGCCTACAAGATGCCCAAGGAGACGGACGCCGAGAAGGCGGCGCGCAAGGCGGCCGTGCAGGCCGGCCTCATCATCGCCGCCGACGTCCCGCTCGAGATCTGCCGCGTGGCCGTGGAGGTCTGTCGCCTGAGCAAGACGGCGGCCGAGAAGGGCAACCCGCAGGCCGTCACCGACGCCGGCATCGGTGCCATCCTGGGCGAGGCCGCCGTCGTCGGCGCCGCTCTCAACGTGAGGATCAACCTCGGCTCCATCGAGGATTGCGACTACACGTCGAAGGCCGCTGCCGAGATCGAGGCCATCCAGGAGGAGGCCGCCGTGCTGCGCGCGGAGGTCCTCGCCATCACGCTCTCCAAGCTCTGACCGTCACCACCCCACCAACGAGAGGGAAGCCATGGCAGATCAGATCATCGACGGCAAGGCCATCGCCGAGCAGGTCCGTGAGGAGATCAAGGCCGAGGTCGCCAAGCTCGCGACCTGCGGCGTCAAGCCCGGCGTCGCCACCATCCTGGTCGGCGAGGACGGCGGCGCGCAGTTCTACCGCGGCCAGATCGAGAAGAACACCGGCACGGTGGGTTTCGCGTACTTCAACCACACGCTTCCGGCCGGCACCAGCGAGGCCGAGATCCTCGACCTCATCGCGAGCCTCAATGCCGACCCGGCCGTGCACGGCATCCTGGCGCTCATGCCCATGCAGGCCGAGATCGACCAGAACACGGTGTTCAACGCCATCGCGCCGGAGAAGGACCTCGACTGCGTCAACCCGGCGAACATCGGCCACGTGCTGCTCGGCGACCAGCTCTTCGCGCCGGCCACGCCGAGCGCCTGTATCGAGATCCTCGACCGGGAGGGCATCGAACTGCAGGGCAAGGACGTCACCATCGTCAATCACTCGAACATCGTCGGGAAGCCCGTCGCGCTGCTGTGTCTCAACCGCAACGCGTCTGTGCACGTGGTGCACGTGTTCAGCAAGGACGTCCCTGCGGCATGCCGCGAGGCGGACATCCTGATCAGCGCCGCCCCGGTGCAGAACCTGATCAAGGCCGACATGGTCAAGCCGGGCGCCGTGGTCGTCGACGTGACGACCATCCGCGTGGACGGCAAGCAGGTCGGCTCGCTCGAGTTCGAGGCCGTGTGCGAGGTCGCCGGCGCCGTGACCCCTGTCCCCGGCGGCGTCGGCCCCGTGACCAACGTCATCCTGCTCAAGAACGCCCTGGCCGCCTGCAAGGCGCAGACGGGCGTCAAGTGAGCTGACCGAAGAGGCGGCGGGCGGCGGGAGCGCTGCGGCCCTGGGGGCCGCGGTACCCGCCGCCCGCCCAAGTGTGGTTCACTACCAGAAGTGATGGGAAGGAGGGCGGCCGCCCGGGCTACGCGCCGCGGCCGCCCGACGAACGTGGTACGCGCGAAGTGGAGTTGATGTGATGCCCAGGCCAGAAGCCACTCCCGCGACGGCCGGAGGGCCTGCCGTCCCGGACGTCGACCTCACGAGGGTCCGCGAGCTCGTCGAGGAGATAGACCCGCACGGCAACCTGATCGCTCTCCTGCAGCATGCCCAGGAGCTGTACGGCTATCTGCCGGAGCCGGTCGTGGCGGAGATCGCGCGCCTCAGCGGCATCCCCGCATCTCGTATCTACGGCATCATCACGTTCTACGCGCAGTTCACGACCGTTCCCACCGGCCGGCACAAGTGCTACGTCTGTCACGGCACGGCCTGCCACGTCGCGGGGGCCACGCGCGTCACGGAGGCGCTCGAGCAGGAGCTCGGCGTGGCCGACGGGACGACGCGCGACGACCTGGAGTTCACGCTGGACTCCGTCGCCTGTATGGGCGCCTGCTCGCAGGCGCCGGTGATGCGCGTGGACGACGAGACCTACGGCAACCTCACCGCCGACGAGGCACGCAAGGTCGCCCGCAAGCTGCTGGAGCAGGTGGCCGCCGAGCAGGGAGGCGCTTCCGATGACTGAGCCCGTCACCGTGCCCGCCGGGGGCGTCAAGGTCGAGGTCGCCTCGTCGCCCGACGGCCGCCGCAGGGTGTCCGTGTGCGCCGGCACCGCCTGCGTGTTCGCCGGATCGCTCAAGATCAAGGACGAGTTCGAAGCGCAGATCGCCGCCGCCGGGCTGCAGGACGACGTCGAGGTCAGCATCATCGGCTGCCACGGCCTCTGCTCGCAGGGCCCGCTGGCCGTGGTCTCGGGCGGCGACACGTACTATCCACGGCTCAAGCTCAAGGACGTCAAGACGGTCGTCGAGGAGCACCTGGCCGGCGGCCAGATCGTGGAGAAGCTGCTGTACAAGGACCCGGCCACCGGCGAGCCTGTCGCCTGTGCGCACGACATCCCCTTCTACAAAGCGCAGCGGCGCATCGCGCTGCGCGACGTCGGTGTCATCAACCCGGAGAGTACCGACGAGTATCTGGCGCGCGGCGGCTACGAGGCGGCGCGCAAGGCGCTCACCACGATGAAGCCCGAGGAGATCATCGAGGAGGTGCTCGCCTCGGGCCTGCGCGGCCGCGGCGGCGCGGGGTTCCCGACGGGCATGAAGTGGAAGTTCGCTTCTGCCTCGCCGGGCGACGTCAAGTACATCATCTGCAACGGCGACGAGGGCGACCCCGGCGCGTTCATGGACGCCTCCATCATGGACGGCGACCCGCACGCAGTGCTCGAGGGCATGCTCATCGGCAGCTACGCCATCGGCGCGCATGAGGGCTACATCTACGTGCGCGCCGAGTACCCGCTCGCCGTCAAACGCCTGCGCATGGCCATCGCGGCCGCCGAGGAGCGGGGCCTGCTCGGAGACGACGCGCTCGGCAGCGGCTGGGACTTCCATCTCAAGATCAAGGAGGGCGCCGGCGCCTTCGTCTGCGGCGAGGAGACGGCCCTCATCGCCTCCATCGAGGGCAAGCGCGGCATGCCACGCACGCGACCGCCGTTCCCGGCGGCGAGCGGCCTCTGGGGCAAGCCCACCAACATCAACAACGTCGAGACGTGGGCCAACGTGCCCTGGATCATCGCCAACGGCGCGGCTGCGTATGCCGCCCACGGCAACGACACCTGCAAGGGCACCAAGGCGTTCAGTCTGGCCGGCAAGATCGTCAACGGCGGCCTCGCCGAGGTGCCCATGGGGTCCACGCTGCGGCACGTGATCTTCGACGTCGGCGGCGGCATCAAGGACGGCAAGAAGTTTAAGGCCGTGCAGCTCGGCGGCCCCTCCGGAGGCTGCGTGCCCGCCTCGCTGCTGGACACGCCGGTCGACTACGAGTCGCTGGCCGCGACCGGCGCCATCGTCGGCTCCGGCGGCATGGTGGTCGCGGACGACAGCACCTGCATGGTCGACCTGGCCAAGTACTTCCTGCAGTTCACCCAGAACGAGAGCTGCGGCAAGTGCGTCCCCTGCCGCCTCGGCACCAAGCGCATGCTGGAGATCCTCGAGCGCATCACGGCCGGCGAGGGGCAGGAGGGCGACATCGAGCGTCTCGAGAGCATGGCGCAGAACATCAAGAAGACCAGCCTCTGCGGTCTCGGCCAGACGGCACCGAACCCGGTGCTCACCACGATCCGGTACTTCCGCGACGAGTACCAGGCGCACATCGACGAGCACCGCTGTCCGGCGCTCTCGTGCGAGGCGCTCATCGCCTACACCGTCGATCCCGATGCCTGCACCGGCTGTACGCTGTGCGCCAAGAGATGCCCGGTCGACGCCGCGCGCGGCGAGAAGAAGCAGCCACACGTCATCGACCAGGACCTCTGCATCCGCTGCGACGCCTGTCGCGCGGCCTGCAAGTTCGACGCCGTCAAGGTCGTGAGCGGTCCGGAGCAGATCGCCGCGGCCGTGACCGCGCAGCACACCTGAGCGCACGCTGACCACCGCTGCGGGGGCCGGGGACGCCGAATGGCGTTCCCGGCCCCCGCAGCAACTCACACCTCTTCGCCTCTTGCCCCCTGCCGCACCTTGAGCATATCGTTGGTTATACGACTAACGAAGTCAGTCCTGCGGCCGCGACAGAGGGGGGTGCACCACAGTCTTAGTCCTTGGGCACTACGTATGCGGGAGGCCGCCGGGGGCCGGCCGGGCGTCCCGCAAACCTAGGGGGTAGTGTGGCAGAAGAACTCGCATTCGCACGCAAGGCCAGCGGCCTGGTCCGCGGCCTGTCCATGACCGACGCGATGGCCGTGGGGATGATGAACCAGGGCATCACGCCCAGCATCTGGACGATGGTCACCTGGGGACTCGGCACCTATCTCACGGGCAGCATCCTGTGGGCGAGCGTCATCTCGCTGGTGATGGTTGGCTTCGGTTTCCCGCTGGTGTGGGGGATCCTCTCCGGCAGCATGCCGCGCTCCGGCGGGGAATACATCTACAACTCACGCATCATCCACCCGATCGTCGCCATCGCGGAGAGCTTCGGCAACGCCTTCGTGATGATCTTCTGGGTCTACATCCTGGCGCCTTGGATCGCCGATCCGGGCCTCGTCATCTTCGCCGAGTACCAGGGGTGGACCTGGCTGTACGATCCCGCTGCCGGCACGTTCTTCGGCGGTCTCTCCTACGACTGGGGCGTGTTCGCCGTCGCGACGATCGCCAACGTGATCGCGTTCTTCACCGTGGTGTTCGGCATGAAGGTCTTCGCCCTCCTGCAGAAGATCATCATGATCGGCGCGCTCGGCGGCGCGGCGATCATCACCGGTTCGATCATGCTGAGCAGCAAGACCGCGTTCGCCGAGAAGTGGGACGCCATCGCCGCCCAGCACGATTCGCTCACCTACAGCGAGGTCGTCCCGGCGGTCGCGGCCGCCATCGGCGAAGGGGTGCCGACGGGTCCGGACTTCTACGGCACCCTCGGCGTCATGGTGGCCGGCTCGTGGCTGTTCGCCTACGCCTACTTCTGCGTCTTCGTCGCCGGCGAGGTGAAGCGGCCGGACAAGACGCTCATCAGCGCCAACTTCATCGCCATCCTGATCCCGGCCGTGTTCATGATCTGGACGTCCCTGTCCATGTATAGGGCGATGCCGTTCGACTTCGTCTCGGCGACGGCATGGATCGACAACAACGGAGGCATCGACGGCTACAACTTGCCGTATCTGCCGAGCTACATGAGCCTCGCCTACATCTCAAACTCGAACTGGCTGGTGGCTCTGGGGGCGAGCGGCTCGTACATCCTCTTCACGTTCTGGTATCTGGCGCTGAGCTACCTCGCGTTCCCGCGCATCATCTTCGCGTGGGGCATGGACCGCATGGGCCCCAAGTGGTTCACGTCCATCAACCCGCGGTGGGCGAGCCCGGTGAAGAACTACGTCCTCTGCCTGGTCCTGTGCCAGATCGCGATCGCGCTGTACACCTTCTGGCTGGGTGACTACATGCAGGGTCTCACCGTGACCGGCATGGAGATCGTCTCGGTCTGGGGCGTGACAACCATCGCGGCGCTGATCTTCCCGTACGTCAAGCGCGCCAGGGGCATCTGGGACTCGTCGCCGTACAAGACCTGGAAGTTCCTCGGCATCCCGCTCGTCAGCTGGGGCGCCGCAGTCTCTCTCGTCTATCTCGGCATCCTGACGTACTTCCTGCTCTTCACGGAGGAGATGAGGGACTCCAACGGCGACTCGTGGATCCTCTACGGCATCGTCTGGGCGCTGGGCATCGTCTGGTACTTCTTCTGGGCGGCGCGCAGCAAGCGCGTCGGTGTGGACGTCGGCATGACCTACGGGGAGCTGCCGCCGGAGTGATCATCCGAGCGGACCCCGTCGCCCTGTCGACGGTGTGAACGGGCCCGGGCGGCGCGCCGATCGGCGCGCCGCCCGGGCCTTCACTCATCAAGGCGTGCACGGGGGTCGTGAGCCACCGGGAGCCCTGCGTATCCCGTTCCTCGGTCGAGCGTCCGAAAGACGCTGGACGCGAGGAACAGGGCCATTTCCTGCGGGGCTGCTGCCGTCAGACGTCGGATTCCGACGGGTTCGGATTTCGCAGTCTGCCGAAACCGACCTGACCGGCCACCGGCCTTGACATTTTCCGACGTGAGTGTCCAAATAGCCTCACGAATGGGACGGATCAGGGGGATGCGGTGCCATTCACTCTCGACACGATCGACCGTCAGATCGTGTCCCTCCTCATAGAGGACGGCCGCACGTCGTCGGCCGAGATCACGAGGCGCATCGGGCACGTCTCGGAGCGTGCCGTGCGC
>DAIQNY010000194.1:0-6548 GCA_036788155.1 Actinomycetota bacterium | reverse complement strand
AGGAGCAGACCAAGCCGCTGGGCCTTTGGGCCGACACGTGGCGGCGTCTCAAGCGTAACCGCCTGGCGCTGGTCGGCCTCGGCATCATCATCGTCTTCGTCATCATCGGCACCACCGAGGCCGTCTTCTACCAGATGCACTGGCACGTGCGCGCGAGCGAAGAGGCGGTCCGGTCGGACGCCCCCGGGTATCTGGCTCCATACGACCCGAACCAGGTCAACTACGACCTGTCGCCCGAGGGCCTCGGCTCGCCGCCGTCCTGGCAGCACCCGTTCGGCACCGACTTCCTCGGTCGCGACGTGCTCTCACGCACGCTGGTCGCCACCCGCGTTGCGATGCTCGTCGGCATCATCGCGGTGGCGATCGCGCTCTCCCTGGGGCTCATCCTGGGGCCGATATCCGGGTACTACGGCGGCGCGGTCGACTCCATCATCATGCGCGCCGCCGACATCTTCTTCGCCTTCCCGTACATCCTGTTCGTGCTGCTCATCATGAGCGTGCTCGGTCAAGGCTTCCAGAACGTCTTCATCGCCATCGGCGTGCTCGGCTGGGCCACGTTCGCGCGTGTCGTGCGCGGCCAGATCCTCAGCGTCAAGTCCATGGAGTACGTGGAAGCCGCGCGAGCGCAGGGCGCCACCGACATGCGCATCATCTTCAGGCACGTGCTGCCCAACAGCATGGCGCCCGTCTACGTGGCCGTCGCCATGGCCATCGGCGGCGCGATCGCCACCGAGGCGGCCTTGAGCTACCTCGGCATCGGCATCCAGCCGCCGAACTCGTCCTGGGGCCTCATGATCTCCGATGCGGTGAACTACCTCGCCGGGGGCAACTGGTGGTGGCTGCTGTTCCCCAGCATCGCACTCGTCACGACCGTGTTCGGGTTCATCTCGTTCGGCAACGGCCTGCGCGACGCGACCGACCCGAAGCTCAAGGAATAGGCATGGCTGATCGCCTCCTCACCGTCAAGGATCTCTCCACGCACTTCTTCACGCACGCGGGCGTGGTGAAGGCGGTCAACGGGGTGAGCTTCACGCTCGACCGCAGCGAGACCATCGGTATCGTCGGCGAGTCAGGGTCGGGCAAGACCGTGGCCGCCATGTCGCTCATGCGTCTCATCCCCGACCCGCCGGGCAAGGTGGTCGAAGGATCGCTCCTGCTTGGCGACAAGGACCTCCGCACCATCAGCGACGCCGAGATGCGCCAGGTGCGCGGCAACGACATCGCGATGATCTTCCAGGACCCCATGACCAGCCTCAATCCCGTCATGAAGGTGGGCAAGCAGATCGCCGAGGCCATCAGGCTTCACCAGGACAAGGGCAAAGCTGAGGCGTGGCAGATGGCCGCCGACCTGCTCGCCCGGGTGGGCATCCCCGACGCCGACAAGCGCGTGGACCAGTACCCGTTCGAGTTCTCCGGCGGCATGCGCCAGCGTGCGATGATCGCGATGGCGATCAGCTGCAACCCGGACGTCCTGATCGCCGACGAGCCCACCACGGCGCTCGACGTCACCATCCAGGCGCAGATCATCGACGTGGTGCGCGAGATGCAGGCACAGTACGACTCCGGAGTCATTCTCATCACCCACGACCTCGGCGTGATCGCCGAGATCTCGGACAAGGTGATGGTCATGTACGGCGGCCGCACGGTCGAGTACGGTCCCGTGGACGAGATCTTCTACAACGCGCACCACCCGTACACCTGGGGCCTGCTGGCCAGTCTGCCGCGACTCGACGAGTCCGAGAAGTCGCGGCTCACGCCCATCAAGGGGCAGCCGCCGAACCTCATCACGCTGCCCGCCGGCTGCCCGTTCACGCCGCGCTGCCCCTACCGCCGGGAGCAGTGCCGAGATATCTGGCCCGAGCACGAGACCGTCGGTCCGGCTCACGGCGTGCACTGCTGGATCCCGGTGGAGGAGCGCGTGACGATCCGGGCGGACCTGCCGCACTTCAAGGAGTCCGCCGCATGAGTCTCCTGCAGGTCCGCAATCTCAAGAAGCACTTCCCTATCCGCACCGGTGTGTTCAAGCGCACCACCGGCTACGTCTACGCCGTCGACGACGTGAGCTTCAGCGTGGAGAAGGGCGAGACGCTGGGTCTGGTGGGGGAGAGCGGCGGCGGCAAGTCCACCGTCGGCCGCACGGTGTTGCGCCTTACTCCGGCCACTGCCGGAGGGGTCACCTTCGAGGACATCGACGTGATGAAGGCGTCGCGCAGCGAGATGAACGTGCTGCGCAAGGACATGCAGATCGTCTTCCAGGACCCGTACGCGTCGCTCAATCCGCGCATGCGCATCCGCGACATCGTGGGCGAGGGGCTCAAGATCCACGCCGTGGGCACCGAGGCGGAGCGCAAGAAGCGCGTCGCGGAACTGCTCGACACCGTGGGCCTCAACTCCGAGCACGCCGAGCGCTACCCGCACGAGTTCTCGGGCGGGCAGCGTCAGCGCATCGGCATCGCCCGTGCCCTGGCGCTCAATCCCAAGCTCATCGTGCTCGACGAGCCCGTGAGCGCGCTCGACGTCTCCATCCGCGCTCAGGTGCTCAACCTCCTCGAAGACCTGCAGGACGAGTTCGAGCTCACCTATCTCTTCGTCTCGCACGACCTCTCGGTGGTCAAGCACATCTCGGACCGCGTGGCCGTCATGTACCTCGGCAAGATCGTCGAGATCAGCGACAGCGCCGTGCTCTACGACATGCCGCAGCACCCATACACGGAGGCGCTCCTCTCCGCGGTGCCGATCCCCGATCCGCACACCGAGCGCTCTCGCCGTCGCATCGTGCTCGAGGGCGACGTGCCCAGCCCGGCCAACCCACCCCGGGGGTGCGTGTTCCATCCTCGCTGTCCGCGGGCACAGGAGATCTGTACGACGGCGATGCCGCGGCTGGTGCCCACGGGCGACGCGGGGCCGCGGCACGAAGTGGCCTGCTACTTCCCCGCCCGGTTCCCCGGCGGCGAGCGCACCATCTCGGAGCAGCCGTTCACAGAGGCGCTGCCGGAGCAGCAGAGCTGAACGCCCCCCGGCGCGCCCGCGTCACTGAGTCCATCATGCGTTGGCACACAACACCCATCGTCGTCGCGATGCTCGCGGCCGTGGCCGTTCTCGGCGCCGACGACGCGCGCGGCTCGGCTTCTCCCGACCCGGTGGTGCTGCGCGTGGACGACCGGCCGGTCCGCCGGAGCGCGGTCGATGCGGTGCGTGCCGAGTTCCGGCTGGGCGGCTCCGAGGATTCCCAGGCGCGCGCGGAGCGGGAGGCGGTACGCCGCGAGCTCGTTCGTCGCGAGGCCGAACGCCTCGATGTGTCGGCCGACTCCGCGGAGGTCGCCGCGCGCCGCCAGGCGATGGTCGACCAGCTCGGCGGCGAGCAGGCCCTCGCCGCGGCGCTCGAGCAGGTACCCATGACCGAGGAGCAACTGGTCAGCGGCATCACCGACGGTGTGCTGCGTGAGGCCGTGCAGGATGCGAAGTACGGGGACCTCACCGTGAACAGGGGCGCAGCGCGTGCCTATTACGAGCGGCACCGCGACCGGTTCCGCGAGGCCGCCTCGGCTCATCTGTGGAGCATCCAGGTGGCGGCCGAGCGCGTCGCCGAGACCGCGCTCGAGCGACTCCGCTCGGGCCGGCCGTTTGAAGAAGTGGCACGGCAGTTCTCCACCGATGCACAGTCCAAGGCGGCCGGCGGCGACCTCGGGACGGTCGCCCTGGCGTCGTTGCCGACGCCCCTTCGGAAGGCCGTGGAGATGACTCCAGCCGGCGAGGTGACCGAGCCGGTCGAGGGGCCCGGCGGCTGGTACCTGCTCAAGGCGACGGACCTCAAGAAGGCGCGGGTCACCCCGTTCCGGGAGGCTGAAGCCCGGATCGTGGAGGAGCTGACCCGGCGCGAGCGGTTCGTCGCTCTCGACGAGTGGCTCGATCGGCAACGCGAGGCGGCGACAGTGGAGCGTCTCTGACCGTCGCCGTGTGGTCGCCCGGCCCGGTTGCTATACTCCGCGGCACAGACACTATCGGAGGTCTCCAGTGCGGAACGCTCTCATCCTGCTCGCCGTCGTCGCTCTGATCATCCTCGCCTTCGGGGCGCTGAACAACGGAACGACCTTCGAGATCGACTACGTTGCCGGAACAGTCAGTGCCGTGTCGCTCTTCTGGGTGTCCGCCGTCATCGCCGCCCTGGTGTTCGTCGCCGGCCTCGCGGCCACCTGGTTCGCGCTCGCCGGCGCCGCAGGCGGCCGGCGCAAGCTCGAGGCGGAGCTGCAGAAGACGTACGTACGGCTGCGCGAGGCGGAGGCGTTGGCGGCCAGCAGGGCGCCGGCGCCTGAGCCCGAGCCCGCCACCGTCGTGGCGCCGGCCCCCGAGCCCGCCACAGTCGTCGACGTCGAGGACGCCACTGCCGTGCCGTCGGAGGAAGCGACCGTCGCCGCCGAGGACGTCACCGTGGCGGCGGGCGAGGCCGCGACGGCGGTGGACGCCGAGGACGTTACCGCCGCCGCCGGCGCCGCTGAGGACGCCGCCGCTGCCGGCGCCGAAGCGCCGGCGGAGGCCGGCGAGCAGACGGCCGTCACCATGGCCGCGGACGCCGGGGCGGCCGAGCAAGGTACGGCCGGCGAGCCCCTCGACGAAGACGCTGAGGTCGAGGGCGACGACCGGCCCGACCCCGCCGAGCCCGGCGAGTCCGCCACCCCCGATCGCTGACGCTCCCGCAGCCGCCGTGGCGCGCCCCCGGGGCGCATCCGTCGGCCCCCGGCGGTACACTCGCCGGGTGATGCACTCGTGACAGACCCGGGCTCCTGGCGTATCTCGCCGGCACCGTTCGCCGAGGTCCGGCGGCTCGCCGCGGAGCTCGGCTGCAGCGACATCCTCGCTCAGGTGCTGGTCCGCCGCGGGCTGGGCGACCCCGGCGTGGCACGCGCCTTCCTGCAGCCCGACTTCCGCGTCCACAACCCCTACCTCATGAGCGGGATGACCGAGGCGCGTCAGCGCATCGACAGGGCGCTGCGGTGTGGCGAGCCCATGGCCGTCCACGGCGACTACGATGCCGACGGCATCACCGCCACGTTCCTGCTCGTCGGGGTCCTCCAGGAGCTCGGGGCAGACGTCCGCTGGCGCCTGCCCAACCGCTTCAGCGAGGGCTACGGGGTCTCCGCCGCCGCCATCGACGAACTCGCGGAGTCGGGCGTCAGGCTGCTCATCACCGTGGACTGCGGCATCAACGCTCGCGACGAGGTCGTGCGGGCCAAGGCTCTCGGCATGGACGTGATCGTCACCGACCATCACGAGCTGGAGGGCGAGCTGCCCGCCTGCACGGTGGTCACGCCCAAGCTCGGCTCGTACCCGTGCCGTCACCTGGCCGGGGTGGGCGTGGCGTTCAAGCTGGCCCACGCCCTGCTCGAGGAGCCGGGGGAGTCCCTCGTCGAGCTGCCGCTGGCGCTCAGGCCGTACACGGATGTCGTGGCCGTCGGCACCATCGCCGACGTCGTCCCGCTCGTGGAGGAGAACCGCGTGCTCACCGCCGTTGGCCTGGGGCGGCTGCGGAGTGCGCCTCGCCCCGGGCTGGCGGCGCTGCTCGAGGTCGCCGGCGGGCGTCCGGGCGCCGTGGACGCGGGCGCGGTCGGCTTCCGTCTCGGGCCGCGGCTCAACGCGGCCGGCAGACTGGAAGACGCCTCCATCGCCCTCGAGGTGCTCGGTGCACCCGACCGGGAGACTGCCCTGCCGCTCGCTCTCAAGCTCAACGAGCTCAACCGCGAGCGGCAGCTCATCGAGGCCGGCATGCTCGAGACGGCGGTCGCCATGGTGCCGGATCCACTGCCGCCGGCTCTCGTGCTGTCGTCGCCGGACTGGCACGAGGGCGTGGTCGGCATCGTGGCCTCTCGTGTGGCCGAGCGCTTCCACCGGCCGGCCATCCTCCTCAGCGAGGCCGACGAGGAGGCGAAGGGCTCGGGACGCAGCATCCCCGCGTTCGACTTGCTCGGCGCGGTCGAACGGTCGTCGGACCACCTGCTCACCTTCGGCGGCCATCGCGCCGCTTGCGGCCTGCGGCTGCGGCGCGACGCCATCCCCGCGTTCCGCGAGGCGTTCGTCTCCGAGGCCGCCTCCTTGCTCGACGAGGACGACCTGCGCCGCACGCGCGAGGTCGACGCCATCGTCGGCGGCGACGAGCTCACCCTGGGCCTCGCGGACGAGCTCGAACTGCTGGCGCCGCACGGCTTCGGCAACCGCCAGGTCACGCTGTTGCTGCACGCCGCCGAGATCGTCGCCCCGCGCCTCACGCGCGACCGGCGACACGCGCAGTACCGTGTCCGCTGCGACGGCAACTCGTGCCAGGCGATCCACTTCAACTTCGACGGCCTTGACGAGCTCAACACGCCGGGGCGTCACGACGTGGCGCTGGCGCTCACCAAGAACGAGTACAACGGCACGGTGAGCGCCCAGGTGCAGGTCCGCGGTCTCCACCGGCTGGAGGCGCCGACCGACGGCGACCTCTGCGCCGCCGCCTGCGCGACCGCCTGCCGCGAGCGGCTGACCGGCGAGGCTCTCTGGGCGGCGCTGCTCGATGG
>DAIQNY010000193.1:0-6606 GCA_036788155.1 Actinomycetota bacterium | reverse complement strand
GGGATCTCGCACTCCTCGCGCAGGGTGTCGAGGATGCGGAAGCACTTGGGCTGGGCGATGTCTTCCAGGTTCACGCCGCCCAGCCCCGGCTGCACGAGCTTGACGAACTCGATGAACTTGTCCGGGTCCCTGGTGTCGACCATGAGGGGGAACCCGTCCACGCCACCGAGGTACTTGTAGAGCAGGCTCTTGCCCTCCATGACCGGCATGCCGGCCTTGGGGCCGATGTCGCCGAGGCCGAGCACGCGCGTGCCGTCGCTGATCACGGCGACCGTGTTCCACTTGTTGGTGTGCTCGTAGACCTTCTCCGGGTCCTCCTTGATCTCGAGGCACGGAGCGGAGACGCCCGGCGTGTACCAGATGCCGAAGTCCTGGAAGTCGCGGATGCAGCACTTGAGGGTCGTCTCGATCTTGCCGCGGTAGAACGGGTGAAGGACCTTGGCGTCCTCCATGGGCTTGTAGGCCTTGGCCTTGAGCTCCTCGACGGTGGGTTCGCGGCCCTTGGAAGTGTCGTCGGTCATGTGCCCTCCTTGCGCGGCGGCCATGGCGCGGCCCCCGATACGGAACCCCCCAGGCCGCGAGTCGATCGCAACAGCCCCACGCTAGCAAACGGCCGAGCGGGTCACAACGTGCGTGGGCCGGAGAGGGGCGAGCCGTGGGCCCTTGATGCGATGCCCCAGGACCATGAGGTGAGCGCGAAGGCCCGCGGATCGGCTCAGAGGCCGGGCGGGACGTTGCGGTCGTCGAAGCGCTGCCGGACGAGCGACTCCGGCGTGTCCCGTGGGTCGGCTGCCCTGGACGCGCCGCGCGCGACCCGGTCCGGGCCGGACGCGCGCCAGAGTGCGACCAGGCTGAGGGTCGCGACGCCCAGCGCCAGGCCGATCGTCATCCAGACGGCGGCGGTCACGAGGGCGCTGTCTATCCACGGCACCGCGCGATAGGCGGCGTGCCGCAGGAAGACCCAGGCGGCGACGCCGGCCAGCGAGAACAGCAGGAGCGCGCCCCAGCCTACGGACAGCCGGCGCGGCGCCGCGACGAGGACGAGCGCGACCGCGCCGACGAGGATGCCCGGAAGCAGCAGTCCTCCGAGGTCGCCCAGCCGCGCCTCAGGATGCGCCGAGCCGGTGGTCTGCAAGCGCACGACGACCAGGACGGCGACCGCCAGCCAGACTGCCAGCGCCGCCCCGGCGACGAAGCGGGCCATGCTCGGGAGTGCATTCGGCCGGGGCATGACCGCAGCCCAGCACGGCGACCGGCCGCCGGACACGGGTCACCCCGCGGCGGCCTCCGGCGCCAGCGTGGCAAGCGCCTCGAGGCACAGGTTCACGTTGGCCTGCGTGCACGAGGTGCCCATGAGACCGATGCGCCACACCTTGCCGGCCAGGGCGCCGAGGCCGGCGCCGAGCTCGAGGCCGTAGCGGTTGAGCGCCTCGGCGCGCACGAAGGCCTCGTCCACGCCGTCGGGCACGCGGACTGCGTTGAGCTGCGGCAGACGGTGCCCGGGCTCGACGAGGAGGCTCATGCCGAGCCCCTCGAGCCCGGCGACCAGGGCGGCGTGGAGCTCTGCGTGCCGCCGCCACGCCGCCTCCAGCCCTTCCTCCACCAGCATCAGCAGAGCCTCGTGAAGGCCGTACAACGGGTTGACCGGGGCGGTGTGGTGGTACGTCCGCGCGCCGCCCTCCCAGTACGGGAGCACGAGATTGAGGTCCATGAACCAGCTCTGGCACTTCGTCTTCCGCGCCCTGACCTTGTCGATCGCGGCCTCGCTGAAGGTGACCGGCGAGAGGCCGGGCGTGCAGCTCAGGCACTTCTGGCTGCCGGCGTAGACGGCATCGAGCTCCCAGTCGTCGACGAGCACGGGGATGCCGCCCAGCGAGGTGACGGTGTCGGCGATGACGAGGGCGCCGCGCTCGTGCGCCAGCGAGGCGATCTCCGCCGCGTCGCTGCGCACGCCCGTCGAGGTCTCCGCGTGGACGAAGGAGACGATCCGGGCATCCGGGTTCGCGACGAGAGCCGCCTCGAGCTTGTCCAGCGAGACCGGCGTGCCCCAGTCGTCGTCAACGACGACGGGCACGCCACCAGTGCGCTCAACGTTCTCGAGTTGCCGTCCGCCGAAGGCGCCGTTGCGGCACACGACGACCTTGTCGCCCGGCTCGACCAGGTTCACGAAGCACGTCTCCATGCCCACGGAGCCGGGGCCGGACACCGGGAACGTCACCTGATTCCGGGTCCGGAACACGTAGCGGAGAAGCTCCTTGAGCTCATCCATCATGCGCACGAACTCCGGGTCGAGGTGACCGATGGTCGGGCGCGCCATCGCGTCGAGGACACGCTGGTGGACGTCCGACGGACCGGGGCCCATGAGCACGCGCCGCGGGGGCTCGAACGACGTGATTCCTTCGACTGCGGCCATGATCCGGTCCTTCCTGCGTTGGCGTTGCGCGGCTGGCTTCTCCAGCATCGCTGGACTATACCAGCGTTGTGGACTCTACCAGACCCGGACGGACGGCGAGACGTCAGGCGCCGGGTCGGAGCCGCTCAGCCGGCCGGTGGGGCCGGCTGCGCCGGCGCCTCCGGCCGCCCGCCGCCCGCCTGCGCGCGGTACCGCTTGGCCATGTCGCGGAAGCACTGGATGAGCGCCTTCTGGGTGCCGGAGAAGTAGCACTGTTCGAGCTCCGCGACGATGGCGTCCTCATCGCTCCCCAGGTTGCGGCCCGACAGCAGGCGGTTCAGGTACTGCTTGGCCAGATCCGTCGCCACCGTGAACTCGGCGGCCACGATCACGCCCGTCTCCATGTCGACCTCGCACACGACGCTCAGGATCGTGTACATCTGGCCGCTCACCGTGTTGGCCGGCGGCTTCGCATGTCCGACGAAGATTCTGGTGCTCATGGCGTGACGATTCTCCCACGCCGGCTCTCCCTCGTCACCTGCACCACCCGGACGAGGGCGACCAGCGTGGTGAACGCGAGACCGAAGAAGAACAGGATCCAGAGGAGCGGGTGCAGCCCGCCGCTGACGCCCGCCCACACGGAGCCGGCGGTCAGCCCGGCCGCCACCAGCAGCACCGGCAGCCACATCGCAGCGGAGCGCCGGCGCGTGACGAGCAGCAGCGCGCACGTGAGCAGGACCGCGAAGCCCGCGAGCAGAAGGGCGCCGACGTAGATGAGCTGGAGAGGAGTGACCAGGCGGGTGTAGCCGGCGTCGAGCGCCGACAGGCCCTGGGCGGCGGCACGCGCGCCGCGCGTGACCGCCCAGGCGCCCGTGATGCCGTAGACGACCATCCACGGCAGGGTCACGGCGGCTGCCAGCAGGCGCAGGCCGGCCGCCGAGCCCGGACGCTGCACCATGGTGACCGGGGCGCCGGGTGCCCGCGGCGCCGGCACATCCGTCGGGACGGCGCCCTCGCCGCCCGGCTCGTCGGCCGGACCCGTGCCGGCGGGCGGCTCCCTGCCCGTCCGTTCCTCTCTCGTCTCGTCCTCGTCCATCGCGTGGGTTCTACCTCCTGCGTCCCTGAACCAGTCGCGCCGCCGGCGACGGCGCTGCCGGCGGCGAGGTCCGCCTAGCGTACAATCCCGGCAGGCCCTGAGCACTCAGCCGAGGAGGCCCGCGTGAGCGACAGGCTCGACGACCCGAGACGCGACGACGCCCTGCAGACCGCGGCACGGGCGCTGGCCCGGTCAGCCAACGTGGCGGTATTCACAGGAGCCGGCGTCAGCAAGGAGTCCGGCATCCCGACCTTCCGCGAGCCCGAGACCGGGCTCTGGGCGCAGTACGACCCGATGCGTCTCGCCACGCCGGAGGCTTACCGCGACGACCCGCCCTTCGTCTGGAGTTGGTACGAACACCGCTTCGGCGTCGCCGCTGCCGCTCAGCCCAACCCCGGCCACTACGCCATCGCCGAGCTCGAGCACCTGCTGCCGCACGTCGTCGTCATCACGCAGAACATCGACGGCCTGCACCAGCGCGCCGGCTCGTCGCGGGTGATCGAACTGCACGGCACCATGCACAGCTTCCGCTGCGTCGACGGGCGGCACCGCGGCTTCGGGTGGGACGACTTCGCGGACCAGAGAGAGAAGCCACCCCGCTGCCCCGAGTGCGGCGACTACCTGCGCCCGGAGGTCGTGTGGTTCGGCGAGGGTCTGCCTCCGGACGCGCTCGACGCGGCGCGGCGGCTCAGCGCGTCCTGCGAGGTCATGCTCATCGTCGGCACGTCGGGGGTCGTGTATCCGGCGGCGGCGATGCCCATGATCGCCCGGGAGGCGGGGGCGACGGTCATCGACGTCAATCCGGAGCGTGACTCTCTGTCGCAGCTGTCCGCCGTCTTCCTTCAGGGACCCGGCGGAGAGGTGCTGCCCGAGCTCGTGAGCGCCGTGCGCGCGCACCTGGGCGCGTAGCGGGCTTGGGCGGAGCCGGCCGCCCGGGCGTTCAGAGCCGGCCTCAGCCCTTCTCCCCGGGACGAAGGCCGGCGACGGCGCGGCGCACGATCTCGGCGACGCGCCGCGCCCGTGTCTCCGGCCGCTTCGCGTCCAGCACCCAGTGGATGTACTGCCGACGCTGACTTGCCGGCCACGACTCCCAGCGCTCGCGCGCGGCGACCACGCCGGTGAGCGCGGCCTCGAGGTCCGGCGGCGTCACGCCGAGCCTCCCCGACGCCGCCCGGTCCCACGTCCCTCTGCGCTTGGCCTCCTCCACCAACGCCATGCCGGCCGGCGTCATCATCCCTAGGGCGATCATGCGTTCCACACGCTCGACGTTGCTCTCGCTCCAGACGCTGCCGGGATTGCGCGGCGTGAAGCGCACCGCGTAGCTGCTCTCGTCCCAGGCATTGGCGAGGCCGTCGATCCAGCCCCAGCACAGGGCCTCTTCGACGGCCTCGTCGTAGCGGATGCCGGGCTCCTGCACGTGCTTCTTGTGCAGCAGGAGCCAGACCCGCGACCGCTCTTCGTGGTGCGCCGCGAGCCACTCGCGCCACGCGGCACGGTCCACGGCGAAGAACGTGTCTGCCGGCGCTATCTCGGCCATGGCGCCAAGCTACCCGATTGCCGCCGGAGTCAGTCGACGAGGCGGCGAGCCGGCCGGACGTCCGGCGACGCACACGCCCGGCGGACCGGGGTACCCTGCTCGTCGAACGCACAGACGGCCCGCGCCCTGCACGGCCAGGCGCGGCGGAGGAGGACCGCATGAAGTTCGTGCACGTGGCGACGAGGACTCGGGATCTCGAGGGAGCAGTGAGGTTCTACGAGCAGCTGGGCCTCCACGAGACCCGCCGCAGGGAGCTGACAAAGGGCGAGGCGACGCTGGTGTTCCTGGAGCCGGAGGAGGCGAACTTCGCCATCGAGCTCGTCTACAACTGGGGCAAGGACGACGCGTACCCGGGCGGCGAGCGCTTCGGCCACTTCGCCTTCGAGGTCGAGGATATCGACGAGATCCTCCCGGTGATCGAGCCGCTCGGCGGCCGTGTCACTCGCCCACCGTACCTCCTGGAGGGCGACGGTCCGCGTCTGGCCTTCGTCGAGGACCCGGACGGCAACGCGATCGAGTTGATCCAGCGCCACGTCGCCTGACGAGCGCAGGCGGGCGGCTCACCCGTACCGCGGGGCGGCGCTGCGACTCCATCCCATCTTGCCTGTAGAGAACGCGCGCGGGATGGCGATCAGCGTGAGCACACCCAGCAGGATGAAGTACGAGAGGTTGAGGTTGGTGGTGGCACCGGTCACGGCCGCCGCGAGGAAGTAGGCGGTGGCGGCGGCGCACAGGACCGCGAGCAGCGCCCAGGAGCCTCGGTGCGGGCCCGCGCCGAGCTCGAGGATGAGGCCGGCGACGAAGAGTCCCGGCGGGATGAGCAGCAGGGGGAGCGTGGCCAGCGAGCCGGCCGACGAGCCGCCGTCCAGCGACGGACCCGTCGCCGCGTACCAGCCCGCGTAGAACTGCCAGGCGAAGCCGCCGAGCAGGAAGAACAGGACCGCGACGCGGGCGATGAACTGGCGGTCGTGCCGGGTCATGGACGGGAGGCGCCGGTTCCAGGCGCGAGAGCGGAGCCAGGCGCGCACCATGAGCAGCACGGCCAGCCCCACGTAGACCGGCGCCAGTACCCAGGGGTTCGCCGTGAACCAGGGGATCCAGCTGAAGGGTGCCCAGGTCTGCTCGTCGAGGACGAAGCGGGTCTCCGCGTCGACCGGCTTGACCTGCAGCACACGCGAGCCGGCGAGCAGCACGTCCACCTGCAGGCCCGTCACGTCGTGCGCGACGATACGGTATTGCGCGGTGGCATAGGGCGGCTGAGGAACGGTCGAGTCCGAGCGCAGCAGCGGCCAGTCGCCGGCGATCTCCGCCGCCTGTGACGCGCCCCAGCGGTACTGCACGGTGTAGCCCGCCGGCCGATCGGCCGTGCCGCCCCACGGGGTGGTGCTCTCGACGGAGACGTCCTTGCCGTCCAGCACCCCGGCGACACCGGGACTGGCCTGGGCGGCGTCCAGCGCCGCCTGCGCACCCGCATCGACGGCGGGCGCCCCGTCGCCGGCTGCGGCGCCGTCTCCGGACCCGGCGTCGTCGGAGGCGAGGGCGGCGGCGGGGACGAGGGCGAGGGCGAGGAGCAGGAGGAGG
>DAIQNY010000192.1:0-6665 GCA_036788155.1 Actinomycetota bacterium | reverse complement strand
GACCGCGAAGATGTCGGGATCGGAGGTGCGCAGATGGTCATCGACCCGGATGGCTCCCGTCTCGCCCACCGCCAGCCCACAGGTCACGGCCAGCTCCGTGGTCGGACGCACGCCGGCGGCAATCACGACCAGGTCGGCGGGCAGGCGGCCAGCCGTCGTGAGGACGCCGCCCACACGGCTCGCGTCGTCCTCCGCCGGCTCCAGTTCCGTCACCGACTCCGCGGTCAACACCTTGACTCCGTGCGATTTCAGGTGCGCCTCGACCTGCCAGGCCATCTCGCCGTCGAGAGGAGACAGGATGTGAGGCAGCCGCTCCACGATGCTCACCCGGCACCCGCTCGCGACGAGTGCCTCGGTGATCTCCACGCCGATGAGTCCGCCGCCGACGATCACGACGTCTGGGGCGCGCCGTTCGGAGAGCAGGGCGCGCATCAGCTCGGCGTCCTCCACCCCGTGGAGTGTCACGACGTTCCGCAGCTCGCGTCCGGGGAACGGAGGCACGACCGGCTCTGCGCCGGTCGCCAGGATGAGCTTGTCGTAGGGGAGCGCACGCTCCTCGCCCGTCTGGAGGTCGCGTGTGTGCACCAGTCGCGCATCGCGTTCCACGGCTGTGGCCAATGTGCGGCTGTGCACGTGCACGTTCTTCACGTTGAGGAAGAAGATCTCGTCGCGCAGTGCGCCGGCGGGCGTGGACATGAGGTCCGCCTGGTCGGGAACCACTCCCGATACGTAATACGGCAGCCCGCACCCGGCGTAGGAGAGAAAGACACCCTTTTCGATGATGGTGACGTCGGCGTCGGGGGCCAGACGTGTGATCTTGGCGGCTGCCTTGGGGCCGGCGGCGACGCCGCCGACGATGACTATCCGCGGGACTGTCATGGCTGACATCCTTCCTCGTCGATCACGCCGGCCGGCGTGATCGACGGGATGTCGGCCGGCCGACGCCGCGACGATGCGTCGGTGATTCCCGGGTCAGTGCTGGCAGGCACCCTCGAGGCCGACGACGGGCAGTCCGCCCTGGAGATAGGCGTTGACCGTGGTCTGCACGTCCGCGCCCACGCCGGCGTGCACGGCGATGCCGACCTGGTTGAAGCCCATGAGCGGACGGCCACCGATGCCGTCGACGACGATGGCGTCGACCATGTGCTCCGCCAGAGCCATGACGGGAGCCATGCAGCCTCCCTCGGTGTGCGGGGCGTTGGTGAGTACCTGCACCTGGCTGACGGCGCCGTCCTCGAGGTCGACGAGGGTGAAGCACTCGCAGCGGCCGAAGTGGCCGGAGCGCCGGGCCTCGAGGCCGCCGGGCAGTTCTGAAGGGACGGCGATGCGGATGCTCTTGGTCTGGTCGCTCATGTTCACTCCGTTCGTGATGGTGATCGTCGACGCTCAGGTCTGCGCGCCGCGGCCTTTGCCTCGCCCCTGACCCCGGCCGTGTCCGGCTCCAGGGCCGTGGCCGGCGCCGCGGGGGCCACGGCCTCTGCCCCCGCCGCCACGACCGTCGCCCGCCCTGCCGCCGCCTCGTCCGCAGCGGTCGCCTGGCCCCCAGCACACGCCGATGTCGGTGCTGCCGCACTCGGGACAGACGCCGGGCTGTGTCTCGCCGGCGTCTGTCCATCGGGCCTGGCAGACGGAGCAGCGCATGAGGCGAGGCTCCACGCGATACTGACCGCCTCCGATGAGGATGGCCTTGCCTCCAACGAGGGCTTCGGCTACGCGGCCGCGGCCGCGCTCGAGCACGCGCCCCACGGTCTGCCGCGAGACGCCCATGACCTCGGCGGCCTGCTCGTGACTCAGGCCCTCGAGGTCGACGAGCCTGATGGCCTCCAGCTCGTCGACCCCGAGCTGCAGCTGCTCGAGGTCTCGAGCCGGCACACCGGCAGGCTTGAAGAGCGTGATGCGCGGCACCGCGGTAACGCTGCGCTCAATGGGAGGTCGCGGCATGCGTGTCCTCGTCGGTTCTTAGCATATGCTCAGGATAGCCGCGAGTGCGCAGCGCATCAAACCGCTGCACCGGCGTCCGCGTCCTCGACCTCCGAGGGATCCAGGTCGATCACCTGGTCATGCTCATACCCGGGAGGCGGCAACGGCGTCACTTCGGAGTACGGTAAGGCCGGCGGCGCCGGCAACTCCTCTGTTGCCGGTGGGTCCGCCCGGAGGTACGCCGAGCCCAGCCGGCGGAGCGCCGGCTGCCGGCTCACGGCCATACGCAGCGCGGCCCGGCGCAGCATCGGCCGCGTGAGGCCATCTCGGTCCCGCATGTCCTGCGCCACATAGGTTCCTGCGGCGATCACGGCACGCACTGTCGTCTTCGTCGTCAGGCTCGTCTCCTCGCCGATCCTGCGTCCACCCCGCGAAGGGCGACCGAGCCGTGGACCGCTTCCGTCGCAGCCGGCACGGCTGCGACGCCGCCGATGGAGGCGACCTGCGTCTACGGTCTTCATCCGATCTCACTCCCTCTCCTGCTCACCACGCCGCCTTGTGCGTCGGACCGCACGTCACGACCAGTGGCCGGCCACGGTCGGCGCCTTGGCGGGTGTGAGCTCCTGCGCGTTCCAGCTCCGCAGCGCCTCGCGGGCCGTGAGGCCATTGCCGGCCTGGAAGATGCTGATGCCGGCGGCCGCCAGTACCTTGTGCGCGTTGGGGCCCACGTTGCCGGTGATCACGCTGCCGACGCCTTGATCCACGACGGTCGTGCCGGCTTGCACTCCAGCCCCGCCGCTCGCATCGGCGTTGGCGCGGTTGTCGATTGCTGCCCACTCGCCGGACTCAGAGTCGACGATGACGAACCAGGCCGCCCGCCCGAAGCGGGGGTCGACGAGGGAATCGATGTCGTTGCCCTGAGTGCTGATCGCTACTTTCATGAGTCCTCCCTTTCGGGTCCAAGGTCGTTCGCGGCGGCGTAGAACACGCCGCCGCCATGGTCGCGGCGGAGGGCGATGCCGCGCTCCAGGAGCGCGGCCAGCGCCTTGAGCGCCGTGTTCTGATGGATGCCGAGTCCTGCGGCCACATCGGCGACCGTGCAGGGCCGCCGCGAGATCAAGGTGAGCACGTCGGCGGCCGTGGCCTCCTGCTCAGCGTGCGGTTCGGGGGCGCCGGCGATCACGTCCGCCTGTGGTACGAACGCCTGGGCGAACTCCGCCAGCAGGTCCGGCGGTACGGGCCTTGCGGCCTGCTCCGCCGGCGGTCGGGCCACGGTGTTCAGCTGGATCTCATCCGGCGAAATGCGCGCGGCGAGCGCCGCGAGCTTCTCGACCGCCGGCCTGGTCCCGGTGATGCCGTCGAGCAGCATGATCTCGAGCCAGATCCGGCCATCGTAAACGGTGCGGAACTCCGCCATGCCGTCGACGAGCTCCTCGAACGTGAGCGACTCGTGCGGCCTGTTCACCGATCGGTACATCTTCTCGTCGACCGCGTCCAGCGAGGGCAGCACGATGTCTGCCTCCAGCAGTTCACGTTGCACATCCGGCCGTCCGAGCAGAGAGCCGTTGGTGATGACGACCACCGGGACGTCGGTCATGGCCTTGATGCCCGAGACCACCTCGCCGAGGACGGCATTGAGGGTCGGCTCTCCCGAGCCCGCCAGGGCCACCACGTCTGGGCGAGAGTCGAGACGCGCGCGCACCTGGTCGAGCACCTGACATGGCTCGACCCACCGCGCGCGCTCAATGGTCTTGTCTGTCGTCTGCCCCAGCTGGCAGTACACGCAGTCGTACGTGCAGGTCTTGAAAGGTACGAGATCTACTCCAAGCGAGCGGCCTAGGCGCCGGGACGGGACTGGGCCGTAGACGAGTGAGCGCGTGTCCATCGCAGCGGTCACGATCCGTTGTCCCCTCCGCCATCCGGCGCGCCCACGAGTTCGTAGCCGTGCTCGCGCCGCTCCGTGAGTGCCACCAGCGGGGCCACCGCGTCACGGAACGCCCGGGCGGTCGGCGACTCCGGATGTGCGCGAACGTGAGGCACACCCTCTTCGCCGGCGAGTACGACGGCCGGGTCGATAGGGATGCGGCCGAGGAAGTCCACACCTGAGTCGCGTGCCATTGTCTCGGCTCCCCCCGTCAGGAAGACGTCTGTGGTCTCACCACAGTGCGGGCAGACGAAGCCGCTCATGTTCTCGATGACGCCGATCACGGGCAGCTTCAGCTCCTCGCAGAAGCGCAGCGCCTTGCGCACGTCGTTGACGGCGACGCGCTGCGGCGTCGAGACGATCACGGCGCCGGTGCCGGATCCGAGCAGCTCGACCAGGGCGAGGGCTTCATCCCCGGTTCCGGGCGGCGCGTCGACCACGAGGCAGTCGAGATGGCCCCAGTCCACACCGGCCAGCATCTCGCGGATGGCCGAGTACTTGCGCGGACCACGCCAGATGACGGCGTCGTCTTCCTGAGGGAGGAAGAACTGGATCGACATCGCCCACAGGTTGACGGCGACGGGGGCCGGCGCAATGCCCCCGGCCCGGCCCGGCCGGGGCTTGTACTCCAGACCGAGCAGGCTGGGGATGCTGGGCCCGTGAAGGTCGACGTCGAGGAGCCCGACGCGGCGCCCCGCGTCGGCCAGCGCCGTCGCCAGATTCACGGCGACAGTGCTCTTGCCGACGCCGCCCTTGCCCGACAGCACCAGGAGCTTGTGACGGACCAGCAGCATCCGCACATCGAGCTGCTCTTGCTGTCGGGCGGCGTCCGTGTCCGCCTGGCTGCAGCCGCGATCCCTGTGGCCGGCTGCACTTCTAGCGTCAGGCATGGCTGACGTCTCCCTTCTCCGCCGCCGCGAGGGCGCTCGCGGTTTCCATCCACGCCTCTTCGATCGCGGTCGCGGCGTGGCCTCCGTAGGTGATGATGTCGACTCCGGCCACCTGTGCCCGGGTGACCGCCGGGTCGTACTCGACCCTCGTGACGAAGAGCGCACCGGCCTCCGTGGCCTCGGCCGCGATGGCCTCGGCCATGTCCGGATTGAGGTCGGCCTTGTTCACGAGCACGGCGAACGGCAGACCGAACCCACGTACGACCTGCAGCACCCTGTCGAGATCATGGCGGCCGGACACCGTCGGCTCGGTGACGGCGAGCACGAGGTGGGCGCCCGTCAACGATGCGATGACGGGACACCCGATGCCGGGGGAGCCGTCGACGATGACCAGCGAGTGGCCTTCCCTGAGCGCCGTCTCCCGTGCCTCTTTGCGAACGATCGTCACGAGCTTGCCTGAGTTGTCCTCCGCGATGCCGAGGCGGGCGTGCACGAGTGGGCCGAACCGGGTCTGCGACACCATCCAGGCGCCGTTCACGATGGCCTCCATGGAGATCGCTTCGGTCGGGCAGATCCGCGCGCACACCTCACAGCCCTCGCAGGCGATGGCGTCGACCGCGTACTCGCCGCCGGACTGCCGACTCAGCGCGTCGAAGCGGCAGACCTGAACACAGCGGCCGCATCCGGTGCAGGACTCGGGGTCGACGACGGCCGCCGAACGGCCGCTGAAGTCGTTCGGCTCGCCTGGTTCCGGTCTCAGCACCAGGTGCAGGTCGGCCGCGTCCACGTCACAGTCGGCGAGCACTGCTCCGCCGGCCAGTGCGGCGAACGCGGCTACGACGCTCGTCTTGCCTGTCCCGCCCTTGCCGCTGATGACAATCAGTTCGCGGGGCTCCATCACGCACTCACCTCTCCCGCGGTTGCGGCGGCGGTGATGCCGTCCCAGGCCCGCCGCAGACGCTCCCGCACGTCGGGAAGAGCGTCCACGAGCAGATCGCCGCGGGAGTAGGCCTCGGCGATCCGTCGGTCGTAGGGGAGCTCGAGCACGATCTCCAGTCCTTCCTCTTTGCAGTACCGGTCGACGCCCTCGTCGCCTACGCCTGCCCGGTTGACGGCGACGACGGCGCGTAGCCCGAGGGCTCGCACCATTCCCACCGCAAGACGAAGATCGTTGAGCCCGAAGGGCGTCGGCTCCGTAACCAGGACGACCAGATCGCTCCCGCGCACTGACTCGATGACTGGACAGGAGGTGCCGGGTGGCGCGTCCACGAGGACGACGTCGGTGTTGTGTGTCTGCGCGCCGGCAATCACGACCTTGGTCACGGGGACCGGCTTTGCCTCACCGACGTTGAGGACGCCGGTGACGAGGGCGAACTGCTGGCCGCGCGTCCGGACGACCGTCGCTTGCCGCACCTCCCCCGTCGTCCGGCCCTCCTCCCGGATGGCCGACTCGGGGCAGAACAGCGAACAGGCGCCGCACGAGTGACACAGCTCGTTGAAGACGAGAACGGACGTACCGACCACTGTGATGGCGCCGAACGCGCAGGCCTCCGCGCAGATCCGGCACGCGGTGCAGCGCTCCTCGTCGACGACGGGTACGAGTACGTCGACAGGGGAGCTCACCACGTCCTGCGGGTCGAGGAAGAGATGGCAATCGGGCTCCTCGACGTCGGCATCGAGGAGCCGGACTGCCATGCCCTGATCGGCGAGCAGCGCCGCCAGATTGACGGAGAGGGTGGTCTTGCCGGTCCCTCCCTTCCCGCTGGCGATGGCGATGCGCAGCGTCACGACGTCACCAGCCCGAGCGCGCGGCGCGGGCACGCGTCGACGCACTCTCCGCAGCCGGTGCAGTCGTCGTCGTGGATCAGCGCCACCGCGTCCAGTTCGATCGCGGCGCACGGGCACACGTCCACACAGATGCCGCACCCGAT
>DAIQNY010000191.1:0-6720 GCA_036788155.1 Actinomycetota bacterium | reverse complement strand
AGACGGCAGTCGGCATCATGCAGCTCCTCGTGCACATCAACCGGACGGGGACCACGGTGGTCGTCGCCACCCACGACCGCGACATGGTCAATCGCATGCGCCGCCGTGTGCTCCAGCTTGACGCCGGACGCCTCGTCCGCGACGAGCGCCGGGGCGGCTACGACCAGGTTGCGGACGTCGAGGCGGAGGAGGTGCTCACGTGAGGCTCGGCTTCTTCCTCAGCGAGGCCCTGGGCTCCATGCGCCGCAACTGGGTCATGGCCATGGCGGCCGTCATCACCGTGTTCATCAGCACGGCCATCCTCGGCGCCGTGCTGGTCACGCGCGACAACCTCAACCAGGGCGCCACCAGCCTCAAGAACCGCGTCCTCATCGAGGTCTTCATCAAGGACGAGGCCACCGACCCGGAGAAGGCCGCGCTCGAGCAGAAGATCAGGTCGATCCCCGAGATCAAGTCCTACGAGTACATCAGCAAGGAAGAGGCGCTCGAGCGGTTCCGCAAGCGGTTCGGCGAGCGCATCGTCCAGAACCTGCCCATCAACCCGCTCCCGGCCAGCTACGAGATCCAGGTCAAGGACGCCAACCAGGTGGACATGGTGGCGCGCAAGTTCTTCGACGACCCGGCCGTGGACAACGACCCCGGTACCCACAACGGGGTCAAGTACGCGCGCGAGACGGTGCGCAAGATGCTCAGCACCATCAACCTCATCGGCATGGGCATGTGGGTCGCGACCGGCGTCTTTGCGCTCGCCGCCGTGCTGCTCATCAGCACGACGGTGCGGCTCAGCATCTTCGCGCGCCGTCGCGAGGTCGAGATCATGCGGCTCGTGGGCGCCACCAACTGGTTCATCCGCTGGCCGTTCGTGCTGGAGGGCTTCGTCACCGGACTCATCGGCGCGGTCATCGCCGCCGGCTTCGTCTGGCTCGCCAATTGGGCCCTGGCCAACTGGCTCAAGAGCAGCGACATCGACTTCCTCAACGTGCGGGTCTTCAGTATGTGGTGGCAGAGCGGCTCCTGGCCCGCCGGACTGCTGCCCACACTCGCCGTTCTCGGCGCCGTGCTCGGCGCCCTTGGCAGCATGGTGGCGCTGCGGCGTTACCTCAAGACGTGAGGCGCGCCGCGGCGCGCCGCGAATGAGCGGCGGCCGGGGACGGCACAGGACGCCGGGCCCGGCCGCCGAACTCTTATCTTTGCCATGATCAGTCCGCGCAGGCCCATCGCCATCCTCGCCCTCGCCGTGGTCGCGCTCGCGTTCGTCGGCGCGTTCGCGGCGGACGCCCGTGCGGACACGGCCGCCGAGATCCAGCGCAAGCTCGAGGCGGCGCGCGACAAGATCGCCGACGCCGAGAAGAAGAAGGAGTCGCTCGGCGAGCAGATCAGCAACCTCGACGGCAGGCTCGCCGCCATCCAGAAGAAGCTGGACGGCCTCGGCGGCCGGATAGAGGCCGTCGAGGAGAGGCTCTCGGTCACGCGCGACAAGCTCGAGGTGCTGCGCGACGAGCTGCGGCTCAAGAAGCTCGAGCTCGCGGAGGCCCAGGCTGAGCTCGAGCTCGAGCAGAAGAACTTCGCCGAGCGCGCCGTCCTCAGCTACAAGAGCGACGACCTCGACTACATCGACGTGCTGCTCGCCTCGAGCAGCTTCCAGGACCTCATCAGCCGCGTGAACGTCATCCACGACCTGTTGTCCGGCAACGACGAGCTGGTCGGGGGTCTCGAGGAGATCCGCGACGTGGTGGACGCGGAGAAGGATGCGATCGCCGAACGCGAGCGCGAGGTGGCCGACGCCGTCCACGTGCTGCAGGAGAAGAGCGACGAGCTCGCCGCGCTGCGCGCCGCCCAGGCGGCGAGCCAGGCGGCGGCGCTCGCCGTGCGCCAGGAGAAGCGCGCGGCGATGAAGAGCGTGAGCAGGGATCTGGCCGAGCTCGAGCGACAGGAGGACCAGCTGCTCGCCGAGAGCCGGGCGCTCACCGGGGTGGTCGGCTCGAGCGGCAGCACAGGCTCCGGCAACGGCAGTCTGAGCTGGCCGGTCAACGGCCCTGTGGTCTCGCCGTTCGGCTGGCGTATGCACCCCATCCTCGGCTATCGCAAGTTCCACAGCGGCATCGACATCGCCGTTGGGTACGGTGTGCCGATCCACTCGTCCGCGGCGGGCACGGTGATCTACTCGTCCTGGATGGGCGGCTACGGCAACGTCATCATCGTCGACCACGGCGACGGGCTCTCCACGCTGTACGCGCACCAGTCGAGCCTCGCCGCCGGGAATGGGGCGCGGGTCTCCCGCGGGCAGGTCATCGGCTACATCGGCTCCACGGGTCTCAGCACGGGCCCGCACCTGCACTTCGAGGTGCGGGTCAACGGCAACCCGGTCGACCCCATGGGGTACCTCTGAGGCTGGGGGCGGTGGCGGCGTCTCGTTTGCCGCCTCTTCCGCCACCGACTACCATCTACTGACTCATGCGCGCCCTACGCCTCGTCATCGTCGTCCTGCTGGTCTCGCTCGGGTTCCTCGGCGGCTACTTCGCCGGATGGTTCCTCCACGGCGAGAACACGGTGCGCCTCAGCCCCACCCAGCAGACGTCGGCGCGTGAGGCCGGCAGGCTGCAGCAGAAGATCATCGAGGAGCTGCGGGGCCGCTACTACAGGCCCGTCGACGTCGACAAGCTCTCTCAGGCGGGCCTCAACGGCATGCTCGAGTCGCTCAACGACCCGTACACGGCGTACCTCACGCCGAAAGAGGTGAAGGAGTTCGAAGAGAAGGAGCGCGGATCGTACTCCGGTATCGGCGCCTCTCTCCAGAAGACCGAGGACGGGCTCGTGATCACGGCGGTGTTCGAGGGGTCGCCGGCGAAGGCCGCAGGCCTCGTCCCCGGCGACATCATCCAGTCGGTGGACGGCAAGTCCACCAGGACCACGTCCATCGAGACGAGCATCAGCCGCATCAAGGGCGAGGAGGGGACGAGCGTCACGCTCACCGTCCGGCCCAAGGGCGGCGAGCAGGCCAAGGAGCTCAAGGTCGTGCGCAAGACCATCGAGATCCCGGAGACGGACAGTCGCATCATCAACGACAAGGGCACCAGGGTCGGCTACGTGCAGCTGTACGAGTTCGGCGGGTTCGCGGGGCGCGACGTGCGCGAGGACGTCGAGGAGCTCACCGCGAAGGGCGCGCAGTGGTTCATCCTCGACCTCAGGTACAACGGCGGCGGGCTGCTGACGCAGGCCGTCGACGTCACAAACGTGTTCCAGGCCGGCCTCGTCACCAGCACCGCCGGCCTGCACTCCCCCAAGGAGGAACTCGAGGCGACCGGCCCCGTGGCCACCAGGAAGCCCATGATCGTGCTCGTCAACGGCTACTCCGCCAGCGCCTCGGAGATCGTGACGGGTGCGCTCAAGGATCACGGCCGCGCCACCGTCGTCGGCACCAAGACCTTCGGCAAGGGCCTCGTCCAGAGCATCGTCGACCTCGGCAACGGCGCCGCGCTCAAGCTCACCACGGCCGTCTACCTCACGCCCGACGGCACCAACATCAACAAGAAGGGCATCGCGCCGGACATCGTCGCGCCGGACAAGCCCAAGACCAAGCCGGACGACGCGCTGCAGGCGGCGCTCCGCTACATCGCCCGCCAGGAGAAGTAGCTCGTGAGTCCCTCGCGGCGCCGGGATGCACGCGGCGGAAGAGCGAGCGGGGGAGGGGGCCGCACGGCCGGCGGCGGACGCCGCCGCGGGAGCGGCCCGCAGGGCGGCGCTTCACCACCCGCTGAGGAGCCGCAAGACCGCGCCCGTCCGCTCCCGCATCGTGTGACGCGCTGGGGCAAGTTCTGGGCGCTCGAGCCGCTGTTCGCCGACGTGCGCTCGTACCTCGTGGCCAAGGGCGGTCCGCCGCCGAAGCTCGACGATCTCGTGCTCGCCGTGCCGTCGCACGGCGACCGGCGCCGGATCGTCGAGACGCTTGGCCGCGCGGACGACGTCAAGGCCGTCCTGCGCGCCCTGCTCCACGCCAAGGGCGTGCGCCAGGGTTTCTCGGATGCCGTGCTGGATGAGGCGGCGGCCGTCAAGGGGCGCGCTCGGCGCCCTGACCCCGGCCGCCGCGACCTCACGGCGCTGCCCACGTTCACCATCGACCCGGACACGGCGCGCGACTTCGACGACGCCATCTCGGTCGCGCGCGAGGGCTCCGGCTACCGCGCCCACGTGCACATCGCCGACGTCTCGTACTTCGTCGACGACGACGGCGACATAGAGCGGGAAGCCAGGCGCCGCACGTCGAGCCTCTACCTGCCCCTCTTCGCCGAGCCGATGCTGCCGGCGGCGCTCAGCAGCGATCTCTGCAGCCTCGTATCCCGGCAGCCTCGCAAATGCGTCACCGTGGAGTTCACGTTCGACGCGGAGGGGCGGCGGACCGGCACGCAGTACTACCGCTCGCTCATCAGCAGCGACCACCGGCTGACGTACGGCTTTGCCGACACCGTCATCGGGCCCGCCGCGGTCGCGCACGGCGAGGGGGCCACCGATCCCACCGGCGCGGCGGCGGCCCTGGTGCCCCTCGCCAACCCCAAGGCGGCGGTCGCCGCCCTGCCGGGCGCGCACCTGGTGGCCGACCGGCCGGAGCCGCCGCGCGACGTGCCCGACGCCACCATGGAGGCGGACGACGAGCTACGCGCGCAACTGGTGCTGGCGGCAGAGCTGGCCGGGGTGCTGCGCCGCCGGCGCCTCGCCCGCGGTGCGCTGACCATCGGCTCCTTCGAGCCGGAGTACGCGTTCGACCACGCGGGCGCGCTCAGCGGAGCGGCCGCGCGCCCCGAGACGCCGTCGCACGCCCTGGTCGAGGAGTTCATGCTCGCCGCCAACGAGGCCGTGGCCGAGTACCTGCTGCGAAAGAAGGCGCATACGCTGTACCGCGTGCACGAGCCCCCCGAGCCGGCGAGCACGCGCGAGTTGCTCGACCAGCTCGAGGAGCTGGGCGTCCCGACGCCGCCGTTCCCCGCCGGCCAGGCGGTGCCGGCGGCCCAGCTCCAAGAAGCGTACGGGCGCCTCAGCCGCCTCGTCGTCGAGACGAGCGCCCGCGAGCACAGGGGGCTGCTCGCGTGGTCGACGCTCATCCTCCGCTCCCTCAAGCAGGCGAGATACGCGCCGGTCAACCTGGGTCACTTCGGTCTGGCCAGCCCGGCCTACCTGCACTTCACGTCTCCCATCCGCCGCTACCCCGATCTGGTCGTGCATAGGGCGCTCCTGTACCACCTGGGAGAGGGCGGCTCCGAGCTCGGCGACGCCGAGCTGGCGGCCGCCGCCGAGGACTGCTCCACCCGGGAGCGCGACTTCAGCCGCATCGAGCTCACCGGCGACGACGTCGCCCTCTGCTTCCTGCTGGACCGGCGTCTCGAGGCGGAGGGCTGGGACCAGACGTTCGCGGGCGAGATCGTGGGGCTCGTGGGCGGCGGCCTCTTCATCCGCTTCGGTGAGGTGTTCGAGGGCTTCCTCTCGTCGCGGCGGCTCGGCGGCGAGCGGTTCGAGGTCACCGAGCACGAGACGGCGCTGGTCGGCGAGGCCACGGGGACGCGCTACCGTCTCGGCGACCCGATAGAGGTCAGGGTCGAGCGGGTCGATCGGCTCAGCGGCAAGGTCGACCTCGCGCCGGCGCTGCCGCCGGCCGGTCGCCCGACCACGGGACCCAATCGTCGTCCGGCGCGGCGGACCACGGGCTCGCGCCCGCCCCGCCGCCGCGCTCCCGGTCGCGAGACGTACCGCAAGAACCGCTGAGCGCGGCCACCATCGCCGCGCGGACGCGGGTCACGGGTCGCAGAGAGCGGCGGTCACTCTCTCGTCCGTGAGCGTCGGCCGTCCCCGATGGGGTACGCTACCTGTCATGCCGAGAGAATCCGGGATCAAGCGCGTGGCCGAGAACCGCAAGGCGCGCCACGACTACTTCATCGACGATACCTTCGAGGCCGGCATCGCGCTCGCCGGGACGGAGGTCAAGTCGCTGCGCGCGGGCCGTATCAACCTGCGTGACAGCTACGTGGAGGTCGCGGGCAGCGCGGCGGCGCCGGAGCTGTTCCTCGTCGGCGCCCACATCAGTCCCTACGACCAGGGCAACATCTGGAACCACGATCCGCTGCGGCGGCGCAAGCTGCTGCTGCACCGCGCGGAGATCGACCGCATCGCCGGCAAGGTCCGGGAGCGCGGCTATACCGTCGTGCCCACCAAGGTGTACCTCAAGGACGGGCGCGCCAAGATCGAGATCGCCCTGGCACGCGGCAAGAAGCTCTACGACAAGCGCCACGACATGGCCAGGCGCGATGCGCAGCGGGACGTGGAGCGTGCGTTGCGCGGTCGCGGGGAAGACAGCCGCTAGGGGGCCGGCGCCGCCCGGTGGCGCCGGCCGGCGACCGGGGGGAGGCGTCATGGACACGCTCAATCACGAGCAGATCGAGGCGGCGCTCGCCGATCTCGACGGGTGGGGGTTCCAGGACGGGGCGCTCGTGCGCACGTTCCGGTTCAATGACTTCGTGCATGCGGTGGACTTCGTCGAGGAACTCGCCGACTGCCCGCCCGACCGTCCCGTGGTCTTCTCCGCCCACGGCGTGCCGAAGTCGGTGCCGGCCGCGGCGGAGGCGCGGCACATGCTCTACGTTGATGCCACCTGCCCGCTCGTCTCCAAGGTCCACATCGAGGCCGCCCGTCACCACGAGGGCGGGCTCCAACTCGTGATGATCGGCCACGCCG
>DAIQNY010000190.1:0-6746 GCA_036788155.1 Actinomycetota bacterium | reverse complement strand
GGAGGGGTGACCCGTGCTGTACGTCTGCGCCACACCGATCGGCAACCTGGAGGACGCTTCGCCGCGGGTCCTCGAGAAGCTGCGCGAGGCCGACCTCATCGCCGCCGAGGACACGAGGCGCACGCGCAAGCTGCTCAGCCGGTTCGACATCCACACGCCGCTCACGAGCTTCTTCCAGCACAACGAACTGCAGAAGACGGGCGAGGTCCTGCGGCTGCTGCGCGAGGGACGTACGGTGACGCTGGTGACCGACGCCGGGATGCCCGGGGTGCAGGATCCCGGCATGCTCCTGGTACAGAAGGTAGTGAACGAGGGACTCGAGATGACGGTGGTCCCCGGTCCGTCCGCCGTCCTCACGGCGCTCGTCGCGGCCGGCATCCCGGGAGAGGGCTTCCGCTTCGTCGGCTACCTGCCGCGTCGTGCCCGCGAGCTCGAGGCGGTCCTGAACGCCTGGCGCCGGTGCGGCGGGCTGATCATCGCCTTCGACACCGGGCAGCGGCTGGCTCGCAGTCTCGCGAGCCTCGCCGCGCACGTTCCCGCCGCCAGGGCGGCGGTCTGTCGCGAGCTCACCAAGGTGCACGAGGAGATCGTTCGCGGTACCGTCCTCGAGCTGAGCGAGCGCTACCCGGTCCCCGGACCGGACGCAGGGACCAGAGAGGCGGTCCGTGGAGAGATCACCCTGGTGGTCGACCTCGGACCGCCGCTGGACGACGAGGCGGCCCGGCGGCCGGACGCTGAGTCGGCGGCGACGGCCCTGCTCGCGCGCGGCCTTTCGCGCCGCGACGTCGCGGCGGCGCTTCACGTGTGCCTCGGCATGTCGCGCCGAGACGCGGAGCGGACCGCGAGAGAGGTCGCGGCGCGCGGCGCGTGAGCCGTGCCGGGCGCCGGCCGAGATCGGTCACGGGGGCCTCTTCGCCGTCTGGTAGACTCCCCGCATGGATATCCTCGCCCTCATCGCCGAGCGTCCGCTGCTCCTCGACGGCGGCATGGGCCGCGCGCTCATGGAGCGCGGCCTCCAGGCCGGCGCGTGCCTCGAGGAGTGGAACGTGTCGCATCCGGCCGAGGTGGAGGACGTCCATCGCAGCTTCTTCGCCGCCGGCTCGGACATCGTGAACACCAACACCTTCGGCGGCACCGGCATGCGTCTCGGCGCGCACGGGCTGGCGGAGCGCGCCGTGGAGTTCAATGAGGCCGGCGCGCGCCTCGCCGTTGGCGTGCGCGACCGGCACTACCCCGGGCGCTGGGTGGCCGGCGACATCGGGCCGTGCGGCCACATGCTCAAGCCCATGGGCGACGCCGAGCCGGAGGCGCTGCGCGCGACGTTCGCCGAGCAGGCGCGCGCGCTGGTCGCCGGAGGTGTGGATCTGCTCAACGTCGAGACGATGTTCGATCTCACCGAGGCGACCATCGCCGTGGAGGAGGCCGTCAAGGCGGCGGAAGGGCGGCCGGTGCTGGCCAGCATGGCCTACAAGCCGGCCGCCAAGGGCTACCGCACCATGATGGGCGTCGATCCCGAGAGAGCCGCCCGGGCGCTCAAGCCGGCGGGGGCGACCCTCGTGGGAGCCAACTGCGAGATCACGTGTGAGACGATGCGCGATCTCGTACCGCTCCTCGCCGAAGCCGGCGGCGGCGCCACCTACGCACAGCCTAACGCCGGCCAGCCGCGACTGGTGGACGGTGAGACGGCGTACGAGGAGACGCCGGAGCACTTCGCCGCCGTCGTCGCCACGTACCCCGCCCTGGGCGCGGGCATCGTCGGCGGGTGCTGTGGCACGCCACCCGCCTCCATCGCCGCGCTGGCTGCGGCGCTGGGCCGCCGGCGCTAGCGCGACGCACGCAGCCCCAGCGCCGTCCCCGCTCCTCCAGCCGCGTTTCCGTCGGCTCGTCCTCGTCACCCACGTCCATGGGCGTCGTCGTTGACCACTGTTCGCGCCACGGGTGTATCGCACGGACCAGGCGGCACCCGGCCTTGACAGTGCGAGGAGCTGTGAATACAATCACAGCCAACAGGAACCGTGGGAGGATCCTTGAGCAGCAGTGGACAGAGAGGCTCCGTGGCCGGCGACCGGTCGGAGGGGCGGCCCGTCAAGCGGGTCTCTTTGCAGACCGTCGAGCGCCTCAGCGTGTACCGCAAGGTGCTCGAGGAGCTGTATCGGGACGGCGTCGAGTTCATCCACTCCCACCAGCTGGCGGCCCTCGTGGGCGTCTCGCCCGCGCAGCTCCGCCGCGACCTCGCCAGCTTCGGCAGCTTCGGCAACATCGCACGCGGCTACAACGTCTATCAGATGGGCCGCACGATCAGCCGCATCCTGGGCACGGACGAGCCCCAGAACGTGGCTCTCTTCGGCGTCGGCGACCTCGGCCGTGCGCTGCTCTCGTATCGCGGCTTCGAGGAGCGCGGCTTCCACATCGCCGTGGCCTTCGACGTCGACCCCGAGAAGGTCGGCCGGGTCTACGCAGGGCGCCGCTGCTACCACACCGACAGGCTGGAAGAGGTACTGCGGGAGTTCGACGTGCACATGGCGATCTTGGCGTCACGACCGGAGGGCCTGCAGGGACTCACCGACCGTGTCTGCACGGCGGGCGTACACGGCATCCTCAACTTCGTGCCCAAGCGCGTCACGGTCCCGGCCGGGTGTTTCGTCGAGGAGACGGACATCACCTCCAAACTCGAGATGCTCTCCTTCCTGGCCCGGAGTGACCAGGTACTCGATGGTGAAGAGCCGTTGTCGGCCGAGCCGGGTGAGCCGGTCGACCAGGAGATGACAGGGTGAGACGTACCGTCTGGCCGCGGGAATGTTTTTTTCGAGACTACTGTGAACGGATTCACTGTGAGAGATGTAACTGAGCCCAAATCCCGGGCGCGGGACGCCGTCCGCCCGGCGACAGAGGAGGATGTGATGAAGCGCATGCTGATCCTGCTGGTGGACGACGACCGCGACCTGGTGGCCGGCGTCAAGGTGTATCTGGAGGCGCGGGGTTACGAGGTGCTCACCGCACACAGCGGCGTGGAGGCCTGGGAACGGCTGGCGGAGCGTCTCCCGGACCTGGTCGTGCTCGACATCATGATGGACTACGACACCGACGGTTTCACGGTGGCCTTCAAGCTGCACGAGGAGCCGGAGACCGCCCACATCCCGGTGATCATCATGAGCGGGTTCACCAAGCAGCTCGACACCAAGACCCACGTCTTCGAGCCCATGATGTACCGTGATTGGCCGGCGGCCAGGTTCTTGGAGAAGCCGGTCAAGCTCGCCGATCTTGCCGCCGCCGTCGGCGAGCTGCTCGCCGAGGGCGAGCAGCCGGTCGCGAAGGGGGCGTGAGCACCGTGGCCGCCACGGCCGACGCCATCATCGCTGGGCGAGCGGACGAGCTCACACGCGAGCAGCTGATCCCGCTGCTGCAGGAGATCCAGGCGGCCGAGGGCTTCCTCTCGACAGAGGCCATGATCGCGGTAGCGAACGCGCTCGAGACGCCGGTGAGCCGCGTGTACGGCGTCGCCACCTTCTACAACCAGTTCCGCTTCGCTCCCCTGGGCGAGCACGTGATCGAGGTCTGCCGGGGTACGGCGTGCCACGTCAAGCAAAGCCTCGCGCTCGCCCAGCACCTCAAGCGACGGCTCAAGCTGCGCGACGACGGCAACTCGGCCGACGGCCGCTACACCGTCGTCAGCGTCGCCTGTCTGGGCGCCTGCTCGATCGCCCCGGTGATCAAGCTCGACGGCGAGTTCTACGGCCATCTCACCACGGAGAAGCTCGACGCCCTGCTTGACGAGATCGAGGCCGCTGGCGAGAAGCCGACGCTGGACGCACTCCCGAGCGCGACCGAGCCGTCCAGGGACAAGCGCGACGAGGCGGCCGCCTAAGTGGCCTCGGGCCACACGGACGCGCCGTGAGAGCCATGGACCTGCAAGGAATCGAGAAGAGCATGAACCACAGCGAGCTCATGACCCCGTGCTGCGCGCGCTGCACCCACACCGCGGCCAGCCCGTGCGCGGACGCCGTCGACTGTGTGGTGCGCGGGCCCATCTGTCACGACGACGAGGCGTGCCGCGGCCTGCGCAGCGAGAGGCTGGGGCGCGCCAGCCGCGGCGGCGACGGCCTGGCGGTGTACGTCGGCGCCGGCACCTGTGGCCGCGCCAATGGCGCCCTCACGGTCATTGAAAGGATCGAGCGGTACCTCGAACGCCGCGGCCTGTACGTGCCGGTCGTTGAGACCGGCTGCGTGGGCTACTGCCAGCGCGAGGTCTTCGTCGACCTCGTGACTGCCGACGGCGTGCGGCTCAGCTACTGCGACCTCGGTCCGGAGACCATCGACGAATGGCTGCAGGCAGTGTTCGGCGAGGGCGAGCTGCAGAACCGCTTTCTGCTCGGCAAGTACGCCGATCCCGATGACCTGTACCGCGGCGTCCCGCCGGTCGAGGAGACGCCGTTCTTCGCCCGCCAGACCAAGATCGTGTTGCAGAACTGTGGCGTGATCGATCCGGCGAGCCTGGACGCGGCGCTGGCCGCCGGCGGCTTCCGCGCCGCCGCAAAGGCCCTCACCGCGATGACCCCGGCCGAAGTCTGCGACGAGGTCATCGCCTCCGGCCTGCGCGGCCGCGGCGGCGCCGGCTTCCCGACCGGGCAGAAGTGGAAGGTCGCCCACGATCAGCCGAAGGCGCAGAAGTACCTCATCTGCAACGCCGACGAGGGCGACCCCGGCGCGTTCATGGACCGCGCCGTGCTCGAGAGCGACCCGTTCCGGGTGGTGGAGGGCATGCTGATCGCCGCCTACGCGATCGGCGCCACCAAAGGGTACGTGTACTGTCGCGCCGAGTATCCGCTGGCGATCAAGCGGCTCGGCGAGGCCATCCGCCAGTGCCGCGCCGTCGGCCTGCTCGGTCGCAACATCCTCGACACGCTGGTCGACTTCGACATCACCATCAAGATGGGCGCCGGCGCCTTCGTCTGCGGTGAGGAGACGGCCATCCTGGCGAGCATCGAGGGCGGGCGAGGCATGCCCCGTCCCCGCCCGCCCTATCCAGCGGTGAGCGGCCTTCACGGCTGCCCCACGGTGCTGAACAACGTCGAGACGCTGGCCAACGTCCCATCCGTCATCGCTCGGGGCGCCGAGTGGTTCGAGGACCTGGGGTACGGCGACGCGGCCGGCACCAAAGTCTTTGCACTCTCCGGCCGGGTGCGCAACACAGGCCTCGTCGAGGTCCCCGTCGGCATCCCGCTGCGCGAGGTCGTCTACGACATCGGCGGCGGCGCCCCGGCCGGCCATCACATCAAGGCCGTGCAGATCGGCGGCCCCAGCGGCGGCTGCATCCCCGACGAGTACCTCGATGTCGCCACTGACTACGGCACGCTCCAGGAACTCGGCGCGATGATGGGCTCCGGCGGCATGGTCGTGATGGACGAGCGCTCCTGCATGGTCGACGTCGCCAAGTTCTTCATGGAGTTCATCCGCAACGAGAGTTGCGGCAAGTGCACGCCGTGCCGAGAGGGCACCACCCGGATGCACGAGATCCTCTGCGAGCTCACCGAACGTCCCGTCGGTGACGAGATGCGGCGCCTGGAGCGGTTCCGCGGCATCCTCCACCTGGAGGAACTCGCGGAGACCGTCAAGGAGACGAGCCTGTGTGGTCTCGGCCAATCCGCGGCGAATCCGGTGCTCAGCACATTGCGGTTCTTCCGCGACGAGTACGAGGCCCACGTCATGGAGAACGCCTGCCCCGCCGGGGCCTGCACCGGGCTTCGGGTCTTCGACATCGACCCGGAGCTCTGCACCGGCTGCGCCCTCTGCGCCAAGACCTGTCCCAACGGCGCCGTGATCGGCAAGCGCAAGTTCGCCCATTCCATCATCGTCGACCGCTGCACCGGCTGCGGCGCCTGCGCCGACGCCTGCCCCCGGCAGGCCGTGCTGGCCGTCGCCTGAGAGGACCGACCATGAAGATCACCATCAACGGCAAAGAGATCGAGGCGACGCGGGGAGAGACCGTCCTGCAGGTCGCCAAGAGGTCCGGTGTCGACATCCCGCACTTGTGTTCGCTGGACTGGGCCCCGAGCCCGGCCGCCTCCTGCCGCCTCTGCGTGGTCGAGGTGGAGGGGAGCGCCAGGCTGCTCACGAGCTGCACGCTCGAGGCGGCCGAGGGTCTGGCCGTGCACACGCACACCCCGCGCGTGCTCAAGGCGCGGCGCGCCATCATGGAACTGCTCGTCGCGAGTCACCCGCAGGACTGCCTGAGCTGCGTGCGTGGCGGCGACTGCGAGCTCGCCACGCTCGCCGCCGACCTCGGTGTCCGCAAGGCGCGGTACGTCGGGAACGTGAAGCGTCACCCTGTGGACATCAGCTCCCCGGCGCTGTGGCGCGACCCCGACAAGTGCGTCCTCTGCGGCCGCTGCGTCACCGTGTGTCACGACGTGCAGGGAGTGGGCGCGATCGACTTCACCGGGCGCGGCTTCAAGACCCGGGTCGCGCCCGGGTTCAGCACCGGCCTCAACGTCAGCGAGTGCGTCTTCTGCGGGCAGTGCGCGCGCGTCTGCCCCACGGGCGCGATCGTCGAGCGCGACCAGGTGGACGACGTCGTGGCCGCACTGGCGGACCCCGACGCCGTGGTGGTCGCGCAGGTCGCCCCCGCCGTGCCGGCCACTCTGATGGAAGGCCACAGCAAGAGCGAGGGCGTCCGCGTCATGCTGGAGCGGCTGGCGGCGGCGCTCAAGCGCGGCGGCTTCGACGCCGTGGTCGACACCAGCTTCGCC
>DAIQNY010000189.1:3927-6826 GCA_036788155.1 Actinomycetota bacterium | reverse complement strand
GGCAGTTCGGGGTCGACCTCCCCCACGGGGCCACGATGCAGTCGCGTCTCGGGCGCCCCGTGTCGTTCGACCGTCTGCAGCCGGCCGACCTCGTGTTCTTCGGCACCCCGTCCTTCTACAACCACGTGGGGATCTACGTCGGCGGCGGCCTCTTCATCGAGGCGCCGCACACCGGCGACGTCGTCAAGGTGAGCAAGCTGGCCGGCAGAGGGTGCACGCTGATCTGCCGCTACGCCATCAGGCTTCGCTGAGGCCGGCGGCGGCAGGCCGGCCGCAGTATCTGCACTCCCGCGTGGCGCCGCCCCTCGGCCGCGCGCACTGTCCCGACGCGCCAGGACGCGGTAGACTGCCGGCATGCCGTGGTACGTGCTCCTCATCATCGCCCTGGCCAGTGCCGGCCTCGTGCTCGGCATGCTCGCGTGGGTCGGGCTCAGGGCCTGGCGCCTCGCCAGGCACGGCATGGCCGTTTCGCGCCGCGTCACACCGCTCGCCGAGGTGCTGGCGCGCAGGGCGGACGAGGTGGCCGCGGCGGCCGAGCGGCTCTCGACGGACGGCCAGCAGCTCAGCGCCAGCATCGCCGGGATGCAGCGATCCCTCGCCCGACTGCAGGTCGTGGCGCAGGCGTTGACCGACGCGGTGCGGCCCTACGCGCTCGTCATGAGCTGGCTCTCCGGCCGCCGCGGATGGGGCGCGTCAGACCTGTAGCGACGTGACGCGCGGAGCCGGCGGCCACACCGCACGTGCTCCGGGCGAAGAGGGGCCCGGGGCGCTCACGTGAGCGCCCCGGGCCCCTCTTCGTTCTCGCTCCGCCGGTCGCCTGTGGAGGAGCCGGCTCGGACTCAGTCCTGCGCGCTCACGGCTGCTTCGCCCTGTTCCAGAGGCGGAAGGTCGCCCCAGCCGCGCAGCTTGTAGTACTCGCCGAGCATGTACACCATCTCGTCCTGCGGGAACGTGAGCCCGTCCTCGTCCTCCATGGGCTTCTCCGTCACCCACTCGGGCAGCCTCTCGGTCTCGCGACCGATGCCGCGCGCCGTGTTGAAGTCGCGCGTCATGGTGATGATGCGGTTCGCGACCCTGTGCAGGTCGTCCTCCGTGTAGTCGGTACCGATGGCCGCATTGACGACCGCGGTGATGTACGGCCACTGCACCAAATCGCGGTAGAAGCGGCAGTAGATGAGCGCGTCCATGATGGTGAGCCGGTCCTCCCAGTCCACATAGACCGGCGCCTTGTCGTTGACCTCGCCGTAGGTGGTGACGCCCATGAGCTCGGGCTTGTACATGGTGGCGCGCAGGTGACAGGCCCCGCGTGCCGTGGTCGCGAAGCCCAGCCCCATGCCCTTCATCTTGCGCGGCTCGTAGCCGGGGGGCGCCATGCCCTTGGCGTGCACGGCGACATCCTCGAGACCATACTCTGCCGCGACTGCGGCGACCCCATCGGCGAACAGGTCGCCGACACCCTCCCGCAGGCACATCTTCTCGAGGAACGCCGCCACACCGTCCGGGTCGTTCCACGTGAGCTTCTCGTCGATGAGCCCACGCTCGGCGCATTCGATACCGAGAGCGCAGAGATTGCCAGCGTCCATGGTGTCCACGCCGAGACGATCACAGATGTCGTTGAGCCACATGATCTCGGCCAGGTCGTCGATCTCGCACAGGCCGCCGAACACGTAGGCGGTCTCGTACTCCGGACCCTCCACCTCGAGCCCCTTGTGACGCCCCTCGAACACGAAGTTGTGCTTGACGCACTTCATCACGCAGGGCGGGCAGGCTTCGTTCTTGGTGCCGTGCTCGGCCAGCATCGTCTCGACGGTGATGCGCTCGAAGTTCTCGAGGGTGCCCTTGCGCCAGTAGCGGGTGGGGAACGCGTTGACGCCGTTCATGATGCGCACCATGTTGAGGGTGCCGCCGCGCTGGTAGGCGGCCACGCCCGCGTCGTCCTTGGTGCGCTCGACGAGGTCGCGGACCACGGCCTTGTAGTCGTCCGGGCGTGCGACCTCGACCTTCTGCTCGCCGTGCCAGACGATGCCCTTGAGGTTCTTGGAGCCGTACACGGCACCGGGGCCGCCGCGCCCGAGCTGGTGCCAGTAGTTGTTGTTGACGCAGGCGAACCGGACCAGCTTCTCGCCCGCGGGGCCGATGACGCAGGCCTGGGCCTTCTTGTGCCCCGTGCGCGCAAGGATCTCGTCCTCGGCCTTGAAGGCGTCCAGTCCCCAGAGGTCTGACGCGTCGTGGAACCGGGCCCCCTCCTCACTGATCTCGACGTAGATGGGCGCCTCCGCCCTGCCCTCCACGATGACGACCTTGTAGCCCGTCTTCGCGAACTGCGGCGTGAGGTTGCCGCCCGAGTAGCACTCCCCGTAGCCGCCGGTGAGCGGCGACGCGAAGTAGACGGCGTACCGGTTGCTGCCGAGCATCGCGGTGCCGCCCATCGGACCGACGACGAAGATCAGCTTGTTCTCGGGGCTGAGCGGCTCGACCTCGGGACCGACCTCCTGCAGGAGGTAGTGCGTGCCGATTCCCTTGCCGCCGATGAGCTCCCTGATGAGCTTGGGCGGGATGAGCTCCTCCGAGAACGTCCTCCTTGTGAGGTCGATGCGTAGCAGGTCGCCCATTCATGCTCCTTTGTGCCGTAGTACCTGCGTCCCGGCACTCCTCCCCTTGCTCGGCATGCTCGGGCCGCCGGAGCCCGCCGCGGCGAGGCTGGTGCGCCCCGAACGGAAGGAGCCGCGTTCGGACGCGCGTCCGAACGCGGCTCCATTGTGTCAGGTCATACGGCCGCGGCAAAGTGGCCGCGACGGAGCCGATCCCCGTACTATCGCAACACCTTGTCCAGCACCACGGCATCCTCGAGCCCGACGATCAGGTCCTCGACGGTGCCCTTGGCGTCGCCGAAGAGGAG
>DAIQNY010000189.1:0-3827 GCA_036788155.1 Actinomycetota bacterium | reverse complement strand
GAGGGCGGCGAGGGCGCGGCTGCGGGGGTCGTCGGCGGCGGGCTGGGGGGCGGCCTGATCCGGACTTCCCTCCCGGGCGGGGGCGACGGGCTTGGCCTCGCCCGGCCCGCGCTTCGTCTTCTTCTGGCCGATCAGCACGTTGAGGAGGCTGCGGTTCATGCCCACGCACATGACCCAGGTGAGGATCGAGCCGGACGATGCCACGGTGGCGCCGGCGGCTATGAGCAGCGTGCTCTCGATGACGACCCCGACGAACGCCGCCGCGAGGCCTGCCGTCGCGTTGAGGAACGAGATGAGCACCGGCATGTCGGCGCCGCCGATGCGGATGGCGAACACCACGCCCAGAGCCATGGACATGACGACCAGGCCGAGCAGCAGCACCTGCTGCGCCACGCCGTCGCTGACGACGGCGCTCGCTGTGAGCGCCACGCCGGCGGCGATGATGAGCAGCAGGATCAGATTGTGTCGCTTGTAGACCGTCGGCTGCTGCTTGAGCTTGTTCGCGAGCTTGCCGGCGGCGATCATACTGCCGGCGAACGTGGCGGAGCCCACGACGAGCCCCACGTACCCGGACACCGTACCGATGGGCGTGAGCTCGGCCGAGGTGCGCGTGAGCTCCACGTAGGAGACGAGCAAGGCCGCCACCCCGCCCATGCCGTGCTGCAGGGCGACCAGCGCGGGGATCTGGATCATGTTGACGCGCACGGCGACCAGCCAGCCGATCACCGCCCCCACGACGAACGCCGGCACGATGATCCACCAATCGTGCACGTCGTTGGAGACGAGCACGAAGACGATGGCGAGTCCGAGAGCCACTGCAGCCGTGAAATTGCCGCGGCGCGCCCCGACGGGAGACCGGAACTGAGCGATGCCGATGATCAGGATGATGATGATCGCCAGCTCGATGGCGTACTTCTGCAGCGTGGTTATCTCAACCATGTTCCTCGCTCCCGACAGCCGGTGTCGACGTGAAGAAGGACCTCGGCGCCGGTGTACCGGCGCCGAGGTCCGTGTCTCGTGGTTCTCTCAGCGCTTGAACATCCTCAACATGCGGGCGGTGACCGCGAACCCTCCCACCAGGTTGAAGCCTGCCGTCAGCAAGGCCACTCCTCCGAGCGCGAGTTCGAGCGGAGTGGTCGGCGACACCGCGAACAGCAGGAGGGCACCGAGGATCGTGACGGCCGAGATCGCGTTCGTCATGGACATGAGCGGCGTGTGCAGCCGCTGCGGCACCTTCGAGATGAGGGCGTAGCCGATCCCGAACGACGCGGCGAACACCACCACCATGATGAGGATGCTCTGGACGTCCTTACTCACGATGTCGTCCTCTCAGTTGGTCTCGCGTCAGACCAGACTCATCGCTGCGAGCGTGCCCTGATGGACGATCTTGCCGTCCTTCGTGACCAGCGAGCTCTGGACGATGTCGTCGTCCCAGTCGGGGGCGTCGAGTCCGTTCTTGAACAGGTTCTGCACGTAGGCGAGCATGTTCTTGCCGTAGAGCCAGCTGGCGACGACGGGCATCGAACCGGGGATGTTGGCGACGGCGGAGACGAGGACGCCGTCCACGTAGATCTCCTTGCCGCCCTCGGTGCAGGCGCAGTTGCCGCCCTGGTCGACGGCGACGTCGACGATAACCGATCCCGGCTTCATGGAGCGGACCATCTCCTCGGTGATGAGCACCGGAGCGATCTCACCGGGGACGAGCGCGCTCGAGATGATGAGGTCCGCGTCGGCGACGAGAGGCTTGAGCGCCTCGCGCTCCTTCTCGAGCCACTCCTCGGGAAGGGTCCTGGCGTAGCCGCCCTCTCCCATGGCGACCTCGGCCGGCACGTCGAAGCCGGCGATCTTGGCGCCGAGGCTGTCGGCCTCGGTCCGGGCGGCCTCGCGGATGTCGAACGCCTTGACGACGCCGCCGAGGCGCTTCGCGGTGGCGACGGCCTGCAGACCGACGACGCCGGTACCGATGATCAGGCAGGTCTTGGGCCTGGTGGCGCCGATGGCGGTGCCGATCATGGGGATGAACTCGGGCATCTTGTACGCGGCCATGATCACGGACTTGTAGCCGGTGATCGTGGACATGGACGTGAGCGCGTCCATGCTCTGCGCGCGCGAGGTGCGAGGAATGCCGTCCATGGTCAGCGACGTGACGCCACGATCGGCCAGCGTGCGCACATAGTCGTGGTTGCACGGGTTGGCCGGGTGCAGGAACGTGATGAGCATCTTGCCCTCGGGCATGAGTTCGGCCTCGTGCTTGCCGAGCGCCTTGTTCGGCTCGGGCTGCTTGACCTTGAGGATCAGGTCCGAACGCGACCAGAGATCGGCGACGTCGGCGACGACCTCCGCACCGGCCGCCTTGTAGTCTTCGTCGGATTTGAACGCAGCGGCGCCTGCCTGTGTCTCGACCAGTACCTCACACCCCATCTTGACGTACTCGGCCACCTCGCTGGGCAGAGCGGCAACGCGCCCCTCCTGCTCAAGGATCTCCTTGGGGATACCGACGATCATGACTCCTCCTCGATGCTCATGGCCTGATGGGCTCATGCTCGGATGTGCACACGACCGTGCACGATTCGGGAGTCTACCAACAACAGACCGCGCAGAAAAGCCCAAAAGGAAAAAGAACCGCCCACTAGTGAACGCGGCCACCGCTCGTCCTGCTTGTGGACCATACCAGTCCGCCTCCTATATCGTAGAAGCTGAATCACCGAAGGGGAGCGCCGGAGCATTGACCGAGTCGAGGGGCGTCCACGAGACGATCGCGAGCATCGCCGCGCCGCTCGGCGGCACGGTCGGCGTCGCGGCGCAGAACCTGGCGAGCGGAGCGGCGATCCATGTCGCCGCCGACGAGCTCTACCCGATGGCCAGCTGCTTCAAGATCCCCATCATGGTGGAGACCATGCGGCAGGTCGACGCCGGTCGTCTGCGCCTGGACGACCGTCTCACGCTCACCGAAGCGGACAAGAGCCCGGGAAGCACCCTCATCCACTGCCATGAGGGCCTGCGTCCCAGCGTGCGCGACCTGCTCTACCTCATGATCACGCTGAGCGACAACACGGCAACGGACATGCTCTGGCGCCTCGCCGGCCTCGGCTCGGTCAACGAGACGATGCGCGAGCTCGGACTGCCCGGCATCGACTGTTTCTGGCCCAACCGCGAGTACTACCTCATCGAATGCGGCGCCGGCGAGGAGTGGGCGGGCCTGAGCGGCGCCGAGATCGTCGCCCACTGGCGGGACATCGAGGTGCGCGGCGAGCATGAGGCCGCGCTTGCCCGTATCCTCGAGGAGAACGCCCGCCTCACGGGATCCGGCTTCCTGCGCCTCTACGAGCGGCGCTGGGGACTGGATGAGTCTCGTGGGTTCGAGGACGCTTTCGTGGTGGACCAGGCGCTGGACAACAAGGGGACCCCGCGCCAGATGGCCGAGCTGCTCGCGATGATCGCCCAGTACCGCTGCGCCACGGGCCCGTCGTGCCGCCTCATGATCGAGGTCATGGCTCACCAGGAGTGGCGCGAGAAGATCCCCGCCGGTCTGCCCGACGGCGTGTTCGTGGCCAACAAGACGGGCGGCGTGAGCGGCACGAGCAACGACGCGGCGATCGTCTGCACCCCCGGCGGGGCACCATTGGTCATGGTCGTCTTCTGGAAAGGCCTGAGCTACGAGGCGACGGCGGGCGCGCCGGGCGCGATCGCCGCGATCGCAGGCGCGCTGTACGACTCGCTCGGGGCGCCGGCATGAAGCTCGACGGCGCCCGGATCCTCGTCGTGGGCGGCGTGCGCCGCCTCGGCCGTGCCGTGGCGCTCGATCTCGCCGCGCACGGCGCCGCAGT
>DAIQNY010000188.1:0-6871 GCA_036788155.1 Actinomycetota bacterium | reverse complement strand
GTTCTTCATGTCGACGGCGCCGACGCCCCACACGTAGCCGTCCTTCACGACGCCGCCGAACGGCGGCACACTCCATTCGGCGGCGTCGGCCGGCACGACGTCCAGGTGCCCCATCATCGTGAGCGCCCGGCCCGGCCGCGCTCCGTCCAGCCGGGCCACGAGGCTCCGCCGGTCGGGCAGCTCGCCGTCGAGTTCGCTCTCGACACCGTTCTCCGCGAGGTACGCCTGCACCACACGCGCCGCCTCGGTCTCGTTGCGGTTGGTGGTGTCGACGCGCAGCAGTGCCGTGAACAGTTCGAGGACCTCGTCCTCGAGTGCCTGCCACTCGCGCTCGTCGAGACCGTACCGGGCCACGCCACCTTCCTTGGATGGGGTCAAGCTGAGTTCTGAAGCGTCATGATAGCCGTCTGTACTTCGGCTCGCGAGTCTCGTAGTCTCGGTCCGGCAGCACACCGTCGGAGCGTGCAGGAGGGGGAAGATGAGGATCGCCGTCGTGGGTGCGGGGGCCATGGGCAGATGGGCCGTCAAGGAGCTGGGCCTGAGCCCTGACGTCGACGAGGTCGTGGTGGGCGATTTCGACGAGGCGCAGGCGCGCGCGGTCGCGGAAGGCTACGGCGGCGGCAAGGCCGCCGCCCGGTTCGTCGACGCGCGCGACCAGCAGAACGTGCAGGAGGCCATCGCCGGCTGCGACGCCATGGTCAACGCCACGCAGCACTTCTGGAACATCACCGTCATGCGCGCCGCGGCGGCCGCCCACGTCCACTACACGGACATGGGCGGCCTCTTTCACGTGACCAAGCAGCAGGTCGAACTGCACGAGGAGTTCCGCCGCGCCGGCGTCACCGCGGTGATCGCCATGGGCGGCGCCCCGGGCGTCACCAACATCCTGGCCAAGTACGGCGCCGAGCGGCTCGATGTGGTCGAGGAGGCGCATGCCCTGTGCGGCAACGTCGACGAGACGGACTGGAGCGAGTACGAGGGGTGGGTCGTCCCGTACTCCCTCGAGACGCTCTGCGACGAGTTCAGCGTGGTGGCTCCCGAGTTCATCGACGGTCGCTGGGTCATGGACATCACCGGCGGCGAGGGATGCGAGGACCTCGACTTCGGCGAGCCGGCCGGCCTGCTGGAGGCGCACTACACCATCCACTCGGAGCCGTTCACCTTCTGGCACACCTGGAAGGACCAGGGACTCAGGAGCGCCACCTTCAAGCTGTCGCTGCCCCTCGAGTTCACGGAGCAGATGCGGTTTCTCAACACCATCGGCATGACGCGCACGGACGAGGTGGAGGTAAAGGGCGTGCACGTGCGGCCGCGCGACGTGCTCCTCAAGGTCGTGAGCCAGATCCCGCGGCCCACCGACGTGGTGATCGACGACGTCGACTACCTGCTCGGTGTGGTTCGGGGTCTCAAGGACGGGCGCCGCGTGGAGTGGCGCGTGCGCGCCGTCGTCCCGGCGCACCAGGAGTACGGCGCCGGCGGGGGGGACGTGGACACCGGCATCCCGCCGGCGATCGTCGCGCGCATGCTCGCGCGCGGTGAGATCGCCGGGCCCGGCGTCTTCGTCCCCGAACAGGCGGTGCCGTGCGAGGCGTTCTTCGCCGAGTTCTCGCGCTGGGGTGTCGCCATCGACGCGCAGATGCGGGAACTGCTCGCGGCGCCGCACTGACCGGCTCCGTCCGGTTCAGCCAAGGCTGAGCTGCGTCTGCGGCGGCTGCCGCTCCACTCCCAGCAGGCGCGCCATACGGCGCGCGTTGCGCATGCCCCAGTCCTCATAGTTGTTGTTGAAGAGGACGTGGACGTCCCGTGCCTGCGCCGCGAGCTCGCGCACCGTGGGGACCCACTCTTCGAGTTCCGCGTCACCGTACAGGTACTTGAACCGGTCCGAGGCGGCGCCCGTGCGGACCTCCCAGGTGTCGGCGTTGCGGCCGTGCAGGCGGACCATGGCCAGCGACGCCGTGACGGCTGCCAGTGGAGGCGTGCTGTTCGCGAACCCCTGCGGCTCGTCGACGGCCACGTACGTGAGCCCTGCCTCCTGAAGGAGAGAAAGCGTGCGGGCGGCGGAATCCTCGTCCATCCAGCCGCCGCCGCGGAACTCCACGGCGAGCGGCCACCCGGGCAGGCGGCCGGGGAGAGAGCGGAGGTACTCGCGGTTCTCGCGCGAGGGGACGAACCAGGGCGGGAACTGAAAGAGCACGGCGCCGAGCTTTCCGGCCGCCGCGAGCGGCTCGAGCGCCTCGCGATGGAGCTGCCAGACCAGCTCCTGCTCGCGTTCGCCCACGTCCTTCGCGTAGACCGTGCGCTTGCCGCGCACCGCGTCCGGCAGCCGGTTGCGCAACCAGTCCGGAAGACGGTCCGGTGCGGCGGCGTGGCGCGTCAGCCACGCGAAGGCCTTCACGTTGAACAGGAAGTCCGGCGGGGTCCGCGCCGCCCAGAGCTCGCTGTTGCGGACGGAGGGGGGCGCGTAGTACGTGGCGTCCACCTCCACGATGCCGAACTGCTCGGCATAGTAGCGCAGCCGCGCCTCGGGGCTGGTCACTCCCGTGGGATAGAACCGCCCGCTCCCGATCAGTGAAGGGTCGGTCCAGGAGCAGCTGCCGACGAGGATGCGTCCGGGCATGGTGTCCTCCTGCCGTGATGATTGCGCGGCGTAGAAACGTTGTACCACGCCGGAGCGCGGGCCTATACTCGGCGCAAGATCCCAGTCGGCGCCACGGTCTCTGCAGACCAAGGCCTCGCAGACGAGAGGCAGATGAAGGGGGCGCCGCCGATGGGCGGGCAGTGCGAGACGGCCCGCCCATCGTCATGCCACGGCGAGACGATCGCGCGTTGAACTTTCGCGCTTCGCGCCCTATACTCGCACTCCCTCAGTGTCGGAATGGCGGAATTGGTAGACGCGCTAGGTTGAGGGCCTAGTGAGGGTATAACCTCATGGGGGTTCAAGTCCCCCTTCCGACACCAGCTTCTCCCCTCGATTCCTCCCGCGTACGGCCGCTTAGAGGCTGCGCCACAGTGCGAGGCCCGTCACTTCGTCGAACTCGCGCTCGAGCGGCTCGCCGACCAGTTCCTGCAGCACGAGCTCGCAGGCGAAGACGACGCAGCCCGGCGCCACGTGGCCGCCGACACAGGCGCCGTCGCGACCTGCCAGCGCGGCGTGTGCGTGTACCATCGTGGCGCCGTCCCTCTGCGAGACCGTGCCGAGCAGGCTCACTATCTCCACGGCGCCGTCGACGGCGAACTCGCCGTACTCGTGCGCCGTCTGGTCGTAGTACGAGAGGCGGGCGGCCTGCAGCGCGCCGATGGCGCGCAGTTCCGCCGCCCGCATGCCGTACTCGTCGGCCACGCTGGTGATCTCCTCGAGCAGGTCGCCGCCGTGCGGCAGGCGTGCGACGACGCGGCGTCCCCTCCCGAACTCGCGTGCTCCCATCCTCGTCTCCCTCCGTCTCGGCGACCGGCCCTGTGCGCCGGCTCACGCATGCAGTGTACAGCCGGGGAGACGGGGATCCCGCGCCCGCCGTCGAGCCCTCGTGTATCGCCCTGGGAGGAAGGGTATGACGCACTGCGACCGTACTTGGTCCTGGCGTACGCAGTGATGGAGGAAGTGACATGAGCGAGACCCGCGACCTGCGCCATCCGGCGACGGGAGATGTGCACCAATGGCGCGCCGAGTTCGACGAGCTCGAACTGCGCATGGACGCGCTGCGACAGGCGTTCATCGAGGGCGTGCGGTCGTTCACGATGACGGACGAGATCGTCGAGCGCATCCACGCGCGCTTCGACGACGTGGGCGAGCAGGTCCACGCGATGCACTGTACGTATCCATTCGGCGGCTGGCCGGGGCAGGAGGACTGCCGGTTCGAGCCGCCGGTGCCCTACGACAGCGAACGGTCGGGACAGGACTGACTTGCCGCACGAAGAACGCCTTCATGTGAGTACCGAGATGCGCGGCGAGGTGTGCGTGATCCACTGCGGCGGCGTCGCCGGGCGGGAGCTCGCCGCCGATCTGCCCGCGGAGGTCGACCGATGCCTCGACGTGGAGGCGGAGGCCGTGGTCGTCGACCTGGATCCGTGGGCGCCGATCGATCCCGTCGGCCTTGCCGCCCTGCAGGAGGCGGCCCACGCCTTCGCCGAGATCGGCGGCGAGCTCGTCATCGCCGTTGAGGAACCTGAGGCCCGCCAGGCGTTGGCGGAGGCGGGCCTGATGCGCGCGGAGCCGCCGGCGCCCGGACTGCCCGGCGCCGGCGCGGACGCACCGCTGCGGGCGCCTGACCGGCCGCGCTGGGAGCACGAGTTCAGCTTCCCGGCGACCACGCGTCAGCTGCGCGCCGCGCGCCGCAGGGTCGGGGCGTTCGCGGAGGTCGCAGGGCTCGACGGCGCCGCCCTCTTCGAGCTCAACGTGGCCGTCGCCGAGGCTCTCGCCAACGCCGTCGTCCACGGCTCGCCTCACGGCGCCGCCGACGATGTCCGCGTGCGCTTCTTCTGCTATGAGGACGAGGTCGCCGTGGAGGTCGTGGACGGCGGCGACGGCATGTCCGCCACGCCCATCTGCGCCCCGTCCAGCGCGGCGACCAGTGGGCGGGGTATCCACTTCATGCGTGCTCTTGCCGATGCTGTCCAGTACACATGCGGCCCGCTCGGTACGCGTGTCCTGCTGGTCAAGCAGCGGACGTGAGAGAGCGGGGCCGCGGACGGAGGACGCAGAGAGAGTGGGCACGGCGCCGCCGAGCGCCGCGGAGGGGAGCACGGAGGAGTCATGACGGGCGGGCGCCGGCAGACGCGCGGAGCAGCGGACGAGGTGGTGGAAGCGCCGCAGGCGCGAGTGCGACGCGGCAGGGCGCGTGCGCTCCTGCTTCCCCTGGTCGTCCTGGTCGTGCTGACCGTCGCGGTCTCGCTCACGGCCTGGGCCATCTTCGACAGCCAGGCCGACGAACTGCGCGCCGACAGCGCATCGGCCCTGCAGGGGATGTGGGGCGCCCAGAGCGACCGCATCGCGGCGCTGATCGAGGACGAGCGCCACGACGTGGCCCTGCACGCCCGAGCGTTCGACATCGTCCGGCCGCTCAGGCCAGGTCGCGACTCCGATGCCGCCCGCCGGTCCGAATCCATGCTGCGACAGACGCTGGGGCTCTACCGACACGCACACGACTACGCGGCGATGATCGTCCTGGGAGACGATCTGGAGGTCGTCGCCGTCTCGCCCCACGACTACCTCGGACCCGGCGATGCCCGGATGACGTCGCGGCAACGTCAGCTTGCCCGCGAAGCTCTCCGGCAGGAGCAGCTCGTGTTCTCGGACCTCTACCTCAGACGGGACGGCAAGGTGGTCATGGACTTCGCCGCCTCGATCAGGGACGGACGTAAGCAGGACCGTACCCCGCTGGGTGTGCTGCTCGTGGAGCACGACGCCGAGGAGGTGCTCTTCCCGATCCTGCTCTCCTGGCCAGGTTCCATGGAGACCGGCGAGAGCGTGCTCGCCGAGGTGCGCGGAGACATGGTCATCGCACTGAACCCACTGCAGGTCGGAGGCCATGCTCCGCTCTCGTTCACGCGTCCGGTCGCGGATGAGGACCTGCCGGCCGCGCAGGCACACCGCGGCCGGACCGGCGTCGTGGAGGGCAGGGACTACCGGGGCGAGCCCGTACTGGCCAGCGTCGGCGGCGTGCCGGGGACGCCCTGGTACCTGGTCGCGAAGCAGGACCTCGCGATCATCGACCAGCCCGTCGCCGGTCGGGCGCGCGCGACCGTGGCCTGGGTGGTCGCCATTGTCGTCCTCGCCGGCGCCGTGCTGCTCTTCTACCTGCGGACACGCGAGGCGCGCACGTTGCGTGAGCTCGTGGCCGCCGAGCGCGAGCGGCGCGTGGCCCAGGAGCGGTTCGCGGTGCTCATGCGGGAGGCCAAGGAGATCGTGCTGCTGCTCGACGGGGAGGGGGTCATCGTCGAGGCCAACGACCACGCGCTCGCCACGTACGGCTACGCGCGCAGCGACCTGGTGGGGAAGCGCGTCGACAGCGTGATGGCTGCGTATCGTGAGATCCCCCTGGCGGAGCGGGGACGGGCGGTGGAGGAGGCCGGCCACATCACGCTGGAGACCGTCCACCGGCGCAGCGACGGCGTGGAGTTCCCTGTGGAAGTGGGCATCAGCGCGGTCCTCATCCAAGGCGAGAGGCACTACCTCGAGGTGGTGCGCGAGATCGGTGAGCGCAAGGCCCAGGAGGCGGCGCTGCGCGACAGCGAGGCGCGGTACCGGACCCTGTTCGAGAACGCTCTCAGCGGGTTCTCGCTGCAGGAAGTCGTGCTTGACGACGGGGGCCGCCCGGTCGACTTCGTGTGCCTGGCGGCCAACCCGGCCTTCGAGACCCAGACCGGGATGCGCGTCGCCGACATCCTGGGCCGCCGCTTCGGGGAGGTCGTCCCGGCAGTCGCGGACAGCGACCTCCTCGAGCGCGGCGTCCAGGTCGCCGCGACCGGCGTGGCCGAGCGCGTCGAGGCCTTCTACTCCTTCCTCGGCCGCCATCTGGACATCCAGTTCGCGTCGCCCCGGCGGGGCCAGTTCGCCATGATCGTCCTGGACGTGACCCAGCGGCGGGAGGCCGAGGAAGCTCTGACCGGCTTCTTCGGCGGCTCGCCCGTGGGTCTGTTCATCCTCGACCGAAGGCTCAGGTACCTGCGCGTGAACGAGACGCTGGCGAAGCTCAACGGACTCCCGGCGGAGGAGCACCTCGGGCGGACGGTCGGCGACGTCGCTCCGATGGAGGACGAGGCGCTGGGCTGGGCCTTCGCACACGTCCTCGAGACCGGCGAGGAGCTCCGCGGCCTGGAACTGAATGCCATGAAGAGAGGCCTCCGTGGTGGCATGCTCCGAGTGTCACCGCGG
>DAIQNY010000187.1:0-6947 GCA_036788155.1 Actinomycetota bacterium | reverse complement strand
GGCGCCGGGCGTCACCAGCGCCCGCTACGCGGGCGTGGACGGGCCCGGCGCCGACAGGGCCAACTACGAGCGCCTTCTGGGCGAGATGAGCGGCCTCGCCGGCCCGCTCGCCCGCCGCGCCCGCTTCGTCTGCTCAGTTGTTGCCGTAGGGCCGGACATGCAACACTACGTCGCGACGGGACACTGGTGGGGCGCCATCGCAGAGGCGCCGCGCGGTGAGGGCGGGTTCGGCTACGACCCTGTCTTCGTCCCGCAAGGGTCAGACCTTACCGTGGCCGAGTGGCCACAGGATGCCAAGGATCAGGCCAGCCACCGCGCACTGGCCGGCAGGGCCCTCGTCGATGTGCTACGACGGGAGGGTCTGCTGCATGGGTGCGAACAACCCCGGGCCGGGTGACTCGGCCGCGAAGAACACATCCATCGACGCCCGGCTCGACCACAGGCTCAAGTCGCGCACCGCCGCGGTGTCGATCGCGTCCAACGCGACGCTCATCGCACTGAAGCTCGCCGTCGGCGTCCTCTCCGGCTCCATCGCCATCATCTCGGAGGCGCTGCACTCCGGCTCCGACCTCGTGGCAGCACTCATCGCGTTCTGGTCCGTGCGCCGGGCGGCGCAGCCCCCGGACGAGCGGCACCACTACGGCCACGAGAAGGTCGAGAACGTGAGCGGCGCCGTGGAGGCGATGCTCATCATCGCCGCCGCCGGCGTCATCATCTACGAGGGCGTGATGAAGATCGTCGAGGGCCCGACGATCGACTTCGTGTGGCTCGGCATCGCCGTCATGCTGATCTCCGGCGTGGTCAATCTCATCGTTTCCACCAGGGTGCTCTACCCCGTGGCCAGGCGGACCGAGTCGGCCGCGCTCGAGGCGGACGCCGCCCACCTGCTCACCGACGTGTACACGTCGTTCGGCGTGGCCGGCGGCCTCCTGGTCGTCGAGGTGACGGGGTGGGAGTACTTCGACCCCCTCATCGCCATCGCCGTGGCGGTGCTCATCATCAGGACCGGGTATCGGCTGGTCGTGCAGTCCACCCGCGTGCTGCTCGACGAGACGCTGCCCGAGCAGGAACTGGAGGAGATCCGCCGCTGCGTGGCCGAACACCGGGGCGACATCATAGCGGGGTACCACAAGCTCCGCGCCCGCCGGGCCGGCAGCCGGCGGCACGTCGACCTGCACGTGGTGGTGGACGAGAGGCTCACGGTGGCCGAGGCGCACGACGTCGCCGAGCACATCGAGAAGGACATCCGGGCGTGCATCCCCAACACCGACGTCCTCGTGCACATCGAGCCGCGCTCGCCGCAGCGGTACGAGGGCGACTGAAGGCCTGTGTCCGGCGCCCCGGCGCCGCCTCAGTCGAAGAGGGGCGAGAGCAGCAGCACCACCGTCATGCAGATCAACGTGGCCGTGAATCCCCAGGCGACCACGTTGCGCACACGCCCGTTGACGTGCTCGCCCATCACCCTCGGATTGTTGATCATCAACAGCGTGAAGATGAGGATCACCGGCAGCAGGACACCGTTGAGCGACTGGGCCACGAGGATCACCGTCACCAGCGGCAGACCCGGGATGATGGCGACGGCGGCCGGCACGAACGTGAGGAACGTGATGATGCCGTTGAACACGGGGGCCTCGCGGAACGAGGCATCCAGGCCGCTCTCGAAGCCGAAGGCTTCGCAGACCACGTAGGCGGTCGCCAGCGGCAGCACCCCGGCGGCGAGGATCGACACGCTGAGCAGCCCGATGCCGAAGAGGTACCGGGCCGCGGCGCCGAGGAACGGCACCAGTGCCAGGGCGGCCTCCTCGGCCGACCGCACGATGGTGCCCTCCGGGAAGAGCGTGGCGGCGCAGGCCAGGACGATGAAGAAATCGATGGTCGTCATGAAGACCGAACCGGCGTAGATCTCGTACTTGGTGTAGGCGAACTGGCTCCACGGCACCTTCTTGTCCACCACGGCCGCCTGGATGAAGAACTGCCCCCAGGGAGTGAGGGTGGTACCGACGGCGGCGATGGCCGTGAAGATCCACAGACTGTCCCACTGGATGGAAGGGTGCATGGCGCCGTGCAGGGCCGCGCCCCAGTCCGGCCCTGCCAGGATGCCCGAGACCACGTACGTGAGGAGCACGAAGCCCAGAGCCAGCAGCACGCGCTCCACCTTGCGGTACGAGCCGCGGGTGACCAGCAACCACACTGCCATGGCCACTACCGGCACGGCCACGTACTTGGGCACGTGGAACAGGCTGCTCGCGGCGGCGACGCCCGAGAACTCGGCCACGGTGGTGCCGAAGTTCGCCACCATCGTGGCGAGGATCGCGAGGGCGGTGATCCGCAGGCTGAAGTTCTCGCGGATCAGTCCGGCCAGCCCGCGTCCGGTGACCACTCCGACGCGGGCGTTCATCTCCTGCACGATCGCGAGCACGGGCGTGATCGCCACCAGCAGCCAGATCATGCTGTAGCCGTAGCGCGAGCCGATCACCGACCAGGTGGTGATGCCACCGGCATCGTTGCCGGCGTTGGCGGCGATGAACCCCGGCCCGACCATGGCCAGGATGAGCAGCAGCCGGGTGCGGCCGACCCGGCCGGCGAGCCGGAGGCCGCCTACACGGCGGGGAGTCTGCGCCATCGAGGCCTCCTCAATGGAAGATCCTCGGCAGGCGCTTCTTCCACGCGAGCGGAAGCACCAGGTCGATGGCGTCGTCGATGGTGATGATGCCGTGCAGCACGTCCTCCTCGTCCACCACGGGGAGGGCGAGGAGGTTGTACTTGGCGATCACGTTGGTGATCTCCTCTTCGGTCGCGTCCGTCCGCACGCTCACAGGGTTCTCGGTCATGAAATCGCGGACCTTCTTGTCGGGCGGTGTCATGAGGAGGTCGCGCAGCGAGAACACGCCGCGCAGGTGCTCGGAGCGGTCGGTGACGTAGATGTAGTAGACGGTCTCCGCGTCCTCCTCCTGCTCCCGCAGGCGCTCGATGGCGCGCTCGGCCGTGTCGTCCAGGCGCGCCCACGCGTAGTCCGTGGTCATGATGCCGCCGGCGGAGTGCTCCGGGTAGCTGAGCAGCTCGCGCATGTCCTCGGCGTCATCCTTCTCCATCATGGCGATGAAGCGCTGACGCTTGTCGTCCGGCAGGTCGGCCAGCAGGTCGGCGGCGTCGTCCGGCGACATCTCGTTGAGGATCTCGCTGGCCTTCTCGTCCGGCATGTCGAGCAACAGCGACGCCTGGTACGAGGGGTGGAGCTCCTCGAACGTCTCGGCGGCCAGCTCGTCCTCGAGCGCGTCGAACACGGCGGCGCGCTCCTCGGGCGAGAGCTCGTGCACCAGATCCGCGATGTCGGCCGGGTGCAGGAGCTCGAGCTTGGTCTGGGGGACGGCGAGGCGCACGGCGGCCTCGTCAGTCTGCTCGATGTCGACGTCCTTCCAGTCGATCAGGTGCGGCTTGGGACGCTGGCGACCCTTCGCGAGGCGGTCGCCGACCTTCGCCAGGCCGACACGGCGGAGGATCGCGTTGCTGCTGACGTCGACCGCGGCGACCTGCACGACGGGACCGTTGCGCACGAGCTGGATGTCGTTGACACGGATGACCTTGCGGCCCTCCGTGTCGACCAGCTGCTTGTCGAGGAAGGTGGCCGAGAGATGCAGCTCGCCCGAGGCGAGCTCACGCTCGGCGAGCTCCGACGCCGGGATGTGGAGCAGCGTCTCCGACTCTTCGAAGCTCGTGACGGTCTCCCACGAGGCGTACACGACCCTGCCGCGGCGCTTGACACCGACGGCGGTGACCACGGGGTAGGCCTGTCTGGCGCTGACCACCAGGTCGTGGAGCGCCCCGGCAGACTTGTTCTCGACGTCCTTGACGGGACTGCCGAGCAGCTTGCTCAGGTAGAACACAGGCCTCACCTCCTTCGCGTGACCCCGGGTCACTGGACATACGAAAGCCTCCCAGCCGGGAGGCTCCGGAACGCACACGTGAAGGGGCGATCCTCACTCGTCCCAGCTTTAGCACAACACACCGTAGAGGTCAGGGCCTCAGCCGTTTCGGGCAAAACCTTGAGCCGGTAGTGCCTGTCCTACGCGTTGGCGTCTCTGGACGTTTCCGCGCAACGGCCTCTATGTGTGCCGGAGCCTCACCTAACGAGGAACTGCGCCTGGTTGACGCTCCCAGAACGTACCGCCGCGCCCTGACAGTGTCAAGGCGGGCGCGGTGGTATACTGGCGCCGCCTGAAGGCCGGCGCGACACAGCGCGCCGGCTTCTGTGCGCAGGCTCACTGGAGGGCATCGTGATCATCACCGTCACGCCCAACGCTGCCGTCGACAAGACGCTCACCGTCCCCAACTTCCAGACAGGGTTCCGTCACCGCGCCAGTGAGAGCCTCACGCTTCCGGGCGGCAAGGGGGTCAACATCGCCCGTGCGCTCAAGACGCTCGGCGAGCCCGTGGTGATCACGGGGCTGGTCGGTGGCCGCGCCGGGCAGCTCATCGTCGAGGGCCTGCAGCGCGAGAACATCCTGAACGACTTCGTGCACATCGGCGGCGAATCTCGTACGTCCACCGCCGTCGTCGATCCCACGACGATGACGCAGACGGAGGTCGTCGAGTACGGCCCGGTGGTCACCGAAGCCGAGACCGCCTCGCTGCTGGACAAGATCGAGTACCTCGCCAAGGGCGCGCGGTTCGTCGTGCTCGCCGGGTCGCTGCCGCGCAAGATCGGCGAGGACTTCTACGCCGCGGTGCTCGGCCGCATCCGCAAGCACCGCTGCTACGCGGTGCTCGACAGCGCGGCCGAGCCGCTGCGTCGCGGCGTACGCGGCCGGCCCAATCTGGTGGCGCCGAACCTGCGTGAGGCCGAGGACCTCGTGGGGCACGAGTTCCACGACGACCAGGACCTGGTCGACGCCACCGCGATGGTGTGCGAGATGGGGGCGCGGAACACGATCATCAAGACGCCGCACGGGTGCGTGGCCCGCTTCCAGGTCGGCCGCAAGCAGCGGGTCTTCCAGGGCAACATCGCGCCCCTCGAGTCCGTGGTCAGCACGGTCGGCTCTGGCGACGTCTTCCTCGCGGGATTCATCAGCGCCCGCTTCCGCAAGCTCGACCTGGGGGAGTGCCTGCGCCACGCGCTCGCCGCCGGCGCCGCCAGCACCCAGCGGTACGGCGCCGGCGTCCTCGACGCAGGCCTCGCCGCCGACCTCCTCGGGACCGCGGAGGTCCGGGAGCTCGGTGCTCGCTCCTGAGTCTCCCCCGTGCTCGCGCCCGCTGATCGGGCTCGCGCCGCCTTCGGGCGGTCCCTCGGCGAGCCCGGCATCCGCCAGTCAGAAGCGCGAGGACGTGCACATCCGGCTCGCAGGAGACATACTGCACGACGCAGGGTGAGCGCGGGGTGTGGAGGTCCGTGAGATAGGCCAGCTCGACTCAAAGGTTCTGCTGCACGTGCAGACGGCCGTGATGGCCGCCGACGAGGGCGGGCGCGTGGGAGTGTACAACCCCGCCGCGGCCCGCATGCTCGGCGTCTCCGTCGAGGACGTGGTGGGTCGCGCCCTCGACGAGCTGACGGACGGCGAGCCGGCGCTCGCGGCGCTCGCCGGCGTCCTGCAGGAGGCCCGTCGCACCGGTGCCGCCCACGCCCGCCGCCAGGTCACCGTCCTGACCCCGACGGGCGAGCGAACGCTCGGCTACACCTCGTCGCTGCTGGGCGGCGACGGCGGGACCGCCGTCTTCTTCACCGACCTCACGGACACCCTGGCCGAGGAGCGGCGCGCCGCGGAGGCGCGGCGGTTCGCGGAGGTCGGGCGGATCGCGAGCGCGATGGCGCACGAGCTCAAGTCGCCACTTGCGACGGTCGAGCTCTACGCCAACCTGCTGCGGCGGGCTCTGGCCGCCGAGCCCGCCCGCGTGGAGCAGCTCGACGTGATCAAGGACCAGACGCGCTTGTGCCTGGACCGGCTGGGCGCCATCATGCACTCCATCAACCCCGACGCCGCCCGAGCCGTCGGGATGTCGCTGACCGAGGTCGTCCCGGTCGTGCGTGACGTCGTCGCCGTCCTGCGCAGCCGTAACGAGGGCGCCAAGGTGACGCTGCGAGTCGACGCCAACGGCGCGAGGGCGGCGATCGCCGAGAACGACCTCCGCTCCGTGGTCACCAACCTCGTCGTGAACGCGCTGCACGCCACGGGCGGCGCCGGTCCGGTGGGCGTGGCCATACGGAGCAACCCGGACACGGTCACCGTCACCGTCGCCGACCGGGGACCGGGGCTGCCCGAGGGTGACGTCTTCGAGGCCTTCTACACGACCAAGGCGAGCGGTACCGGCCTCGGCCTGTGGCTGGTGCGCCGCGTGGTCGAGGACGCCGGCGGCAGTATCGCCGCCGGCGACCGTCGTGGGGGCGGCGCCGTCTTCACCGTGACCCTACCGGTGGCCCGCCACGAGAGGATCCGTGACGTCCGTGTGCTGCTCGTCGAAGACGACGCGGCCTTGCGCGCCGCCGCCGTGAAGGCCCTCGAGGGCTGCGGCGCGCGCATCACGGCGGCGGTCTCGGGGAAGGATGTCGAGTTGAATGACGAAGAGTGGGGAGTCGCCGTTCTGGATTACCATCTGCCCGACATGGACGGTATCCAGATAGCGGCGCGACTCGCCCCGGGCATTCCGGTCCTGCTCGTGAGCGGTGATCCGGCGGCGGGTGTGGCGCTGGCGGAGGTGCGTGAGAGGCGCGCCTGGTATCTACCGAAACCGTTCGAGGTCGACACGTATCTCGACCTGGTATCACTTCTCGTGGGGGCGAAGTAGATGAGCGACAAGGGACGAGTGATCATCGCCGACGACCACGGCCTCTTCCGACAGGGGCTGCGGCAGCTGCTGGAGACCGAGGGATACACCGTCGAAGCGGAGGCCACGACCGGCGATGAGGCGCTCGCGGCGGTGGCGGCACATCCCGGTTGCGTGCTCCTTCTCGACAT
>DAIQNY010000186.1:0-6956 GCA_036788155.1 Actinomycetota bacterium | reverse complement strand
AGGAGGTCGTCTTCGGCGAGATCACCACCGGCGCCGCCAACGACCTCGAGAAGGCCACCGCGACCGCCAAGCAGATGATCATGCGGTACGGCATGAGCGAGGAGCTCGGCCCGCGGACTCTCGGCCACGACCAGTCCATGCCGTTCCTCGGCCGCGAGATGCAGCACCAGGCGGACTACTCGGAGGAGATCGCCAAGCAGATCGACGACGAGATCCGCCGCATCATCGAGGAGGCGCACCAGCGCGCCAAGGACCTTCTGGTCGAGAAGCGCGATCTGCTCGACAGCATCAGCAAGATCCTCATCACTCGCGAGACCATCGAGGCGCACGAGTTCCAGGGCCTCGTCGACGGGCTGTCGGAGGAAGAGGTCTTCCGCGAGCGCGACGAGCGCGAACGGCGGCGCCACGCGGAGCCTCCAGAACCCGAGAAGCGGCAGCGCGCCAAGCAGCCGCCGGTGCCAAAGCCCGCCCATGTCAACCCGGTCAACCCCGAGGCGACCTGAGCAGCCCGCGAGGGCATCTCACCACGACGTGGACCGCGACAAGATAGAGACTGGCGTACGTCTGATCCTCGAGGGCATCGGCGAGGATCCCGAGCGCCCCGGCCTGCAGAAGACCCCCGAGCGCGTCGCCGACATGTACGCGGACATCTTCGCCGGCATCGGCGCGGCTGACCCGGCGGAGGTGCTCACGGCCATCCCCGGCGACCACCATCGCGAGATGGTCCTCATCCGGGACATCGCGTTCTACTCCGTGTGCGAACACCACCTGCTGCCGTTCCACGGTCTGGCGCACGTGGCGTACATCCCGAGCGAGCACGGGCACATCGCCGGGCTGAGCAAGCTGGCGCGCGTCGTGAAACTGGTGGCCGCGCGCCCCCAGCTGCAGGAGCGCATCACGAGCGAGGTCGCCGACGCGATCCAGACGGCACTCGATCCCACCGGCGCCCTCGTGCTCATCGAGGCCGAGCACCTGTGCATGAGCATGCGGGGCGTGCGCACGCCGGGTTCCAAGACGGTCACCAGCGCGGTCCGCGGGCTCATCCGCACCAATGAGGCCACGCGCGCCGAGGTGTTCGCCCTCATCAACGCGCCGCGCTGAAGCCCGCCATGCAGCCGGCCGCGCCGACCTTCTCCCTGGACCTGCCGTTCCCGGCCGTGATGGGCGTGGTCAACGTCACGCCCGACTCGTTCTCGGACGGCGGGCGATTCCTCGCCGCCGACGCCGCGTTGGAGCAGGCCCTCACGCTTGTCGGTGAGGGCGCCTCCATCGTCGACATCGGCGGCGAGTCGACACGCCCCGGGTCGGAGACCGTCTCGCCGGACGAGGAACTGCGCCGCGTGCTCCCGGTGGTCGAGGCCCTCGCCGGCAGCGTCGGCGTGCCCATCTCTGTCGACACGATGAAGGCCGAGGTGGCGCGGCGCGCACTCGCGTCCGGGGCCACCATCGTCAACGACGTGAGCGCTCTGCGGTTCGACGACGGGATGGCGGAGCTGGTGGCCGAGACCGGCTGCCCCGTGTGCCTCATGCACATGAAGGGGCAGCCCAAGACCATGCAGGACGATCCCCGCTACGACGACGTCGTCGACGAAGTGCTCCGCTTTCTCGAGGAGCGCATCGCCTTCGCCCTGGAGCGCGGCGTGCGCGAGGAGCAGATCATGGTCGATCCCGGCATCGGGTTCGGTAAGACCGTCGCCCACAACCTCGCGCTGCTGGACGGCCTGGAGCGGTTCTGCTCCCTGGGCCGACCGGTGCTGCTCGGCGCCTCGCGCAAGCGCTTCCTGGGCGCCATCCTCGGCGCCGAGCCCGCCGACCGCATGATCGGCACGGTCGCCACCACCGTCATCGGCTACCTCGCGGGCGCGCATGTCTTCCGCGTCCACGACGTCAAGCCCAACTTCGAAGCGCTGCGCGTGGCGCTCGCCGTGCGCGAGGGCGTCACGACGCCCTGAGCCACGGCGACCCCGACCAAGGAGGCCTCATGGCGCGGAGCCTGTCCATCATCCTCGACGGCATCGAGATGCGCGGCCGCTGCGGCGTCACGGACGAGGAGCGGGCGATCGGCCAGACACTGGTCGTCGATGTGCGCCTTGACCCGCAGCCACGAGGGGCCGGTCAGAGCGACGACCTCGACGACACGGTCAACTACAGCCGCATCGTCGACTACGTGCGAGGCGTGGTCGAGGGCAACGAGTTCCATTTGCTCGAGCGACTGGCGACCGTCATCTGCGACGGGCTGTGGGACGAGTTTGATCCGCTCCTCGTCGAGATCGCCGTGAGCAAGGTCGCGCCGCCGGTCAAGCTGCCGATCCACGCGGCGCGCGTCGAGGTGGTCCGCACCGCATGACCACCCAGGGCGCCGAAGAAGCACCACCCGGTCAACAGCAGGGCAGGCGCGTCTTCCTCTCGCTGGGATCGAACCTCGGCGACAGGACTGAGTACCTGCGCGCCGCGCGCGAAGCGCTCTCGGCGCTGCCCGCCACCCGCATCGTCGCCGTCTCGCGGATCTACGAAACGGCTCCCCAGGAGGTCGAGGGTCAGGACCTGTTCCTCAACCAGGTCGTGTGCCTCGAGACCGGTCTGCAGCCGCTGGACCTGCTGTACGAGTGCCAGCGCATCGAGCGCGAACACGGACGCGTGCGCACGCTGCGCTTTGGCCCACGCACGCTCGATATCGATATACTGCTCTTCCAGGATACGGAGTCTGACGACCCCGAACTCACGCTGCCGCACCCGCGCATGGTCAAACGGGCCTTCGTCCTCGTTCCCCTCGCGGAGGTGTGGGAGCACGCCAGGGGCATGCCGGATCTCGACGTTGCCGGGCTCGGCGAAGCCAGCGCCCGGCGACAGCAGGTGAGGCTGCACGACGCCACGGAAGGGTGAGCGGTGACCGATGGAGAGCCGGCACTGAGGCGAGTCCCATGACCCGCCCGTACGTGGCGAGCCGTTCCGAAGAGACCCTGCACCGGCGCAGCTTCGACGTGCTCGTGCTCGGCGGCGGCATCGCCGGTCTCACGGCCGCCATCGGCGCGGCGCGCCGCTGGCGCGTGGGGCTGCTCACCAAGTCCACGTTCGAGGAGACGACGACGTTCCTCGCCCAGGGCGGCATCGCCGCCGCCATCGGCGAGGGCGACTCGCCCGAGTTGCACCTGCAGGACACCCTGAGCGCCGGCGCCGGCCTGTGCGACGAAGAGGCGGTCCGGGTGCTCGTGAGCGAGGGCCCGGACCGCGTGCGTGAACTCATGGAGATCTGCCCCCGGTTCGATACGGTGGACGGCCAGATCGTGCTGGGGCGCGAGGGGGCGCACTCGCTGCCGCGCATCGTGCACGCCGGCGGCGACGCCACCGGCAGCGAGGTCTCGAGCGCCCTCGCCGAGGCCGCCCGTCTCGGCAGTCGGGTGCAGCTCTACGAGGACGAGTTCGTCATCGACCTGCTCACCGTGGACGGGCGCTGCGTGGGGGCGCTCACGCTCAACCTTGCCGACGGCGGGCTCACGCTCAACGTCGCCATGGTGACGGTGCTGGCGACGGGAGGCGCCGGGCAGGTGTATGGCAGGACCACCAACCCCCCGGTGGCGACCGGAGACGGCGTGGCCATGGCGTACCGGGCCGGCGCCGCCATCCGCGACCTCGAGTTCGTGCAGTTCCACCCAACCGGTCTCGCCGTGCCGGGGCAGCAGACGGTGCAGCTGGTCACCGAGGCGCTGCGCGGCGAGGGCGCCTACCTGCGCAACGCCGCCGGCGAGCGGTTCATGACGGAGTACGACGCGCGGGGCGAGCTGGCCTCGCGCGACATCGTGGTGCGCGGCATGGTGACCGAGATGCGCCGGGAGGGGAGCGAGCACGTGTACCTCGACGCCACGCACCTCGAGGCAGCCTGGCTCTACGAACGGTTCCCGAGCGTCACCGCCGGCCTCCACGAGCACGGGCTCGACCTGGCCGGCGACCTCATCCCCGTCGCGCCTGTGTGTCACTACTTCGTCGGCGGCGTGGTCACCGACGTCTGGGGGCGCACGACCGTGCCGGGGCTGTACGCCAGCGGTGAGGTGGCCAGCACTGGTGTGCACGGCGCCAACCGGCTGGCGAGCAATTCATTGCTCGAGGGCCTCGTGTTCTCGGACCGCGTGGTGCGCGACCTCGACCGCTACATCGGGCGGCTGGGTGAGGATGTGCGCCGTCTGAGCTTCGACATCCCGGAGGCGGACGCGGGCGGCGAGAGCAGCGACGCCGCCGCCGCCCGCGCCCGCCTCTGCGACATCATGCAGCACCAGGTGGGCGTCCTGCGGCGTGCGGGCGAGTTGCAGGAGGCGCTGGATGAGCTGGGCTCGCTGACGTCGGAGCTGCGCTTCGGCGCGATGGGCGAGGACGAGTACGAGGTGCTCAACATGCTCACACTGGGCACCCAGATCGCCAAGTGCGCGCTCCTGCGCGAGGAGTCACGCGGCGTGCACCTGCGCGACGACTTCCCCGAGGTGGACGAGCGCTGGCTCAAGCACATCACCCTGAGACTGCCCGAGCAGGAGCGCACGGAGGGCGTGAGCAAGGTGACCCCGCATGAGTGACGGGCGACGGAGTCGCGCGAGGGGCGCCGCCGCGTGAGCGACCGGGGGTATCGCGCTGCGGCACGCGCTGCCGTGCGCCGCGCGCTTCGCGAGGACCTCGCGGGGTACGGCGACCTCACCGGCTCCGTGTTCGGCGGCGCCGGCGTCGCGCGCGTGGTCGCGCGGGAGGCCGGCGTGCTCTCCGGTGTGGCGGCGCTCGAGGAGACGGCCCGGCAGGTGGACCGAGCGCTCGCCGTGGAGGTCTTCATCCACGACGGCGAGCGCTTCGAGGCGGCCGCGACCATTGCCGAGCTGCGCGGCCCACTGGCCGCGATCCTCGCCGCCGAGCGTACGGCGCTCAACTTCCTCTGCCGGCTGAGCGGCGTGGCGACGCTCACCGAGGCATACGTCGCCGAGACGTCCGGCACAGGAGCGTGCATCGCCGCGACACGCAAGACCACCCCCGGACTGCGCGCCCTCGAGAAGCAGGCCGTGGTGCACGGCGGCGGTACGCCGCACCGGTTCGGCCTGTTCGACGGCGCCATGATCAAGGACAACCACGTGGCGGCGGCGGGCGGCGTCGCCGCCGCCGTCGAGCGCGTGCGCGCGGGGGCCGCCCACCTGCACGCGCTCGAGGTCGAGGTGGACACGCTCGAGCAACTGGACGAGGCGCTCGCCGCCGGCGCGACCATCGTCCTGCTCGACAACATGGACACCACCACGGTACGCGCCGCCGTCACGCGAGTGGCCGGTCGCGCCGTCGTCGAGGTGTCCGGCGGCGTGCGGCTCGAGCGCGTGCGCGAGCTCGCAGAGGCCGGCGTCGACGTCATCTCGGCCGGTGCGCTCACCACGCACGCGCCCTGGATCGACCTCGCCCTCGACCTGGAGGTGTGACCGTGCTGCTCGTGGTCGACGTCGGCAACACGCAGACGCACATAGGAGTCATCGACGGCGGCGAGGTCCACGACGAGTGGCGCATGGCCACCGTGCGGCACCGCACGAGCGACGAGATCGCCGGCATGCTGCAAGGCCTGTTCTCGCTCAAGGGCGAGCGGCTCAGGGAGACCGTCGACGAGGTGGGTGTGGCCTCCGTCGTCCCACGGCTCACGCAGCAGTGGGAGGAGATGTGCGAGAAGCACCTGGGGCTCTCCGCCTTCGTGGTGGGACCGGGCGCGCGGACCGGCATGCGGATCAAGACGCGCAACCCGTCCGAGGTTGGGGCCGACCGCATCGTCAACGCGGTAGCCGCCTTCGAGACCTACGGAGGTCCGTGCATCGTGGCCGACTACGGCACGGCCACCACGTTCGACGTCATCTCCGCAGCCGGGGACTATCTCGGCGGGGCCATCGCCCCGGGCATCGAGGTCTCGCTGGAGGCGCTCACCACGCGCGCCGCCAAGCTCATCAAGGTCGAACTGGTGGAGCCGGATCACGCCATCGGCAAGTCGACCATCGAGGCCCTCCAGGCGGGCGCCGTGTACGGGTTCGCCGGCGAGGTGGAGGGCGTGGTGCACGCGATCTGGGACGAACTGGGGGAGAAGTGCCCGGTCATCGCCACCGGCGGCCTCGCCGCGATGATCGCCCGCCACACCGATGTCATCGAGAAGGTCGACGAGTTCCTCACGCTGCGCGGCATCGAGATCGTGATGCGACGCCAGCAGCGAGGCTGAGGCGGCGGGCGTGGGCACGCCCGTCCCGCCGCCGGACACCGCTCCAGCGTCACCGCCGGCGGGCGAAGCCGGCGACCCGCTGCTGCGGCCCCTCGCCATCGGCGGCCTCGGTCTGGACCGGAGACTCTTCATGGCCCCCATGGCAGGGCTCACCACGCCCGCCTTCAGGCACAGCGTGCGCCGCTGGGGAGCCGGCCTCGTGTTCACCGAGATGATCTCGGCCTACGGCGTGCATTACGACAATCGGCGCACACTGGACTACTTCCTGCACACCGAGGATGAGCACCCCCTCGGGTTCCAGTTGTTCGGCGCCGACGCGAGCGTGCTGGCGGATGCGGCGCGCAGGGCGGTCGAGGCCGGCGCCGACCTTGTTGACCTCAACATGGCCTGCCCCGTGCGAAAGGTCGTGAAGACGGGCGCGGGAGCGGCTCTGCTCGGGGATCCCGAGAGGGCGGCCGACATCGTGACCAGGGTCGTGCGCGCCGTGGGGGGGAGCGGAGTGCCCGTGACCGTCAAGATCCGCTCGGGACTCCGCGACGGCGACGGGCTGGGGAGGGCGGTGGCGCCGCGGCTGGCCGCGGCCGGCGCCGCCGCCGTGTGCATCCACCCGCGCACGGCGGCGCAGCTCTACCGCGGCCAGGCCGATCACGACGTGACGTCCGCCCTGGCCGCGGAGCTGTCCGTCCCCGTGATCGCCTCCGGCGACGTCGACGGGCCGGCAGCGGCCCTGCGGGCGCTGGAACGC
>DAIQNY010000185.1:0-7072 GCA_036788155.1 Actinomycetota bacterium | reverse complement strand
GTCGGTCCAGCCATCATATGCGCCAAGCGGCCGCTTGCAGCCATTCCAAGGTGCGGCCCAAGCCCTCTTCTAACGACACCCTTGGCTCGTAGGCAAGCACCTCACGAGCGAGAGTGATATCGGCGTAGGAATGCAACACGTCACCTGGACGCGGAGGTGCGTACTCGATGGACACGTCGCGCCCCGCCACACGCTCGGCTGCTTTAGCGAGGTCATTCAGCGTATGTCGCACACCGCATCCAATGTTGCAGACTAGCGACTCCTGAAGCGGAACTTGCCCGGCTGCTACCGTGGCTGCAACAACGTTGTCAATGTATGTGAAGTCTCTACTCTGCGTCCCGTCACCGTATATGGTTAAGCATTGGCCTCTGGAGGCCCGCGTAAGGAACTTCGGAATCACGCCCGAGTATTGGGAGCCAGGGTCCTGTCTGGGTCCGAACACGTTGAAGTACCGCAGCGCTATGACTTCGATTCCATAGACAGCGCTGAAGCCCATGCAGTACTGCTCAGCAGCCAACTTGGATACTCCATATGGTGATACCGGCATGGGCACTAGCGACTCGGACTTCGGTAGCGTGCCATTCCTGCCGTAGACTGAGGAAGACGAGGCGATGACCACACGTCGCACGCCGGCGTCGCGAGCGGCCAAGACCACGTTGAGTGTTCCTGTAACGTTGACGTCATTGGTTGTCAGGGGGTCTTGCACCGACCGTGGGACCGAGGGAAGAGCTGCAAGATGAATGACAGTATCGACTCTCCTGGTTGCCGTGTGCGTTCGCTCGTAGCTGCGAATGTCGCCTTCAATGAGCTCCACGTCGCCCCGTATAGACGCCAGGTTGCCGCGACTGCCGGTTGAGAAGTTGTCGATTGTCCGAACCTGATGCCCTGCCCGCAACAGCGACTGCGCTACGTGCGAGCCAATGAAGCCCGCCGCACCAGTCACAAGGATTCTCTCCTGCCCCATGCTCTCTCCTCCCACGGTCTCCTCCCACGGCCCCTGTCTGAGCGCAAGTGCGTCATTAGACTTTCGGCACTCCGCAGTCGAATCCTGAAGCGAAATGCTGGATCCCGACCGATGCATGGGACTAGGCACAATCACTGAGATAGTGTCATGCGCCCGTTTGGCCGCCCCTCCCCGGGATTCCTCGACCGGCCTGCGTTGATATCATAAGGCGTCTGGTTGGGAGAGACGTTGCATCAAGGGGCCAACGGAAAACGGGCGCGTCGAGTGTCATGCCAGCCACTGGTGCCGTTTCTTGTGCTGGTCGGAGTGCTTTCATGGGTCCTTCTAGGTCCACCCGCACGCTTCGGATCCGAGGAAGCGGAAGCGCTGGGCAGCAAAGGAATCGTGGACCTCCGTCTCAAGTACGACTGCAGGACGCCAGCCTCTCGATCCGCGGTTTCGGAACTCTGCGGCCTGCGCGCTAAATGGATTCGACTGGTTCTGTCATGGAAGACCGCGGAGCCGGCGCGCGGCGCCTACGACGAGGCGCAGCTCGCGCTCCTGGACGCACGCGTCCGCGAGCTGCGCTCCGCCGGCCTGCGCATCGTGCTCACCACCTGCTACCTGCCCGAGTGGGCCTCGGACCAGCGCTTCTGGAGCGACCCTCCCCCCTCCCTGGCCCCCGGCTACCGGCCCTTCTACCCCATCCGCGCCGACGCCCTGGTGGACTACCGCCGATTCGGCGCCATGCTGGCCGAGCGCTACGGCTCGCGCATTCACGCGCTCGAGTGCTGGAACGAGCCCAACCTGTGGGGCTACATCTACCCGCAGCGCGTGCCCGGCGACAAGTCGTTCGGCGCGCGCACCTACCTGCGCATGCTCAAGGCGTTCACGCGCGGCGTGCGCAGCGCGGACAAGCGCGTGCGCGTGCTCGCCGGAGCCACCGCGCCCGTGGGGACCAACGACAAGCTGCGCACCAGCCCGCAGGCCTTCGCCCGGTTCCTGAAACGGGCGAAGGCCGGCCGCTGGTTCGACGGCTACTCGCACCATCCGTACACGCCCGGCGGCTCGGTGTTCGCCGCGCCGGGCAAGCCGCCCAACGACCCCCGCACCACGGTCACCCTCTACAACCTCAAGACGCTGCTGCGCCTCTTCCCCGGCAAGCCCTTCTACCTCACCGAGTACGGCTACAACACGCGCACCAGCCTGGACTTCGGCGGCTTCCGCGTCTCGGAGCGGCTGCAGGCGAGGTACCTGAGGCAGGCCTACGCCAGGGCCGGCAAGCACAAGCAGGTCAAGGCGCTCTTCTGGTACCTGGTGCAGGACGTGAGGCCGGCGGGCGGCCCCGCGAACCGCGGGGTCTACACCGGCCTCCGCCGGCTCGACGGCAGTCGCAAGCCGGCGTGGTACGCCTACCGCAACCTGAGATGAGCGGGGGGCGCCGGCCGGGCCTCTCGGCCGGGCCGGCGCCCCTCGCCGCTCGACGCGCGCACAAGCTCTCCGCGCGCGCGTCTCCTCCTCACCTCACCTCTTCACGGGCTGGTGGCTCCCCGTCCAGATCGCGTTGGCCAGCAGGCGGAAGGTGCCCTGCGTGTGCGCGCGGAAGGCGGCCATGGGACCGATGAAGATCACCCTGCCGTCGCCGGACATGCCGTGCACCACCACGGACTTGCCGGCCGCGTCGGCGATGGTCAGGCCGGTCGGGTCGCCGATCTGCCAGAACCCGGCCAGGAAGTACGGGTCGGTGTAGGCGGCGTCGCTCTCCACCCCCGGGCCGAGGCTCTCGAACCAGGTGATGGGGAAGCCGAAGGTGTAGCCGCTCTCCCCCATGCCGGTGGTCACGAGGCTCGTGTCGCTGTACTGGGTGTGGCCCAGGCAGTTGTTGGCCCAGTAGAAGCTCCAGTCGTAGCCGCCCATGGGCTGGACGTCGAGCAGGCCGTCGATGATGCCGTAGGGGCCGTTGGCCACGTAGGCTCCACCGTCGGCCACCCACGTCTTGACCGCGTCGACGTCCAGACCGGAGTAGTCGTCCGCCACGAGCACGTCGTACTCGCCGAGGTCCACGTCGCTCTCCACCACCTCGGCGTGGAATCCGAGCTCGCGGAGCGCGAAGGCCGTGGGACCGTCGGAGTACACGGCCACCTCGAGCGGGCCGGTCACGCTGCCCGCCGGGTAGCCCTCGTGGTACAGCGGCTGCGTGTCGATGCGCGTGGTGTCCACCTGCACCTCGCTGATGGTCGCGCCGGACCTGGCGGCCGTCTGCCGCAGGAACGAGACGGCCTGCGCGCTGCTGGCCCGCACGAGCAGCGCGCCCATCGGCGGGTCGCCCAGCTCGCCGGCCGTGCCGACCACGCGCTCCACCGGCTGCCCGTGCTCCACCAGGTCGTTCGCGGCCTCGATGTCGGCGGTGCCGCCGCCGGCCGCGACGATGGTGAACCACGGCCCGTCGCCGGCGAGCCGCCCCGCGACGGGCGGTGCGCGCTTCACCCGCTGCATCGGCACCGTCACCGGGTCCATCACCTGGACGCGGGTGAAGCCCCAGCTCTCGGGCAGCTGCCACGCGCAGGCGTCGTACATCTGCGTGGCCTGGGCTGAGACGTCCTCGCCGTACCACAGCATCGCGTTGGCGATGCCGCGCAGCGGCTGGCGCATGGGGACGAAGTACGAGCCGGCCGGGATCTCTTCGATCTTACGACCCGGGGCCGGCACCCACGCCGCCTTGGTCCTGTACACCTCGATCCCGTTGTCCAGCAGGTGCTGCACGGCCTCGCGCGCCTGCGCGGGACTCTCCTGCCCCTTCTGCGCCGGGATGAAGTAGCCGTAGGGATACGTGAGCGGCTCGGGCACGTCCGCCGTCACCGGCTGCGATTTGCCGCTGTCGGCCCGCTGGAACCGCTTGACCTGGTTGGTCAGCATCCCCACGCGGTTGGCGGCCGTGTACCGGGCGCCCTCCAGGATGCCGTAGTAGTGCGCGTCCACCCCGTCCTCGCTCTTGTAGGACGTCTCCATGGTGGAGCCCACCAGGCCGTAGAACATGGCGAACTGCGGCGTGTAGTACGGGCTGTAGTCCTCGAACCCCTCGCTCTTGCCGGTGTCCGGGTTGATCCAGTCGCGGTACGGGATGTCCACCTCGACGATGGTGTTCTTCTCGATCGCCTTCTCGATGGCCTTGGCGGCCGGCAGCGCGTAGGCGATCGAGAGGTCCCACTCGTAGTTCGGGTCGTGCGGGTTGGTGGTGGGATCGATGATCATCGGGTCGTAGTAGCCGTGCAGGTCCAGGAACATGGTCGGGTGCCACTTGACGATCTGCCGGGTCATGGCCTGGATCTCGGGCTGGCACTGGGTGATCCAGTCGCGGTTGAGGTCGAACCCGTTGGCGTTGGTGCGCGTGTCGGTGATGCGGCCGTCAGGGTTCTGGCAGGCGTTGACCATGACGACGCAGTTGTTCAGGATCTTGCGCGTCGTGGCGTCGTTGCCGAAGGCGAGCTTGCGGATGAGCCGCAGGCCGGCGTCCACGCCCGTGGTCTCGCCGCCGTGGATGCTGCAGTTGATGAAGACGGGCGCGCGCAGGTCTCCGCCCCGGCGGAGCATGGCGCGCGCCTGCTTCGGGTCGGCGGTCTGCATGGCGATGAACTTCTGCCAGCGCTTCTTGGCCGCCGCCGACGCCCACTTCTTCTGGATGGTGACCAGGTACATCGCGCGGCCGCCGGCGGACGTGCCGAACCGCTCCACCGTCACGCGCGCGCTCTGGCGGTCGATCTGCTTGAGCACGCGCGCCAGGTCCGAGTAGTACGTGTAGCTCGGGTACGGCTTGGTGGCGCGCTCGCCGGGGATCGCCTGGCGCGGCGCGTACTGCACGGCGCCCGCGACCGGCCGGTCCACGCCTAACGCGTTCTTGAGCGGCGAGGCGAGCGCCGGCGCCGCGGCGAGGAGAAGGATGCCCAGGGCGAGCACGGCAACGACCAGCTTCTTCATGAGACCCCCCTGTCTGGGAAGACGAACCGGTCTGACCCAGCGAGTCTTTCACCGGCCGGGGTCCCCCGCAATACTCACCGAGGTATGTGGACGATGCACACTCGTGAGGTGTAGACCGAGTCGCGTGAGTGTCACCTTCACCATCCCAGCATCGTCTCCCGCGACGCGAGGACTCTGGACTTCCGCGCCTTGTCGTCGAACCGTATCCTCCCGGTCGATGCCCTGCTCGCAGAGACAACCCCCAACGGCGGTCGTTGACGATTGTCGTTCACCTGACCATACTGGTCACATGTACGTGACCACTATAGCAAGGCTCAAGGCTTCGCTCAGCGAGCTCCTGGCCGGCGTGCGCGCCGGTGAAGAGGTCGTCGTGACGGACCGCGGACGTCCGATCGCCCGCATCGTCCCCTACGAGGCCTCCGGCTCCGAGCTCGACGACCTTGTGCGTGCCGGTGCGGTGCGACGCGCGCGACGCCAACTCCCAGGCGGCTTCTGGGATGAGGCCACCTTCACCGACCCAGACGGGCGCCTCCTCGGCGCGCTGCTCGAGGAGCGCGAGTCGGGGCGATGAGGTTCTGGGACTCCTCCGCCCTGCTCCCGCTCTTCGTCGAAGAGCCGCACTCGGCGGACGTCCAGGCGCTGGTCCGCGACGACCCGTCGATGATCGTGTGGTGGGCGTCGCACGTCGAGTGCGGGAGCGCGGTGCATCGGCTGCGACGTCAGGGCGCCCTCACGACGGCCGAGAGCGCGCGGTTGCTCGAGAGGCTCGGCGAGGCCATGGAGGCAGCAGAGGTCGTGCAGCCCGGCCAGGACTTGGCGAAGATCGCGCTGCGCCTGCTCGCCTCTCACCCACTGCGTGCCGCCGACGCCCTGCAGCTCGCGGCAGCGCTCGTGTGGGCGCGAGACCGGCCAGACGGGCGCGGGATCGTCTGCCTCGACGAGCGCCTGGCCTCGGCCGCGCTGCTCGAGGGCTTCACGGTGCTGCCGTCACCCGGACACTGACGGGCACGCGTGCCCGCGTCAGCGTGGCCCCGCGTCAGCGCAGGCGCATCTTGCTGCTGTACGCGGACGAGGTCGCCGCGAACTGCGCGGTGGCGGTCGTGAACGCGCGGAAGCGGTACGTGCCGCGGATCTTGAGCTTGAACGCCGCGGCGTAGGTGCTGCCCCCGGCACGGTCGGCGTTGGTGGCCTTCACCTTCTTGGCCAGCACCCAGCCGCGCTTGGTCTGGCGGTACGCCCGCACCTCCACCGTCTTGCTCCCCTTGGTGAAGTGCGGCGTCAGCTTGCCGGAGACCTTGAACCGGCGGTTGGCCTTGGCGCGGGACGGCCGCGACGGCTTGCCGAGCAGCGGCCGGACCTTCACGGACTGGATGCTGCTCATCGAGCCGGCGTACGGCCCGTGCTCCTCCGGCGTGTAGAGCAGCGCGTAGTAGGTCCGACCCTCCGGCCTCGTCGTCGTCGACACCTGGCCCTCCGAGCCGGGGTCCGAGCTCGGCGTCAGCGTCTCGAGCGTCTCCCACGCGTCGCCGAGGCGCGCCTTGCCGAGCACCGCGACGCTGCCGCCGCTCAGCGGAGAGCCGTCGTCCTGCAGCACGGATCCCGTGACCCGCACCGCCTTGCCCCAGCCCACCGTCGCGGCCGAGAGGTCCATCACCACGCGCGTCCTGAGCGCGTAGGCGAAGCTCACGCTGATCGTGTGGTCGACGGTCACGTCGTCGAACCGGTAGCTGGGGACCGCGCCCTGCGAGACGCCGTCCACGAGCACGTCCATCACGCGGTAACTGGCGTCCGGGATGAACGTGAAGGTGGCCTCCCCGCCGTAGGCCACCGTCTGCGGGGTGTTCGGGCTGATCGAGCCGTGGCCCGAGGCGCCGCCGACCACCGACGGCGTGATGGTGAACGTGTCGACGGCGAACTCGACAGAGATCGTGTGGTTCGCCTGGACGTTCTCGAAGGTGTAGCTCGAAGGCGCGCCGACGGACTCGCCGTCCACGAGGACGTCCTCGACGTGGTAGCCGGTCGCGGGGGTGAACGTGAACTGGCTGGAGCCGCCGTAGTCGACAGTCTGCGGGGCGCTGGGGCTGATCGCGCCGTGACCCGAGGCGCCGCCGACCACCGACGGCGTGATGGTGAAGGTGTCGAGGGCGAACTCCA
>DAIQNY010000184.1:0-7080 GCA_036788155.1 Actinomycetota bacterium | reverse complement strand
CGAGGGGCCGGTCCTTGACCACGGCCGAGGCGGCGGCGGTGTGGCCGCCGCCGCCCACGGCGCGGAGCGCCTCGGCCACGTCGAGCCGGCCGCCCCGGCTGCGGGCCGTGACGAACACGCGTCCTTCCATCTCGACGAGGAGGAAGTAGGCGTCGCAGCCGGTGAGGTCCATCACCCGGTGGGCAACGACGCTGACGCCCTCGACGTACAGGTCCTCACGGAGCGCCGAGAGGAGCACGGACGCCTCGGCGATGGGCAGTTCCTCCGCCGTCTGCAGCGCGCCGGCGAGCGTCACGCGCTGGGGCGGCGTGAGCGCGTTGGTGAGCCACTTCTCGAGCAGTTCGGTGTCGGCGCCGCAGCGCATGCACCAGGCCAGCGCCTCGGCGTCGCGCGTGGTCGTGGTGGCGAAGGTGAGCGACCCGGTGTCCTCATGGATGCCGAGCGCGAACACCGTCGCCTCGAAGGGCGTGACGGAGATGCCGCGCTCGGCGATGATCCGCACCAGCAGCGTGACGAGCGAGCCGTCGTTGGAGCTGACCAGGGCCTCGGGATCGAGGTAGTCGGGCAGCTGGTCAGGGTGGGCGTGGTGGTCGAACGCGACCACCTGCACCCCCTCGCGGCCGCACAGGTCGCCGAGGTCGCCGAGCCGGTTGGCGTGCACGGTGTCCACCAGGATGAGCCGGCGGACGCTCTCGCGGTCCACGTCCGCGGGGTCCACCACCGGGATCACGTCGGCGTACAGCGCCTGGAACTCGCGCACGTTGCGGTTCACTGCTCCGCCGAGGCTGATCTGCGCCTCGGGGTACAGTTTGTGCGCCGCGATCATGGCCGCGAACGCGTCGAAGTCGGTGTTGGTGTGTGTGGCGATGAGCTGCGGCGTACGCATGTCTCAGAGTATACGCGGCGAGGCGTGGAGGCCGGTTCAGGCCTTGAGCAGCCAGCCGAGCTCCCCGCCGAAGGCGGCGCGCACGGCTGCGTCGAGCGGGGCGTGCACCGGGCTGCGCAGGCCGGGATCGGCCTCGAGGATGCCTGTGGCAAGAGCGCGGGCGCGCAGCAGCGCCGCGCGGTCGCGCGCCAGGCGGGCGAGCTTGAGGTCGGGCACGCCCGCCTGGCGCGACCCCATCACCTGACCTTCGCCGCGGATCTCGAGGTCTCTGTCGGCGAGCTCGAAGCCGTCGGTGGTCTCCAGCAGCGCCTCGAGCCGCGCCTGGGAGGCGCCCGTCTCGGCGGCTGCGAAGAGCAGGCAGTACGACTTCTCGCTGCCTCGCCCCACGCGGCCGCGGAGCTGGTGCAGCTGGGCGAGGCCGAAGCGCTCCGCGCCCTCGACGATCATCACGGTCGCATTGGGCACGTCGATGCCCACCTCGATGAGACTGGTGGTGACCAGCACGTCGAGCTCACCGCCCTTGAAGGCGCGCATGACCTCGTCCCTGTCGGCGGGCCTGAGCTGCCCGTGCGCGACGGCCACGCGCGCCTCGCGGAACGGTCCGGCCTGCAGCCGCTCGGCCTCCGCGACGGCCGTCGCCGCCAGGATGGACTCGGACTCGTCGATGGCCGGGCACACCACGTACACCTGCCGGCCCTTGGCGATCTGCTTGCGCACGAAGTCGTACCCCGTCTCGCGCATCTCCTCGTCCACGAGGCGAGTGACCACCGGCTGCCTGCCCGACGGCACGCCGGCGATAGTAGTGACGTCGAGGTCGCCGAACACGGTGAGCGCAAGTGTGCGGGGGATCGGCGTGGCCGTCATGTGCAGCACGTGAGGAGCGACGCCGTCGTGCTCCGCGCGGTGCACGAGGGCATCGCGCTGTTCGACGCCGAAGCGGTGCTGCTCGTCAACGACGAGCAGCCGGAGCGCGGCGAATCGCACGTCCTCCGTCAGGAGCGCGTGCGTGCCGATCGCGATGCGCGTCTCCCCGGACGCGATGCGCGCCAGCACCTCTCGCCGCTCCCTGGCGGTGAGCGCCGCCGTCATCAACTCGGCGGACGCGAGCGGCCCGACGAGCCGCGCCACCGTCTCGGCGTGCTGCGCGGCGAGCGTCTCCGTGGGGGCAAGGAGCACGCCCTGCAAGCCTGCCTCGGCGGTGCGCAGCAGGCAGTACAGCGCGACGACCGTCTTGCCGGAGCCGACGTCGCCCTGCAGCAGGCGTCGCATGGGCACGTCCCGCCGCAGATCGCCCTCGAGTTCGTCCAGCGCGGCTAGCTGGTGGGTGGTGAGCTCGAACGGGAGGTTGTCGAGAAACGCCTGCGCAAGAGCGGCGCGCTCGGGCAGCGCCGGCGCTCGCACGCGCTGCTGCTGCTCCTGCTTGTGGAGGAGCAACCCCACCTGCATGAGGAGCAGTTCTTCAAGGACGAGACGCTCGCGGGCAATGTTGGCCTCCGCGAGCGTCCGCGGCAGGTGCACGGCCGTCACGGCGTCGGCCCGGCCGGGCAGGCGCTCGCGTGCGAGAAGCCCGGCCGGGAGCGGGTCCGGCAGCCGGCGCATGACCGGCGCCAGCTCGTGGACCAGCGCCCGCAGCAGCTTGGCGGAGACCTGCTCGCTCGCGGGATAGACGGGGACGACGCCCTCGGTGTGGACTCCCTCCCCGTCCGCCTCGTCGAGGATCTCGTGGCCCTTGACGACGAACTGCTGTCGGCCACTCTGCGGCCTGAAGGTGCCGCGCAGACTCAGCCGCATCCCCTCGCTCAGTACCCTGGTCAGGTACTTCTGGTTGAACCAGACCGCCTCCACGGCGCCGGTGTCGTCGCGCACGAGCACCTTGACGATGTCCACTCTCCTGCGCGCGGTGCGCTCTGCGCGCACGCGCACCACCTCGCCGCGGATCGTAGCCTCCTCCCCCACCTTGAGGTCGCGGATCGCCTTGCGGTCGCGGAAGTCCTCGTAGCGGCGCGGGAAGTGCTCGATGAGATCGCCGATGGTGGTGAGGCCGAACGCCGTGAGCCGGCGTGCCACGTGCGGCGTGACGCACTCGAGGTCCGCGAGGAGGCGGGAGAGCGATGCCGGGTCGAATGAGAGGCGGGTGACCGGCGGCCGTTGATCGTACCGACCGCCGCCGAAACGGAGCGGAAGTTGCTGCCCGGTCACTCCACGATCATAGCAAAGGCCGCGGTGCCGGGGCCGATGTGCGTGCCGACGACGGCGGCCACGTGGCCCTGGAAGACCCAGTGGGCGTTTGGCCGGACGCGCTCGATGAGCTCCCGGATGAGCGGTGGCTCCTCGTCGTTGACCGCGTCGATGGTGCAGAACCAGATCTCGTCGTCTGGCTTGCTGTGCTCGTCGACGAACCGCTCCATCGCCGCCAGGGCCTTCTTGAGGCCGCGGACCTTGGCGTAGCCGGTGAGCACGCCGTCGTCGGCGCAGATGAGCGGCTTGATGTCGAACACGCCGCCGACCAGCGACGCGGCCCTGCCGATGCGGCCGCCGCGCCGCAGGTACTCGAGGGTCGCGGCGTGGATGAGGAGCTGGCTCTCGTCGCGGAAGTGGCGCACGTAGGCGTGTGCCTCGTCCAGCGTGCAGCCCTTCTCCAGACGGGCACGCAGGCGCTCGGCGCCCAGCGAGAGGGCGCTGGTGACGGTGCGCAGGTCGTAGACGTAGACGTTGTCGACCTGCTCCGCGGCCTGCTCGGCGGCGCGCACCGTTCCGCTCATCTCACCGGAGATGTGCAACGAGAAGACGTGGTCGTACTCCTTGCGCGCCTCCTCGTACACGGCCACGAACTCGCCGGCTGTGGGCTGCGAGGTCGTCGGCAGGATGTCCGTCTGTTCGAGCTTGGCGAAGAACTCCTTGTACGTCATGTCGACGCCGTCGCGGAACATCTGGTCGCCGAAGTGGACCTTGAGCGGGACCATGTAGATGCCCGGCTGGTCGAGCCAACCATCGGCCGGATCGCAGGTGGAGTCGACGACGACGGCGGTGTTCTCGAGTGTGAGGAGCTCTGATGTGCTCATTGCGGGCGCACCTCCGGAGCGCCCGACGACGACGAGCCTGCGGCCGTCATTCGGCACTCGCTAGGATCGGGTAGAGCGGCTGGCCGCCCTCGTGGAAGCTGACTTCGGCGTCCGGCGCCGCCTGGGCGGCGACCGCCTCGAGCTGCTCGAGCGTGGTGCCCGAGGACCCGTTGAGCGCCGTGAGTACGGTGACGTACTCGGCGCCGCCACGGGCGAACTCCTCCAGGACGCCGCCGAAGGCGCCCTCGATGTCGTCGGCGGCGGCCACCAGCCTGCCGTCGACGATGCCCATGGCCTGACCCTTCTTGACCTCCAGACCGTCGAGTTCCGAGTCTCTCACCGCGTGCGTGACCTCGGCGTAGCGGACGTCGGCGATGGCGTCCTGCATGGCCCGGGCGTTGCCGACGGCGTCCTCGTCCGGGTCGTACGCCACCATCGCCGCCAGGCCGCTCGGTATGGACCGCGAAGGGACGACGGCGATGTGCAGCGTGCTCATGCCCGCGGCCTGCTCGGCGGTGAGGATGACGTTGCCGTTGTTGGGCAGGATGACGACCTCCTCGGCGCCGAGAGTTTCCACGGCCTCGAGCAGCTGCGCCGCGCTGGGATTCATGGACTGCCCGCCGTCGACGATGGCGTGGCAGCCGAGGTCGCGGAAGAGCTGCCGATTGCCGTCGCCGGCGACGACGGCGACGACCACGCAGCCGCCCTCACCGGGCTCGGGAGCCGGCGCCGCGGACGCGAGCCGCTCGTCGCGCTCCCGCGTCTGGGCGTGCATGTCGTTGATCTCCACGTCGCCGATGGATCCGTGCTTGAGCGCCTCGCTGAGCACCGCCCCCGGGTCGTTGACGTGCACGTGGACCTTGACCGTGCGCTCGTCGCCGACCACCAGGGCGCTGTCGCCGATGGGCAGGAGGAACGCCTCGAACGCCTCCCTGTCGACACGCTCGCCGGTGATGAGGAAGCTGGTGCAGTACCGGTACTCCGACAGCTCGCTCGGCTCCTCGACGACCACCCGGCGCTCCGGCAGGACGCGTGTCCTGACCGCCGCGCCGGCCGTGCGCGCCGCGAGGCGGGCCCCGGCGGCGATCTTGCCGCCGCGCATGAGGTCCTCGATGCCGGCGGCGAGGCCGCGGAAGAGGACGAGCAGCCCGTATCCACCGGCGTCGACGACGCCGGCCTTCTGCAGGGCCGGCAGCTGTGCGGTCGTGTTCTCGACCGCGACCCTGCCGGCCTCCTCCACGGCGGCGAGCAGGTGCTCGAGGCCAAGTCCGTCCGGCACGGCCTGCGCCGCCGTCGCCATCTCCCGGATGACGGTGAGCATGGTGCCCTCGACCGGTGTCTTGACGGCGCGGTAGGCCGCGTGCTGCCCCTCGAGCACGGCGCGCTTGAACACGGCGGTGTCCAGCGAGTTGGCCTGTCCCCACACCTCGCAGATGCCGCGTACGATCTGAGAGAGGATGACGCCGGAGTTGCCGCGCGCGCCCATGAGCGAGCCCTTGGTGACGGCGGCCGCCACCGACGGGATGTCGTTGACCTCGCTCTGCTCGAGCTCCTCGACCACGGCGCGCACGGTGAGCGCCATATTCGTTCCCGTGTCGCCGTCCGGCACCGGGTACACGTTGAGGTCGTTGATGAACTGGCGCTCAGTCTCGACGGCGGTGAGCGCGGACTGGATGACGCTGACGGCGGCGGTTCGGACGATCAATCCTGCAGATCCTCGACGCGAACGTTGACTTCTCCGACCGGGACCCCGGCCACCCCCTCCACCTGATAGCGGACCTGCTCCTGCAGGTTGGCGGTGACCTGGGCGATGTTGACGCCGCGCTCCATGACGACGTGCAGCCCGATGTCGACGCTCTCCTGGCCCACCGAGAGCTCGACGCCTTCGGTGACGGAGCCGCGGAAGTAGCGGGCGAGCTTCTTGACCGTCGACTCCTGCATGCCGACCACGCCGTAGGTGGTGCGGGCTGCCTGACCGGCCAGCTTGGCGATCACGTGGTGAGCGACCGTGACGCCGCCGCTCAGGCTGGTGTCCTTGAATGGGATCCTGAGGTCCGTCTGCGACACGGCTGCTCCTCAGTCCTCGCCGCCGGACAACCGGTTGAGCTGGGACACCACCGCGTCCGGGTCGACCTGGTGCAGGATGGCTCCCGCCTCGATGGTCTCGGACTGGGCGCCGATACAGAGACAGCAGGCCATGCCGTGGCTTTCGAACACATCACGAGCCCCTGGATCGGTCTCGAGCGCCTCGAAGATCGACATGTCCTTGGTGAACCGCATCACTGTGCCTCACGGTCGACGTGCAGGCGGGCGGTCCCCTGCGGTCCCCCCCGTTTGCGTTCCCAGACCGGGTGAAGGATACTAGCGCGACTGTTGAGCAAGCAAGCCGAGGAACACCCATGTCCAAGATCTGCGTGAGCTGCGGCAAGGCCCCCGCAATCGGCAACAACCGGAGCCACTCGAACCGCGCCACCAAGCGCCGCTTCGACCCCAATCTCCAGCGTGTCCGCATCCTGGTGGACGGCTCCCCCCAGAACGCCTACGTCTGCGCCCGCTGCCTCAAGTCGGGCCGCGTCACCAAGGCGATCTAGGCACCGCCACCACCGCTGCCGCAACGGCGCCGGCTCCGCACGAGATCGGACGCCGCATCGCACTTCATGAGCCCCGCCACCGGCGGGGCTCTTTGCGTTCGTCGGGCGGCGCGGCGCGAGCGCCACGCCGCCCGGCGGCTACAGCCGTAGCCGACGCAGCGCGTACCGCAGCAGCATCGGCAGCAAGGCCATCACGGCCCAAACGATCACACGACGTCGCACGTTTCTCTCACCTGCCCTGGGTCGACTCTCTGAGTCTTCCCCTTGGCACTGCGGCGCCGCGACGGCCGTCAGGCGGCTCGTGGCGCGAGGGTCAGGGCAGCGCTCGCGAGAGATTGGCCATCTCGAGCGCCGTCGCGGCCGCCGACCAGCCCTTGTTGCCCGCCTTGGTGCCGGCCCGCTCCACCGCCTGCTCGATGGTGTCGGTGGTCAGGACGCCGAAGACGACCGGCACGCCCGTGTCGAGGCTGATCTTGGCGATCCCCTTGGCGGCCTCGCCGGCGACGTAGTCGAAGTGCGGCGTGCCGCCGCGGATCACGGC
>DAIQNY010000183.1:0-7113 GCA_036788155.1 Actinomycetota bacterium | reverse complement strand
GAGGTCGCGGCCGGCGCATTCGCGACACGCGGGCATGCGCCGGCCCAAGCCGGCGGGGCGCGCCGGGCGGGCGGGCCTGCCGGCCCGCCGCAACGGCGCGCCACACCGCCCGCCCCGGGCATCCGGGAGCGGACGCAGGCCGTCGGCGCAGCCTTCGCAGAGCCAGCCCCCCGAGCGCCCGCACGCGACACAGCGTCTGGGAAAGACAAGATCGAGCAGGCCGTCGAGTGCGCCCCCTGCGTGCACCCTCGGGCCGGCCGTCACGGCTTCTCGGCTCCCGCGCAGTGGCCGTCCGGCCCAACACAGGTGCGCGGCTCCAGGCGGGCGCCGGCGTCGACCTCAGCATGCGACGCCACGTCAGACCGATCGCCGATCACGGCGTCTTCGTGCACCACGGCCTCGTGGTGTACGACCACGTTGCGGCCGAGGATGCTGCCGTCGAGGCGCGAGTTCTTGCCGGCCTTGGCGCCGTCCCAGTGGATGACCCCCTCGAGCACGGCGCCACGCTCCACCACGCAACCGTCGCCGATGATGAGCGGGCCGATGAGCTCCGCGCCTGACTCGATGAGGCAGCCGGCGCCGAGCAGGACCGGCGGCTCCAGACGGGCGCCCGCCTCGATGTCGGTACCTTGCCCGACCCACACCTGAGGGGCGACCTCGCGTCCGGGGACGTCGAGCGCCACCCGGCCGAGCAGCGCGTCGAAATTGCCGACGCGGTACTGTTCGATGTTCCCCACGTCGTTCCAGTACCCCTCGAGCTTCCAGGCGTGGAACGGCAGCCCGTCACGGAGCAGCGCTGGAAAGACGTCCTTGGCCCAATCCGTGAAGGCGCCCGGTTCGATGTAGTCGAAGATGCGCGGTTCGAACGCGTAGATGCCGCAGTTGCAGAGGCTGGAGAGCGCCTGCTCGCGTGGGGGCTTCTCCTGGAAGCCGGTGACGCGAAGGTGGTCGTCGTGGACGACCACGCCGTACAGCGACGGATCGTCGACCTGCTTGACGGCCATGGTCGCGACGCCCCCCGAGTCGCGGTGGGCGCGCAGGAACGCGGTGAGGTCGATGTCGGTGAGGCCGTCGCCGCTCATCACCAGGAAGGTGGATCCGGAGAGGAAGTCGCGGAAGGCGTCGGCACCGCCGGCGGTGCCGAGCAGATACTCCTCGAGGTTGTAGCGCAACTCCACGCCGAACTCCGAGCCGTCCCCGAAGTACGAGCTGATCTTGTCCGGATGGTAGTGCAGATTGGCGGCGATCTCCGTGACCCCGTGTTTGCGCAGCAGGTGGAGCAGGTGCTCCATGACGGGCCGGTTGAGGATCGGTACCATCGGCTTGGACGTGAGGCCGGTGAGCGGGTAGAGGCGCGTACCCAGGCCGGCGGCCATGAGGTACGCGCGCACGGATGAGCTCGTCGGCCGCACGCTCACGGCCGGCACTCCCCGCCGCGGCAGGCGGCCGCCAGTGCCGGCCCGAACGGCTCTCGCAGCACACCGGACTCGGTGACGATGGCGGTGATGGCGGCGGCCGGCGTGACGTCGAAGGCGGGGTGGCGCGCCGATGCCCCGACGGGCGCGACCTGCTCGCCGCGGAACGCGGTGACTTCGGCCGGGTCTCGCTCCTCGATGGGGATGGCGTCGCCGTCGGCTATGGTGAGATCCACCGTCGAGAGCGGCGCCGCCACGTAGAACGGCACGCCGTGCTCCCGCGCGAGCACGCTGACGCTGTACGTCCCTATCTTGTTGGCGGTGTCGCCGTTGGCGGCGATGCGGTCGGCGCCGACCACGACGCCGTCCACCTCGCCGCGGCGCATGAAGTAGCCGGCCATGTTGTCGCTGATGAGCCGGTACGGGATGCCCTCGACCTGGAGTTCCCAGGCCGTGAGCCGTGCGCCCTGCAGCCACGGCCGCGTCTCGTCGACCCACACGGAGATGTCCGGGTGGGCGGCCGCGGCGGAGCGGATGACCCCCAGCGCCGTGCCGTAGCCGGCCGTGGCGAGCGCACCGGCGTTGCAGTGCGTGAGGATGCGGTCGCCGGCCTTGAACAGCGCGGCGCCGTGCTCGCCGATGCGCAGGCAGCGGTCGACGTCGTCGTCGTGGATGGCCTGCGCCCGGGCGAGCAGGGTCTGAGCGACGCCGGCCGACGTGGCGCCGCGTGCCGCGAGCGCGGCCCGCCAGGCCGCGCGCATCTCGTCGAGCGCCCAGCGCAGGTTGACGGCGGTGGGCCGCGTGGCCAGCAGGCCGTTCGCGGCCTGCTCGAGCGCGGCCTCGAAGGCGGCCGTGTCGGGCACGCTCTCCGCCGCCTCGGCGGCAGCGAGCGCGACGCCGCCGGCCGCCGTGACGCCGATCGCCGGCGCTCCACGGACCGTCATGTCGGTGATGCGGCCGGCGACCTCACGCCACGTGCGGCACGCGACGTAGCGCTCCTCTTGCGGCAGCGCCAGTTGATCGATGAGCACGACGGCGCCGGGCCGAATTTCGACCGTTCGCACGCGCAGGCGCGAACCGCCCGGCCCAGCGGGCTCGCCGGCCACTTCCGCGCCGTTCGCTCTTCGATCTGCGGCCCCGCTCACCAGGCTCCGCCTCTCAGGTGCCCTGATCCCAGGAGGCGAGGTACGCCGCCTGCTCCTCGGTGAGCGTGTCGCACTCGACGCTCATGGTCTCCAGCTTGACCCGGGCGATCTCGTCGTCGATCTCGGCGGGCACAACGTAGACCTTCTTCTCGAGCTCCGCGTGGTGCGTGACCATGAACTCGGCCGAGAGCGACTGGTTCGCGAAGCTCATGTCCATGACCGCGGCCGGATGTCCCTCGGCCGCCGCCAGGTTGACCAGCCGGCCTTCGGCCAGCAAATAGATGCGTCGGCCGTCCGCCATGGTGTACTCATCGACGAACTCGCGCACCGTACGCTTCTTGACGGCGAGATCCTCGAGGGCGGGGATATCGATCTCGACGTTGAAGTGGCCGGTGTTGGCCACGATGGCGCCGTCCTGCATGACCTCGAAGTGCTCCCGCCGGAGCACGTGGATGTCGCCCGTGGCAGTGACGAACACCTTGGCGACCTGCGCGGCCTCGGCCACCGGCATGACGCGGAACCCGTCCATGACGGCCTCCAGGGCGCGCAGCGGGTCGACCTCGAGCACGATGACGTCCGCGCCGTGGCCCTTCATGCGCATGGCGAGGCCGCGGCCACACCAGCCGTAGCCGGCCACGCACACGGTGGCACCGGCGATGAGGATGTTGGTCGCCCGGATGACGCCGTCGAGGGTGCTCTGCCCCGTGCCGTAGCGGTTGTCGAACATGTGCTTGGTGTTGGCCTCGTTGACGGCCACCACAGGGAACATGAGCCTGCCCTCGGCCTCCAGGGCCTTGAGACGGATGACGCCTGTGGTCGTCTCCTCGGTGCCGCCGATGATGTCGCTGGCCATATCCGGCCGCTCGCCGTGGAGCACGCCGATGACGTCGGCGCCGTCGTCCATGGTGATGTTGGGACGGTGGTCGACGCAAGAGTTGATGTGCTTGTAGTACGTCTCGTCGTCCTCGCCCCTGATGGCGTACACGCGCACGCCGTACTCTTTGACGAGCGCGGCGGCGACCTGGTCCTGGGTACTCAGCGGGTTGCTGGCGCACAGCACCACATCGGCGCCGCCGGCGACCAGCGTGCGCATGAGGTTGGCCGTCTCGGTGGTGACATGCAGGCAGGCGCCGATCCGTACGCCGTCCAGCGGCCTCTCCCGCTCGAAGCGCTCGCGGATGGCCCTGAGCACCGGCATGTGCATGTCGGCCCACTCGATGCGCAGCACGCCCTCCGGGGCGAGCCCGATGTCCCTGATGTCGTAGTCCTCGGCCAACTCGAGCCTCACTCTCTGTCGTCTGTGGGCGCCTGCACGACTCCGCAGGCAGCCAGTCTCAAGCCGTAGTACGCGGCGACGATGGCGACGGGGACGAGGGAATCGGACACGATGGGCCAGCCCCCCTCGCGGACCGCCCGGGCCTCGAAGCGCGTGAGGCGGCGGGCGTCGGCGACGCCCGCCGCCACGACGCCGGACGAGTATACCCGAGCCCCCTCCGCGGGACGAACGAGGCCGGGTTGATATATGCCGGTCATGACGGGGAAGTCGCGCGGCACGCCGGCCGGCCAGCGGCCGGTGAGCGGGCCGCGACCCGTGAGGTTCACGTGGTCGCCCACGGCGACGACGTCGCCCGGGCGCGGGATGTGACCGAGCGCGCCGGGCTCCGCCGCACCCCCTTCCGCGCCGGGCACGACCACAGGCACCACGAGCCCGGCCGGCGACCGGCGCGGAACCCGGCGGAGGAGCTCGAACAGCGGCCCGCGGAAGGGCGTGGACGGCCGCAGGTCGTCAGCCGTGAGGACTTCGGCCGCGAGCTCCGGGAAGACGGCCGCGGCCGCGGCTCGGCAGTCAGGCGCGGCCGCGGCGAGGACGAGCGCGGCTCGGGCGTCCGTCACCGCTCCGTCACTCAGCGTTGCCGGCGAGGTTGGCTTTGAAGGCCTGAATGGCGTCGACCGGCGTAGGATCGACGCCGTACAGCAGCGCCAGATAGCAGCTCGCGTAGTCGCCGAGCTGCACCAGCGAGAAGAGCCGGGCGAGGCGCGAGCTGCCGCGCGCGGCGACGACTTCTGTGGCCACGCCGAGCGCCTCGTACTCGCGCGCCGTGAGCTCCGCGCGCCGCAGGAGGCGCTCCCCAGCGGATTCGTCGGTCAGAAAGAGGGCGAACGTGGATGCGGTGATATGCGGTAGGCTGGTCCAGCCCATGAGCTCGTTGTGGTCGAGTTCCGGCAGCTCGTTGAAGAAGGCCGGGGCCTTGGCGTTCTCGTTGACCTGACCCTTCCAGCGCCTGGCCACCGGGACGGTCGGCCCGGCGCCGTACACCACCACCAGACGCTCGTCGAGCTTGCGCGCGAGGACCTTGGCCGGGTTGTCGTCGTCGGCACTGTCTGGCCCGAGCAGCGCGCTGTCGGTCTCGAGCTGGGCTGCCGCCGCGACCACCTCGCTCGTGTGGTCGTACGTGAGCCCGGACGCCTCCAGCGTGGCGAGCAACGGCATCGAGAGCGAGCCGACGGCCGCTCGCGGCTGCCCTCCGCCGGGGACCAGGACGAGCGGCAGTCTCTCCGCCTCCGCGTAGGCGCCGAGACTGCCGCCGGACGACACGCACACAGGGACACACGAGCGGGCGCGAGCCTGCGCGGCACACGCGAGCGCCTCCTCCGTCTGACCTGAGTAGCTGACGACGATCACCAGCGTGTCGGGACCGACCCACTCAGGGAGCTCGTAGCCGCGCACGACCGCTGCCGGCACGGACAGCCCGGGGAGGCAGGCCAGCACCAGATCGGCGCCGATGGCAGAGCCGCCCATGCCGCAGACCACGAGCCCGTCGGGCTCGGCCGGCGGCACGGCCGGGAAGCTGCCGAGATACGCGCCGGCCAGTCGGTTGCGCGCGATAGCGTACCCCTCGCGCAGTTGGGCCGACAGGCCGGCCACCTCGGCGAGCATGCCGTCCCCGTCGATCTGCGCCGCCCGGTCCGGTCCGAGACCGGTCACCTGTTTCATCTCATCCTTCACGGATCACCGAGAGCACCAGATCGCGTTTCTCCTCCATGAGCGCCTCGCTGTCGGCGCCGAGGTTGAGCCGCAGCAGCGGCTCGGTGTTGGACGGCCGCACGTTGAAGTGCCAGTCCGGATAGTCGACCGAGATGCCGTCGAGACGACCCTGCTCACCGTCGGCGAAGCGCTCCTCGAGACGCCGCAACGCCGCCGGGACGTCGTCCACCGTGGAGTTGATCTCGCCGCTGATGAAGTACCTCACGCGCAGCGGCTCGAGCAGTTCCGCCATGGTCGCCTTCTTGCGGGAGAGGAGGTCGAGGATGAGCAGCGCCGGGATGAACCCGGAGTCGGCGTTGTAGTTGTCGGCGAAGTAGTAGTGCCCTGAGACCTCGCCCCCGAACAGTCCACCCTCCTTGCGCATGCGCTGCTTGAAGAAGGCGTGCCCGACGCGGTTGAGCAGCGGCACGCCTCCGTTCGCCGAGATCACATCGGGCACGGCACGGCTGGCACGCAGGTCGTAGAGGATCTTCGCGCCGGGGTGCTTGAGCAGCAGGGCCTCCGCGAGCAGCGCCGTGACGAAGTCACCGGGTACGAACTCACCGTCCTCGTCGATGAAGAAGCAGCGGTCGGCGTCGCCGTCCCAGGCGATGCCTAGGTCGGCCTTCTCGGCCACGACGCGTTCGCGGATCTCGCGACTGTTCTCCTCGAGCAGCGGGTTGGGCTCGTGGTTGGGGAACGTGCCGTCCACCTCGAAGTACATCTCGATGCAGTCGAGGGCGGTGGTCCTGAAGACGAGCGGGGCGAGCTTCCCCGCCACGCCGTTGGCGGCGTCCATGACGACCTTGTACGGGCGAAAGGCGGTCACGTCGACCAGATGGTGGAGGTGCTCCACATAGGACGGATAGAGGTCGAGGCGCTCGATCGACGTGCCCGCGCCACGCGCGGGCAGGTCCGCGAGCGCCTGGCTCCGCTCCTTGAGCTCCGGGATACCGGCGTCCCCGCTGAGGGGCAGCGCTCCCTCGCCCACGAGCTTCATCCCGTTGTACTGCGGCGGGTTGTGTGACGCCGTGACCATGGCGCCGCCGTCCAGACGACGCGAGGCGACGCCGAAGTAGAGCATCTCGGTGGGCACGAGCCCGAAGTCCACGGTGGACGCCCCGGCGGCGGCGGCGCCGGCGGCGAAGGCCTCGAGCAGGCCGGTGGACGAGGGTCGAGGGTCCATACCGGCGCCGAGCCGGGATGCGCCCAGCTGCTGCGCCAGGGCGCAGCCGATGCGCTCGGCCGCCGACTCGTCCAGCTCCTCGGGGTACAGGCCGCGGACATCGTAAGCCTTGAAGATGCCGTCGGGGATCGTCATACGCCCTCCCTGCCGCGCAGCTGTTCGTAGAACTGGATGGAGTTGTCAGGCAGTTCGGTGTCCGGGTACACGCAGATGCCGCCGGCCAGCCGGTTGCCGGCGCCGATCACGCATCCCTCACCGAGGACGGCGCCGTTCAGCTGCGACCCGGAGCCGACGCTGGCGCCCTGGACCAGGATGCTGCCCTCCACCTGAGCGTGGGGGCCG
>DAIQNY010000182.1:0-7139 GCA_036788155.1 Actinomycetota bacterium | reverse complement strand
CCGGTTGGCCTCCGGGGTGAGTGAGCCCAGGTCACGATCCTGCACGGCGATCAGACGCTGACGCTGCACGCCGGCCAGGTGGTCATCAAGTAGCCGGCGTTTCGAGGAGTTCACGCTCGAGCGGGGCGGCCACGGCCGCCCCGCTCGAGCGTACGCCGCCGGACGGGCGTCCGCCGTGCACGTCTCCTGAGGGCGTCCGCGGCGCGCGCACGCTCACCTTGTGCCTGCGCGCGCGGCGCGGATAAGGTAGAGACATGAGCAGACTCCGTTATCTCACCGCCGGAGAGTCACATGGGCCGGGCCTCACCGCGATCCTCGACGGGTGCCCGGCCGGCCTGCACGTCGACGTCCCCGCCATCGACGCCGAGCTCGGCCGTCGCCAGAGCGGGTACGGCCGCGGCGAGCGCCAGAGCATCGAGCAGGACCGCGTGCGCGTCCTCGGCGGCGTGCGCCACGGCAGGACCACGGGCGCCCCGCTCGCGCTCCTTGTGCCCAACCGCGACGCCGCCAACTGGGGCGACGTCCTGGCGGTCGAGGCGCCCGCCGGCGGGACGGCGGGCGCCGAGCGGGTGGTCGTGCCCCGTCCGGGGCACGCCGACCTCGGCGGCGCCCTCCTGTACGGGCTCGATGACATCCGCGACGTCATCGAGCGCGCCAGCGCGCGCGAGACGGCGGCCAAGGTCGCTTGCGGAGCTGTGGCCAAGGCGCTGCTCTCCGAGATCGGTGCTCGGGTGGCCAGTCACGTCGTCGCCATCGGAGGAGTCGAGGCCGCGCCGGGGATGAGTCTCGACGACGTGGACCGGGTCGAGGCGAGCCCGGTGCGCTGCCGTGACGAGGGAGCGGCGCAGGGGATGATCGCCGCCATCGACGCGGCGGCGGAGGCCGGTGACACGGTCGGCGGCGTGGTGGAGGTGATCGCCTTCGGCTACCCGCCGGGCGCCGGGTCCTACGTGCAGGGCGACCTGCGCCTGCGCTCCCGGCTCGCTCGCGCCGTGCTCAGCGTCCCCGCGATCGTCGGCGTGGAGTTCGGTCTCGGCTTCGAGGCGGCGGCCCTGCCCGGCAGCGAGGTTCACGATCCCATCCTGCACGAGGCGGACGAGGGGTATGGCCGGCAGAGCAACCGCGCCGGCGGCATCGAAGGCGGCATCTCCACGGGGGCGCCGATCGTGCTGCGGGCGGCGATGAAGCCCATCTCGACGCTGCGCGAGCCGCTCGGCAGCGTGGAGATGGGCACGCACCGCCCGGTCGCTTCGCGCTTCGAGCGTTCGGACGTCTGCGCCGTCCCGGCTGCAGGGATCGTGCTCGAGGCAGTGGTCGCGCTCGAGCTGGCCGACGCCGCGCTGGAGCGGTTCGGAGGTGCGACGGCGGGCGACCTTGCCGCCGCCGTCGAGGCGTACCGGCGGCGGATTCGGGAGCGCTGAGATCGTGAGTGAAGAGAGGCAGGGGGCGCCGACGGCGGTCGCGCTGGTCGGGTTCATGGGCGCCGGTAAGACCGCGGTCGGACGTGAGCTCGCCGCGGCTCGGGGGCTCGGCTTCGTCGACACCGACGACCTCGTCGTCGCTCAGGCGGGGCCAGTCGACCAGATCTTCCGGGAGCGTGGGGAGGTCGGGTTCCGGGCGCTGGAGGCGCGTCTGGTCACGGCCGCCGTCGAGAGTGCTCTCGAGCGGCCGTGCGTGCTCGCGCTGGGAGGCGGCGCGGTGCTCAGCGGTGACGTGCGGGCGGCGCTGGTGCGCCTCCCCCACGTCGTGTGGCTCACCGCGCCCGCGGAGGTCTTGTGGGCGCGCGTCACCGCCGAGGGACAGGCCGTCCGGCCGCTGGCCGCGGACGAGACGGCCTTCACGGCCCTGCTGGCGGCGCGAGAGCCCTTCTACCGGGAAGTCGCGACGCATGTGGTCGACGCCGCGGGGACGCCGGCGGCGGTCGCCGCCGGCGTCGCCGCGGCCTTGGACAGCACCGCCGGCGTCCGGGCCAGGGCGGAAGGGGGCGCGCGATGAGGCGCCTCACCGTCCGCGCCGCGTCCCGCACGTACCCGATCGCCGTCGGGCGGGACGTCCTCGGCGAGTTGGGCGGGCTGGTGATGAAGACGCGCGGGGACGGGCAGGCGGTCGTGCTCTGCGACGAGAACGTCGCCCCGCTGTACCTTGAGAAGGCGCGCCGCAGCCTCGTCGACGCCGGCCTGGTCGCCTCGCAGGTGATCCTGCCGGCGGGCGAGCAGGAGAAGAGTCTCGCCCGCGCCGAGGAGTTGTACGGCGTACTCTACGACCGGGGACTGCGGCGCGGCGACACGCTGGTCGCGCTGGGCGGAGGGGTGATCGGCGACCTCACCGGATTCGTCGCGGCGACCTACCAGCGCGGCATCGGCTTCGTGCAGGTCCCCACGACGCTGCTCGCTCAGGTGGACGCCTCTGTCGGCGGCAAGGTGGCGGTGGACTTCCGCGCCGGCAAGAACTACGTGGGCACGTTCTATCAGCCGAGCCTCGTGCTCGCCGACCTGCGCACGCTCGAGACGCTGCCGCCGCGCGAGCTGCGCTGCGGCGCGGCCGAGGTCGCCAAGCACGGCCTTCTCGCCGGCAGCGCCGTGCTGCGGCGCGTGCGGCAGCTCGTCCGCGCGCCGCTCTCCGCCGCCGCCGTCACCCAGGAGCTCGTGGCGGGGTCCATCCAGTACAAGGCCGGCGTGGTGGAACGCGACGAGCGCGAGTCCGGGTTGCGCGCCGTGCTCAACTTCGGTCACACGGTCGGTCACGCCATCGAGGCCGCCACGGCGTTCCGGCGCTTCTCGCACGGCGAGGCCGTGGCGCTCGGCCTGCACGCGGCGCTGCGCCTCTCGCGTGACCTCGCCGGGCTGCCCGAGGCCGACGAGCAGATGGCGCACGACCTGCTCGATGGCCTCGGGCTTCCCGGCCGTCTCACCGATGTGCGCGCCCAGGACGTCTGCGACCTCATCGGCCGCGACAAGAAGGCCGGCCAGGACGGCGTGCCGTACGTGCTCCTGCGCCGTCCGGGATTCCCCGTCCTCGGCGTCCGCGTCCCGGCAGAACTCGAACTGGAGGTCGTCGAGTGGCTGCGAGAGCGGTGAAGACTCTCTGGCTCCTGCACGGCGTGAACCTCGACATGCTGGGCCGCCGCGACCCCGCCGTGTACGGGACCATGACGCTGGCGGAGCTCGAGGCGTACGTGGCGCGGCACGGTGAGAGCTGCGGGTTCACCGTGCGCAGCTTCCAGACCAACCACGAGGGGGAGTTCGTCGAGAAGCTGCATCAGATCGTGATCGACGGCGCCGACGCCGCGATCATCAATCCCGGAGCCTGGACCCACTACAGCTATGCGCTGCACGACGCGCTCGAGCTGGTGGGGGCGCCCGTCGCCGAGGTGCACCTCTCGGACATCGACCGGCGGGAGGAGTGGCGGCGGACCTCGGTGATCGCCGACGTGGTCGACGTGCGCGTGCGCGGCAAGGGTGCGGCGGGGTACGTCGAGGCGCTGCAGGAACTCGCCAGGCTCGTCGAGGACAGGCGGCGGGCGTGACGACGCGGGTCGAAAGGCTGCAGGCGCGGTTCGAGGAGCTGCGCGTCGACGGGGTGCTCGTCACCGACCCCGCGGACGTGCGCTACTTCTCCGGCTTCCGCGGGGACGACGCCACACTGGTCGTCGCCCGGGACGCCGCGCTGCTGTGCACGGACTCGCGCTTCTGGGAGCAGGTGCACGAGGAGGTGACCGACGCCGAGCTCAGCAAGGTGACGTCGGAGCCGCTGTTGGCGCACAGCGCGCGCGAAGCCGCGCGCGTCCTCGGACCCGGCGCCAGGCTCGGCTATCAGGGAGCCCAGCTCAGTCACGCCTCCTACCGGCGTCTGCGGAGCCGGTACTCCGGCCCGCTGCGCGACGTGAGGCAGGCGGTGACGGCGCAGCGTGCGGTCAAGGAGGAGTCGGAGATCGCCGTCATGCGGCGGGCAGCCGCGGTGACCGACGAGGCCCTGGGCCTCGTCGTCGGCCGCGGCCTCATCGGCCGCCGCGAGCGCGACGTGGCCTGGGACCTGCAGACCGAGTACCACCGCCTGGGAGCCGAGGGAGAGGCCTTCCCGGCCATCGTCGCGGCCGGCGACCACGGGGCGCAGGCGCACGCGCTGCCTGGCGAGCGCGTCATCCGCGCCGGTGAGCTGGTCGTTGTCGACACCGGCGCGCGCGTCGATGGCTACTGCAGCGACATCACGCGCACGTACGCGGCCGGCGAACCGTCCGGGGAGCTCCGCCGCATCTACGAGACGGTGCTGCGAGCGCAGCTCGCCGGCCTGGACGCCGTCCGCGCCGGAGCGCACGGCCGTACCGACGTGGACGCGGCCGCGCGCGCCGCGATCGAGGCGGACGGCTACGGTGACCGCTTCGGGCACGGCACCGGCCACGGCGTGGGCCTGGAGGTCCACGAGGCGCCGGCGCTCGGGCGCGTGCGCGGCGACCGGCTCGAGGCCGGCATGGTCTGCACGGTCGAGCCGGGCGTGTACATCGAGGGGCTCGCCGGCGTGCGCATCGAGGACACGGTCCTCGTCACGCCCGCCGGCTGCGAGCGCCTCACCACGCTGCCGAAGGACCTGGAGGTCGTGGGGTAGAGGATGCCCCATGAGTGCCCCGCCGCCCGGCCTTGCTGTATCATGGCCTACTACTGTGCAGACCGACCCCTCGACCCCTGAGTAGGACCACATGGCAGACGTCGTCAACACCAACCAGTTCAAGACCGGCATGGCCATCGAGATCGACGGACAGCCGTTCACCATCGTCGAGTTCCAGCACGTCAAGCCCGGCAAGGGCGGGGCGTTCGTGCGCACCAAGGTACGCAACATCGCCACCGGCGCGGTGCTGGACAAGACCTTCCGCGCCGGCGAGAAGTTCGACCGCATGCACACCCAGTCGCGCAAGATGGCGTACCTGTACTCGACCGAGGGCGAAGTGGTGCTGATGGACAACGAGACCTACGAGCAGGTCTCGGTGGCCCCGGCCATGGCCGAGGACGCGCTCAAGTGGGTCGTCGAGAACATGGAGATCGAGCTCATGTATCTCAACGGCGAGCCGTTCGAGGTCGCGGCGCCCAACTTCGTCGAGCTCACCATCACGAAGAGCGACCCGGGAGTGCGCGGCGACACGGCCCAGGGCGCCACCAAGCCCGCCACCCTCGAGTCCGGCGCCACCATCCAGGTGCCGCTCTTCATCGAGGAGGGCGAGAAGGTCAAGGTCGACACCCGCAGCGGGGAGTACCTGGGGCGCGCCTGAGCGCCCCGGGGAGGAGGACAATGCGCGCGCGCCAGGTCCGCATCACCGACACCACCCTTCGTGACGGGCACCAGTCGCTCTGGGCGACGCGGATGCACACGTCAGAGATGATCCCGGTCCTCGAGCTCATGGACTCCATCGGGTTCAACTCGCTCGAGTGCTGGGGAGGGGCCACGTTCGACGCCTCGCTGCGGTTCCTGGACGAGGACCCCTGGGAGCGCCTGCGCCTCATCAAGCGGCACGTGGTGCGCACGCCCCTGCAGATGCTGCTGCGCGGCCAGAACCTGGTCGGCTACCGCCACTACGGCGACGACATCGTGCGCAGGTTCGTGTACAAGGCGGCGGAGAACGGCATGGACGTCTTCCGCGTCTTCGACGCCCTCAACGACATCCGCAACTACCAGACGGCCGCCGCCGCGATCAAGGAGACGGGCAAGCACTTCCAGGGCGCCGTGGTCTACACGATCTCGCCGGTGCACTCGCTCGACCACTACGTCGATGTCGCTCACAAGCTCGTCGACATGGGCGCCGACTCCATCTGCATCAAGGACATGGCGGCGCTGCTCTCGCCCTTCTACGCCGAGCAGCTCGTCGGCCGCCTCAAGGCCGAGCTCACCGTGCCCATCCAGCTCCACTGCCACTACATCGGCGGCCTCGCCCTGATGACCTACCTCAAGGCCATCGAGGCCGGCGTCGCCGTGATCGACACGGCCACCGTCCCGCGCGCGTTCGGCAACTCGCAGCCTGCCACCGAGATGGTCGTCTCCGCGCTCACCGGCTCCGCCTACGACAGCGGCCTCGACCTCGAGAAGCTGTTCGACATGGCCAAGTACTTCGAGAAGGTCCGCCAGGAGGGCGGCTGGGACCGCGGCGTCACCTCGCTCACTCACATGCAGGTGTACTCGCACCAGGTGCCCGGCGGCATGATCAGCAACCTGGAGAGCCAGCTCAAGGAGCAGAGCGCCCTCGACCGGCTGCCCGAGGTGCTCGAGGAGATTCCCATCGTACGCGCCGAGGTCGGGTTCCCGCCGCTCGTCACGCCGATGAGTCAGATCGTCGGTACCCAGGCCGTGCTCAACGTGCTGTCCGGCCGTCGCTGGCACATCGTGCCCGACGAGATGAAACAGTACCTGCGCGGCAAGTACGGCGCCGCGCCGGGTCCGGTCTCGCAGGAGGTCCTGACGCGCGTGCTCGAGGGAGAGGAGCCCATCGGCGTGCGGCCGGCGGACCTCGTCGACGAGACGCTCGAGGACTACCGCGACGAGATCGGCGACCTCGCCCGCTCGGAGGAGGACCTCTTGAGCTACGCGCTGTTCCCGCAGACGGCGCGCGTCTACCTCGAGCGGCACCACGTCGGCCCCGAGTCGGACGTGTTCCAGATCCACGACCGCTACCTGTCCTCGCAGCCGGGGGCGGCGCTGCTCGAGCAGACCGCCGACCGCGTCAAGGACATCCTCGGCATGATCGAGGAGAGCGAGGTCGACGAGGTCGTGATCGAGGAGGGCGACATCAAGGTCACGGTTCGCAAGGGCGGAGCGGAGCCGGCGGCCGCGGCCGCTCCGGCTCCGGCGCCTCAGGCGGCGACCCCGGCGGTTGTTGCCGCCGCCGCCGACGACGGCGCCAACGGCTACCACCTGGTCAAGTCCAAGTGGGTCGCGACCTTCTACCGGTCGCCCTCGCCGCAGTTGCCCGCCTTCGTTGAGATCGGCGACCAGGTCGAGGCAGGGCAGACGCTCTGCATCCTCGAGATGATGAAGATGATGAACGAGCTGACCGCCGACGTGGACGGCGTGGTCCGCGAGATCCTCGTGGAGAACGGCGAGACCGTGCAGTACGGCCAGCCGCTCTTCGCCATCGAACCCGCCTGAGGCGGGGGAGC
>DAIQNY010000181.1:0-7174 GCA_036788155.1 Actinomycetota bacterium | reverse complement strand
AGAGCGGCATGAGCATCGCCGTCGGCGGCTTCATCGGCCAGGGCGATCCGCTCACGCTGATCGATTACCTCAAGACGATGGACGTCGGCGACCTCACGATCTACGAGAACGACGCCGGGTTCCGCGAGCGCGGCACCGTCGAGCTGGTCAAGCAGGGTAAGGTCAAGAAGATCGTCGCCAGCCACATCGGCACCACGCCGGAGATCGGCAAGGCGATGAACGAGGGCAGGCTCGAAGTGGAGCCCACGCCGCAGGGGACGCTCGCGGAGATGATGCGCTGCGGCGGCGCCGGCCTCGGCGGCTTCCTCACCCCCACCGGCATCGGCACCGTCGCCGAGGAGGGCAAGCAGATCATCGAGCTGGAGGGGCGCAAGTACATCCTCGTGCCCTCCGTCACGTGCGACGTGGCCATCATCCGTGCCCACGCCGGCGACACCTGGGGCAACCTCATCTATCGGGGCACGTCACGGAACTTCAACGTGCCCGCCGCCACCTGCGCCGACTACGTCGTCGCCGAGGTCGAGAACCTGTACACCATGGGCGAACTCGACCCGAACGCGATCCACACCCCCGGCATCTTCGTCGACGCCGTGGTACGCGCCAACATCGACTACTGCGTGATCCGGGAGGAGGTCTTCAATGGCCAGTGACGCCAAGAAGGTCATCGCCGCCCGCGCCGCCCGAGAGCTCAGGGACGGGCAGATCATCAACCTCGGCATCGGGCTGCCGACGCTGATCGCCAACTACGTGCCCGAGGACGTCGACGTCGTCATCCAGACCGAGAACGGCGCCGTGGGCGTCGGACCGGCGCCCGATCCCGGCTGCGAGGACCGTGACCGGGCCAACGCCGGCAACCAGCCGATCACCCTCATCCCGGGGGGCAGCTACTTCGACAGCGCCACCTCGTTCGGCATGATCCGGGGAGGCCACCTTGACGCCACCTTCCTCGGCACGCTGCAGGTGGACGAGCAGGGCAACATCGCCAACTGGATAGTCCCCGGCAAGATGCTCGCCGGTATGGGCGGCGCAATGGACCTCATCACCGGCGCCAAGGTCGTCCACATCGTGAGCGAGCACTGCTCCAAGGACGGCGCGTCCAAGCTGATGAAGCAGTGCACCTTCCCGCTCACCGGCGCCGAGGAGGCCGACGTCGTCATCACCGAGCGGGCGCTCTTCCGCCGCTTCCCGGACAAGGGCTGGGTGCTGGAGGAGGTCGCCGTGGGCTACACGCTGGACGACATCGCCGCCTGTACAGACATGGCGTACGCGGTGGCGGATGACGTCAAGCTCGACGCCTACGGCGCCGACTGACCCTCCGCACAGCACGCCGCGTCCGGGCGGCCGGGGAGCCTCGCGAGAGGCTCCCCGGCCGCCCTCGTCTTACGACACCGTCGGGCTCCTCCGCTTCCACTCCCGGCTGCCTCGGGGCGCGTCCGGCCCGCCGGAGCGGTCCCGGCGTCGGCGCCTTCCTTCCGACCCCGCGTTTTCGCCCCTCTCCCCCGCGGTATCCATGCAGCACCGACGCAACCGGAGGGAGCGACCGTGACCAGGTTGATGAGCGAGTTCAGCCGGAAGGAGTGGAAGGGCTGCTGCGGCAAGGGCTGCAAGAAGTGCGCGATCGCGCAGGCGTACATCGGCGAGTACGGCAAGCAGGACGGCCTGGAGAAGCTCAAGGCCGACCGCGACGTCGCCAGAAAGGACGGCAAGAAGGGCGGCAAGACGCGCGGCGGCAAGAAGCACCGGGGCAAGAAGAAGGCCAAGGCCTGAGATGACCTCCGAAGCGGGCGCGGCCCTCCGCCCGACGACGAGCGCGCCCATCACCGCCGAGACGGTGGCATACATCGACATCGGCACCAACTCGGTGCGGCTCATGGTCGTGCGCTTCGCGCCCGACCACTCCTGGACGGTCCTCACCATGCAGAAGGAGACCGTCCGGCTCGGTGAGGGCGAGTTCGGCGAGGTGCGCCTCCTGCAGCCGGAGGCGATGGAGCGGGCGGCCGGGGTCTGCGCGCGGTTCGTGGAGCTGGCCCGCGCGCACGGAGCCACCCGCTTCGTCACGGTGGCCACCGCCGCCACGCGCGAGGCGCGGAACGGCGACGAGTTCGTTCGCCTGCTGCACGATGTGGCCGGCCTCTCCGCGCACGTCGTCTCCGGCAAGGAGGAGGCGCGCCTCATCTACCTCGGGCTGCTCGGCCGGGTGCACGTGGAGGACCAGGCCCTGGTGATCGACATCGGCGGCGGAAGCACCGAGGTCGCGGTGGGCGACGCCCGGGAGGCCGTCAAGGTCGGGTCCATCCCCCTCGGCGCCCTTCGTCTGTCGAGCGAGGGACCGCAGCCGGACGCCGAGGGCCGCTACACGCCCGAGGACTACGAGGCTCTCCGGCAACGCGTACGCGTCGCTGCCCAGCACATCCTGCGGGACCTGGACAGACCCGGCGCCCCGGCTTACGCCACCTCGGGCACCGCCGTGAACCTCGCGGCCGTAGCCGCGCGTCTGCTGCACGAGCGCACGCCGGCCCGGGACCAACCGCTCACGCGCAAGGACCTGCGCGTGGTGGTCAAGCGGCTGCGCTCGATGACGTCCGAAGAGCGGCGGGCGGCGCCGGGGCTGGCGCCGGCACGAGCCGACATCATCGTCGCCGGCGCCGCGATCCTCGAGACGCTCCTGGAGGACCTCGGCGTGGAGTCGATCACGGCCCTCGAGGACTGCGGTCTGCGCGAGGGCCTGCTGGCGGACGACCTCGCACGAGCCGGCCAGCAGGAACTGCGGCACGGCGTGGGCGTGCGCGAGCGGAGCGTGCTGCAACTCGCGCGCTCGACCCGGTTCGACGAGCGCCACGCGCGCCAGGTAGCCCGGCTGTCCCTCGAGCTCTTCGACTCGGCGCGCGACGCGCGCCTGCACCGCCTGGGTCCTGAGGAGCGTGAGCTGCTGGAGTACGCGGCGCTCCTCCACGACATCGGCACGTTCCTCAGCTACGCCCGTCACCACCAGCACACCTACTACCTGATCCGCAATGCCGACCTCGTCGGCTTCGACCAGGACGAGGTCGCGATCATGGCGGCCACCGCCTACTTCCATCGAAAGGCGCTGCCGGCGCCGAGGTTCGAGGCGTTCTCCGGTCTCGATCGGCGCGCGCGAAAGGTCGTCCGCCGCCTCGGGGCCTTCCTTCGCCTGGCGGAGTACCTGGACCGCAGCCACAACGGTGTCATCCGGCACGCCAGGCTGCGACGCGAGGCCGGCAGCCTGGTCCTGGAGCTCCAGACGGCCGGCGACTGGAGCCTCGAGGCGTGGTCGCTGAAACGCCGCCGCGGCAGCCTCGAGAAGGCGTTCGGCCGCCCCCTGGACGTGCGCGCCGCGCCGGCGCCAGACGACGCAGAGGCCGGCGCGGGGCGGTGACGCCGCCCCACGCCGGCCTCTGCGGACGGCCGTCCGGCTTCAGATCTCGGCGATCACCGCCGCGAGATCGCGGCTGAACTCGTTGCCGGCGACCGTGGGCCACACGTCCGGGAAAGCGAGAACCAGGCGCTCCATCTCCTCCTGCCTCGCGACCAAGTACCGCGCCGCGTCGGGCGCGACGATGACCTCCAGCGGACCCGGCAGCTCGTGGCCCTCGTGCCGCCACGTGCCCCACGTGATGTAGTCGCGCAAGACGCCGCTGGTGACCACCGCGTCCTGCAGGTCCCCCAGGTGGTCCTGGAGCCCCTTGACGCGCTTGATCAGTGGGCGCGCACCGCCCCCCAGCACACCCTCGAAGAACTCGAGCGTGTACCGCAGACCCTTACACGACTTGCGCAGGGCATGGAAGCGGGGCAGCGGCGTCTCGAGCCCGCCCAGCTGACCCTCGAAGGCCCAGACGACGGCCATGTCCTTGTAGAGAACGCCGGGCAGCACCTGCGCCACGCGCTGCGGGCGCGTGGCGACCGCGGTGCGTGGGGCGAGCGCCTCGACGGGGCCTTCCAGCAGTTCCTGCGTGCGCTCCACGAAGCGGCGGTAGCGCTTGCCGTCGAGGTAGGCGACCAGGACGTCCCGCTGCTTGTCGCGCTCGGCCTTCCACGCCGCGAGGAGCCCGTCGAGGTCGCCGGCGAAGTCCTCCGGCAGTCCGTCCAGGTACACCTGGGTCTTCTCGTTGAAGACGTCGAGGTCGCGGACGTTGCCGAGCGTGCGGCCGGTGCGGCGAAGCCCTTTGAGCACCGGCCGCATCACCTGGGGGTCCAGGTAGTCGGTGAACACGCGCAGCGCCATGCGCATGCGGCGCGTGGAGACGCGCATGTCGTGCAGCTCCTCCGGATCCTCGCCCAGGCGCGTTCCCTCCTCGTGCTCCAGCATCTTCGCGAGATGGAACCTCAGCGTCTTGGCGGCCGCCTCGGTCATCGTGTCGGTCGGGAAGATGTCGGGCCGCTTCTTGGACTCCGTCGCGGGCGCGGCCCCGGCGGCCGTCCCCGTACCCGGGTCCACCGACTCGTCGTCGTAGATGCCCGTGCCCTCGACCCGGTAGCGGGCGAGCCAGTAGCGGACCCGACGGTCGGAGAGGCCGGCCACGCGGCCGGCCTCGACCTGCGAGAGCCCGCGGTCGAGCGCGAGCAGCGCCTGGGCACGACGGGCGCGGGCGCCCGCGCCGGTAGCCTGTGCCTCGTGCACGGGCCGCTCGGCGGCGCTCATGAGGACGCCGTCCTCCTCGTCGCCGGCGAGCTCGAGCGCGCGTGTGAACTTGGCGCGGCCCTCGGGGACGAGCCCCCACTCGCTGCGGAGCGCGGCCGCCAGCGCGGCGACGTCCTCTTCGCCGCCCCGGCCGCGCGCCTCGACCTCGCACTCGAGCCAGCCGCGATCGCCGTCCCGGGCGGTCGCCGTCACGCGGTCGAGGCTCAGTTCCGCGACCTCTCGCCTGCCCTTGCGCACCACGCGCGCCACGCGCACCTGCGCGAGCGTGAGCATCGGCTCGAGCGGCTCACCGCCCGTGAGCAGCTCCACACGCGAGCGCAGCTCGCCGTCGGGCCACTCCTCCACGGGCACGTCCGCGGCCACCAGTGCCTCGATCTCCTCGCGCCGGAGCACGCCGTCGGTCGGCGTGACCAGCTGCTTGAGCGTGAGCCGCACCCCGTCGTCGGTCTCCCGTCGACGGAAGTAGAAGCCGGCCGCCAGCAGCCGCCGGCCCGACGTGTCGAGGAACGTATCGGCGTCGTGGCGCTCGGCCCCCGGCGCGACCGAGTATCCGGCCAGCGAGCCTGTCTCGCACAGGCGCTCCAACGTCTGCTCGTCGGGCACCAGGAACTTGGCTTCGACCTCCATCGTCATCTGCCCCCCAGAAGGGGCGGCGTGAGCAGCCAGTCCAGCCGTCCGCCGCCGGCCGCGGGCGCGGCCACGTCCACGCGGGCGAGCCCGCCTTTCTTCATCACCACGTCGCCGCCGCCGATGAGCGCGGCCACGGTCTCGCTGAAGTCGGGCTCGTGCCCGACCACGAGGACGGCGCGTGCCCCGGGTGCCCGCGTCGCCAGCACCTGTTCGAGGCGGGCGACGTCGAACCCGGGCGCCAGACGCTCGTCCTCGACGAGGCGCCCGCTCAGGCCGAGCCCGTCGGCGACGATCTCGGCCGTCCTGCGGGCCCGCGCCAGCGGGCTCGTCACGATGACGTCGGGCGCGAAGTCCATGGCGCGAAGCGCCTCGACTTCGCGCCGCATGATCTCCTCGCCCTCTTCGGTGAGCGGCCGATCGGCGTCGCGGCCCTGCCAGTCCGCGCGGCTCTCGGCCTTGCCGTGCCGCAGGAAGTAGACCTTCATCAGGCGCGCTCGCTCTCGTCCAGGGCCTGCTCGCGCGCCCGTGCCACGAACCACTCCTGCGCATTCAGCGGTTCCTCGCCCTCCTCCGGCCAGACGTGCGTCCAGCCGCCGTCCGCCGCGAGCACTCGCGTCTTCATGGTGTCGTTCAGGTACGTGGGCAGGATCTCGTCGCGCAGACGGCGCCTGATGCCGGCGTCCTGCACCGGGAAGAGGATCTCGACACGCCGGTTGAGATTGCGCGGCATGAGGTCGGCGCTCCCGAGGATGACCTCGTCGTCACCGCCGTTGCGGAACCAGTAGATGCGGCTGTGCTCGAGGAAGCGGCCCACCACGCTCCTCTCACTGATGTTCTCGCTCACGCCGGGCATGCCGGGCCGCAGGCAGCACATGCCCCGCACGTTGAGTTCCACCTTCACGCCCGCCTGCGACGCACGGTAGAGCTTGCGGATCATGGGCTTGTCCACAAGGGAGTTCATCTTGAAGATGAGGTGCGCCTCGCGACCCGCCTCGGCGTGGGCGATCTCGCGGTCGATGCGCGCCGCGATGCCCTGACGCAGATTGACCGGCGCGACGAGCAGCTTGCGGTACTCCGTGGCCTGCCCGCCGCCGGTGAGGTGGTTGAACACGAGGTTGGCGTCGGCGCCGATGTCGTCGTCGGCGGTGAGGTAGCCGAGGTCCGTGTACTGCTTGGTGGTGACGCTGTTGTAGTTGCCGGTGCCGAGGTGCGTATAGCGGCGGATGCGGTCGCCCTCGCGGCGCACCACCTGCAGCGCCTTGCAGTGGGTCTTGAGCCCGATGAGGCCGTAGACGACGTGGGCGCCCTCACGCTCGAGCGCCTTGGCCCAGCCGATGTTGCTCTCCTCGTCGAACCTCGCCTTGAGCTCGACCAGCACGGCGACCTGCTTGCCGTTGGCCGCCGCCTCCATGAGCTGCTCGACGGCGGGCGCATTGCGTCCTACACGGTACAGCGTCTGCTTGATGCCCAGCACGTCCGGGTCGTTGGCCGCGGCGTGGAGGAACTCCACGACCGGGTCGAACGAGTCGTAGGGATGGTGCAGCAGCACGTCTCGGCTGCGGATGGCGGCGAAGAGCTCCGAGCCCTCGAGGCCCGCCAGCGTCGGAGGCACCGACTGCACCAGCGGTTCGTACTTGAGCTCCGGCCTGTCGATGCTGCCTGCGCCCCACAGGCTGCTCAGGCCGAGTGGCGAGCGGACCTCGTAGAGGTCGACCTCGCCCAGCTCGAGGTTCTCCGTGAGGATGTCGCGGATGCGGGTGGGCATCATCTCGTCGATCGTGACCCGGATGACCGACCCGAACCTCCGCCGGCGGACGAACTGCTCGATGGTCTCGAGCAGGTCGTCCGCCTCCAGCTCCTGGATGGCCAGCTCGGCGTCGCGCG
>DAIQNY010000180.1:0-7193 GCA_036788155.1 Actinomycetota bacterium | reverse complement strand
TCGTCGATCGTGAGCCGCCCGTGTTCGTCTGCCATGACGTCGTCCTCGTGTCGCGGGTGGTTCCTGCCGCCGCACCCTGTCCTTTGAGACGTACCCCCGCCATGTTTGCCCAAGAATAGGCCGTTGCCGTGGCGACGGACCGTGCGTAGCATCGGGGTGGCCGGCGTTGCCGGCCGGACCAGAGCGCGCGGCGCGGGGGAGAGGGGCGCCGCCGACGGCAGGGGGGGCGGCGTGGAAGGCCGGATCGTGACGCGTCGGGGGGACGGCTCCGCCGTCGAGTTGACGCGCAGCCAGCTCAGGGAGGAATTGGAGGAGGGTACGCGGGCGGCGGCCGCCCGGTCCGGCGCGCCCGAACTGCGCGCCGACGAGCTCTATCACCTCCTGGACGTCTTCGCGAGCGCCGCGCGCTTCACCGCCGTCGATATCGGGGACGAGGTCGTCCTCAGCTTCGACGGCAGCGGCACGCCGCAGCAGGGCAGCCGCATCGACGCGCTCGTGCAGTACGAGCAGTGCCTCGGGGCGGACTCCTGCGAGCTGTACCACATCGATTACTCGTACAAGGCGGTCAAGACCATCGTCGGCGCCGAGCAGCAGGCGATGAAGGAAGCGCAGGAGCGCGTCACCATCCCCGTCCACTACGGTGCCCAGCCGGACCTCGGCCGCTACTCGCGCCCGGACGGCCCGTGCGGCAACTGGTCGGAGCTCCTGCCGGCGATGCGCATCGACGAGGCGCGCACGGCGCAGGAGGAGGCCGTCGAGCTCGCCGTCGAGGACATGGTCCACGTGGCCGGCGAGCTGTGGGAGGCCGGCGCCGACGGCGTCAACTTCGACACCGCCGGCGCCGCCGGCGACGCCGACCTGCTGGCGACCCTGCTCGCCGTGGAGCGCCTGCACGCGAAGTACCCCGCCATGGGCATCATGGTCGGCATGGCGGCCGAGCTCGTGCTGGGCACGCACGGCGAGCTCGAGTTCCACGGCACGCGGCTGGCCGGCCTCAAGCCGGAGGGCCAGTGCCGCGTGGTCCAGGAGGCCGGCGCCACCGTCTTCGGGCCGGCCGTCAACGTCAACACCAGCCGCACGGTAGCGTGGAACGTGGCCCGCGCCCTGACCCTCATGAAGCCCTGCATGGACGTCGCCGTGATCCCCGTACACGCCAACGTGGGCATGGGCGTCGGCGGCGTGCCGATGAACGCCTTCAGCCCGATCGACGCCGTCTCCCGGTGTTCGCGCGCGTGTGTCGACATCCTCAAGGTCGACGGCTTGTAGGTGGGCTCCGGCGATACGTTCGGCATGCCGGTCGCGCACGCCGTCGCCTCGGGGATGAACGGGTTGCGCGCCGCCGGAGACCTGGTGGCGCGCCTCGAGATGGCGAAGGGCATGCGTTTGACGGAGGCCAAGCGGACCGTGGCGGAAGCGCTGGGCGTGGGCGTCGGTGAGCTCGCCGACCCGCTCGTGATGCACGAGGTCCGCGGCGAGCTCCGTCTCGGCCGCGTCTTCGAGGCCGAGACGACCTACCCGCACGATCCGGGCCCGCAGGAGGCGAAGGCGAACATACGGACGCTGCTCGGACTCGCCTGACGCACTCGGGCGAGGAGCCAGGGGCGCTGCGAGGCGAGGAGCCCGGGCCACCGCGGGGCGAGGAGTCCGGTCAGCCGGAGTGGGGAGTCGGTGCGGGGACACGTGCCTCCAGACGTACGTCCGGCGGCACAGAGCGTGTGTGCGGACGTACGTCTGGAGGTGCTCGTGTGGCGTGCACACACCGCCCCCGGGCACGCCTCCCTCGCGCGCCGCCGCGCCCGGCTCAGTCAGGCCACGTGGTGCGGTGGATCTCCATCACGTCTCGGAGCAGCTTCACGGCCTCGTCGTGCGGCCGCTGGAACGAGTTGCGGCCCATGATGGTGCCGAAACCGCCGCCCAGCGCCGTCTGCCGGTTCTCCTCGAGCACGGCCTCTGTGCCCTTGGCTTCGCCGCCGGAGAAGATCACGATGCGGCGGCCCCCGAAGGCGCTCTGCACCACGTGCTTCACCCGGGCGGCCATGGTGCCCACCTCGATGCCTTGGGCCGCGTACACCTTGCGCGCCGCCTCTTGCTCGATGTGGTCCGTCGGCGCCTTGACCTTGATGATGTGGGCGCCGAGCTGCGCCGCGATCTGCGCCGCGTAGGCGATCACGTCCACGGCCGTCTCACCCTGCTTGCTGATGCCGGAGCCGCGCGGGTAACTCCAGACGACGACCACGAGTCCTGCCTCCTTGGCCTCGAGAGCGAGGTCGCGGAGCTCCTCGTACATGTCGTTGCGGCCGGCCGAGGCGGGATAGATGGTGAAGCCTATGGCGACGGCGCCGAGGCGCAGGGCGTCCTGCACTGAAGCGGTCACGGCCGGCACGGGGTCCTCGCCGGTGTAGAGCGAGTCCGAGCTGTTGGCCTTGAGGATCAGCGGCACCCGGCCGGCGTACTCGGCGGCGCCGGCCTCCAGAAACCCGAGCGGCGCCGCGTACGCGTTGGTGCCGGCGTCCAGCGCGAGCTGGAAGTGGTAGCGAGGGTCGTAGCCGTCCGGGTTGGGCGCGAAGCTGCGCGCCGGGCCGTGCTCGAATCCCTGGTCCACGGGCAGGATGACCATCTTGCCGGTCCCCGCCAGCGTCCCGTGGTTCAGCATGCGGTAGAGGTTGGTGAGCGTGCCGGGGTTGTCCGACCGGTACCAGCTGAGGATCTCCTGGACTCTGTCTGCCATGCCTCTCTCCTCCTCGGTGTGGATCGGGCTCCGCATATGGTCAGTACCCCCCACTCAGGTAGAGTTGCCGTATGGGTACGCAGAAGGAGGCGACGTCCTCGCTCTCCGTGACGTTCGCGGGGCACGCGACGGTCCTCCTCGAGATGAACGGCGTCCGGCTGCTCACCGATCCGCTGCTGCGGCGGCGGATCGGCGTGCTCATCCGCCGCAGCCCGGTCCCGCGGCCGGCTCTGCGCCACGACCTTGGGGCCGTGCTCATCTCGCACGCCCACCTGGACCACCTGGACGTACCGTCTCTCCGCCTCATCGACCGGCGCACTCCGGTGGTGGTCCCGCGTGGGCTGGGCGGGCTCGTGCGCCGGCTCGGGTTCGTCCCGGTCGAACTGGAGGCGGGCGACGTCGTCGAGATCGGGCCGGCGCCGGGCGGCGGCTCCACGGCCGGCTCCTCCGCCAGCAGCCCCGGCTCCTCCGCCAGCAGCCCAGAAGTCGCGTCGGCCGGCGCCGGCGCCGGCCCCGGCGGTGCGGGCCTCGCGCGCGTGCGCGTCGAGGCCGTTCCGGCCGAGCACTCCGGCACGCGCTACCCGCTCATCGGCGGCGCGCCCGCCCTGGGCTACGTCGTCTCGGGCGGGCTCACCGCCTACTTCGCCGGCGACACGGGGCTGTACGACGGGATGGCCGCCCTCGCGCCCGTGGATGTGGCCGTCCTACCGGTCGGCGGCTGGGGTCCGCGCCTGCCGGAGGATCACCTGAACCCTCTCTCGGCCGCGAAGGCCCTGCAGTTGCTTCGCCCCAATGCCTGCGTGCCCGTGCACTGGGGCACCATCTACCCGCCGTGGCTGCCGCCCGAGTTCAACGCCAAGTGGAGCCAGTGGCCTCACGCCTTCGCCCGGTACGCCGCGCACCTGGCCCCGGAGGTCGAGGTCCGCGTGCTGCAGCCGGGGGAGACGACGGTGTTCCGGCGAGCCGGGGACGGTGGGGAAGAGGGAGTGCCATGACTGCCCCGGACCCGCGTCTGGGCGCGGCCACCGTTCATGCCGGCCGGGCGGGCGCGCGAGTCAGCCCGGCTTGGCCAGTCGCCGCCGTCCCTGGCGACGGACGACGGCGCGGCGGCGCAGCGAGGCGCCCACGAGGCCGAGCAGGACGCACGCGGAGGCAAGCAGCGCCAGGGTCCGCGTACCACCGATCCGCCACGGGGACGCGGAGCCCGCGGCTGTGCCGGGTGACGCCGCGGAGCCCGACGTCGCCCCCGGCCGCGCGGCGCCGAGGAGCCGCACCGTCTCGAGCGCGAGCAGTTCCTGGTACACCTCTCGTCCGGAGCCGACGAGATGGTCGAGATCGAAGAAGTCGTCGTTGGCCAGACGCAGCGCCGGCACGAAGTCGACGAATTCCGATCCGTGCGTGCGCGCGAGCCGCCGGTCGTCCTCGAGGTATCGGTCGACGGACTCGCCCATGGTGTCGTCCATCGCAACGACGTTGCGCGGGAGGGCCAGGATCACTGTGGTGTAGCCGCGCCCGACGCACGTGCCGATCAGGCGGTCCAGGTCGGCGAGGTGGTCGGGATAGCGCTCATCGAAGAGCGGCCGGCGATGCTCGTTCCAGTAATCGACGCGCTCCTGCTTGCGCTCTGGCGTCCAGATCTTCTCGCTCCGATAGTGGTGACGCACCCACACAGGCTTGGTGGCGGGTGGGGTCACATCGGTGGTCGTCGTGAACGGGCTGGCGAACCGGCCGGCGTTGATCCCGATGTACACGACGATCGGGATCCTCGGCAGCGCCTCGACCAGCGCCAGGTCCTGCTCGAACGTCTGCAGGCGGGAGCCCAGGCCGTAGGCCGCGACCGGACCGCCGCCGAGCCGCTCGACGTCGGCGGCCCACTCGAAGTCATTGATGATGGCCTCGCGGGCGGCGGATCCGCCCAGCAACAGGACCACGGGGTCCGACGGCGGATCGGCGCGGAGCCGGCCGACGGTCCACAGGGCGTGCTGCCATTCAGGCCCCTCGGCCGCCTCCGCAGCGGCGGGGAGGCGGCCGGCGCCCAGCACGGTGCCGGCCATCCACACAGCGAGGACCGCGAGCCAGAGGCCGCGCACGCGGTGACGTGTGGACCTCCGGCTCGCGGTCTGCCGACACTCGCCTTGCAGAGGATCAGTCGTCGAAGTCTCCCGCCTCGCCCTTGTCGCCGTCCAGCGTCTTGGCGCGCTCCACGATCTTCTCCTCCGTCCACTCGGCCGGGTCGGCGATGCGGTCGGCCTTCGGCCCGAGGTCGTAGGACCCGGCCTCGAGGATCGCCTCGACGGCCAGGGACGCGGTGTCGGCGCCGCCCAGGACGTTCGTCATCATGCCGTAGGCAAAATCCTCGACCCGCTGGACCATGCGCTCGCGGATCTCGGCCGGCTGTGCCATGAACCTGCTCTCGAACGGCAGATTGAGGTTCTTGTAGTCGCCCTTCTTCCAGCCCTTGTCGTCCGCGAAGGCCACGACGTCGGCCCACATCTCCTCGCTGACGCCCTCGCCCTCGACCTTGATGAAGCCGCCGTTCTCGTCGAGCCGGGCGTTGCCGTAGTCGTTGACTTCGAGGCCCCAGCTGATCATCTGGAGTGCGGTGGCCACGTTGGCCTTGGTGGTGTGCGTCCTGGCTGCGATCTCGCGCAGCCGCTCCGAGCTGTTGCCGGAGGTGCCATGCTGTGCGCCGCTGACATCGTACGGCTCGAGGACCTTGTGGACCTCGGCGGTGAGCCCGACCTGGATGCCGGCGTCCGATGCCTCGATGCCGTGTGTGGTGCCGTTGTTGAGCGCGATCCAGTCGGCGGAGATGCCGTGGGCGTTGAGGCCCTCGATGAGGAACAGCGCCTCGGCCGGCGTGGAGAGGCCGGTGGAGCCCTTGATCTCACCGACCTCGGTCTCGATGGCCGCCCACGTGGGGATGAACGGGTTCACGGCGAGGTTGGCCAGCAGGTTCAGGTCGTTGGGCTGGTGTGACGCGTCGATGGCGATGGACGTGATGCCGGCCTCGAACATGGTGGGGACCTCGACCTTGGCCTGCGCGAGGTCCTTGTCGTTCTTGATGCCGTAGTGGTCGGCGTGGATGGCGACCGGGATGGTTATGCCCATCTCGTTGCAGAACGCGTCCACGATGCGCGCCATGTTCCAGTAGTTGACGGCGCAGTACGCCTTCTGGCCGCCCTCAGACTTGGCGATCTCGATGATGAGCGCGGCGTTGGCCCGCTGCGCGGCCCGCAGCGCGCCGCGGACGACGAACGTGTTGCGGCCGTTGGCGGCCATCGCGATGGCCCCGCCCTTGGCCCGCATGGCCCTGTCGACGGCCTTGCCGCTGACGAGCAGGGCCTTGGAGTTCGGGAACAGCTTCTGGATGTTGGGGGGACGGCCCACTTGGAGGGCTCTCTCGAAATCCTCTGCATACGCCATGGACGGTCTCCTTCGCCGGTTGTAGGTGCGCCGCTCCGATTCTATCTCCGCTGCGCGCATACGCACATCTTTGCCCGAAAAGTCCCACAGCAGCACACTGAGAGGAATACGATAAGACATCCGCATGCGCGTGTCCTCAAGAAGAAGGAGACGAAATGAGACGCGCCCGATCGATGATGCGACAGACTGCCGAGGAGATGCGGGCCGCCTCCGCCGCGCTCGCCTCCTGGGAGGCCGAGACGGGACGCGCGATCCTGGGGAGCCGCCGGCGGCTCCTCGTGCTCGCCGCGTTCTGCATCCCGGCCTTCCTCTTCGTGGCCGCCTCCTCGGCCTGGCCCGCCGCCACCTCGAGCCTGACCGATCAGCTCCCGGCGATCGGCGGCAGCAAGGCGCTCATGCCGGCGGCGGTGGACGGCGGCATGTTCCTCGGCTCGATCGTCGTGGGCCTCATCGCCGGGTTGATCACGGGGGTCATCGGCGCGGGCGGCGGGTACATCCTCACGCCCGCGCTCATGAGCTTCGGCGTCCGCGGCATCATGGCCGTCGGCACGGACCAGTTCCACCTGTTCGCCAAGGCGATCATGGGCACAACGATCCACAGCAAGCTCGGCAACGTGAACGTGCGGCTCGCCGTGTGGTTCGTCGTCGGCTCGCTCGCGGGAGTGACCGTCGGGGGCACGGTCAACCGGGCCATCTACGCGCAGAGCCCGGCGCTCTCCGACGCGGTGATCTCCCTGGTCTACGTCGTCGTCCTCGGGTTCCTCGGCATCTACGCGGTCACGGACTGGCGGCGCGCACGGAACGAGCGGACGGACGCCTCGCGCGTAGATGCGACGACCGACTTCGCGCGCCGGTTGCAGCGGCTGCCATTGCGACCGCGAATCGCCTTCGATCGCGACGTCGTGCCGGGCGGGCGCTCCATCTCCGTCTACCCGGTCATCGTCTGCGGTCTTGTGGTCGGCTTCGTCGCGTCGATCATGGGCGTGGGCGCCGCGTTCCTCACCTTTCCGATGTTCGTGTACGGGCTGGGAGTCTCGAC
>DAIQNY010000179.1:0-7198 GCA_036788155.1 Actinomycetota bacterium | reverse complement strand
GGTGCTGCCCGTCTACGGCCGCGCTCCCGACGCGAAGCCGCGCGCGGCCGAGCCCGGCTCCCCGGGCGCCGCCGGCGCTGCCTCCGCGGGCGCACCATGAGTCTTCAGGTCGTCCCCGATGCACGCCGCCACGAGCGGGTCATCCGGCCCATGCAGTTCACCGACCTCGAGGCCGTGGCGGCGCTCGAGGCGCGTACCTTCACGCTGCCGTGGTCGCTCGCCATCTTCCACGGCCAGCTCGCCCGCGAGAGCGGTCTCTGCCTCGTCTGCGAGGACGCGGGCAGGATCGTCGGCTACCTCATCGCCGACATGTTCGTCGACGTGTGGCATCTCATGAACCTCTGCGTGGCGGAGGAGGTCAGACGCGAGCACGTCGCGTCGCGTCTGCTCGAGGCGTACTTCGCCGTCACCGAGCGACGGGGGCATCGCGGGCACACGCTGGAGGTCCGTGTGTCGAATGGTCCGGCCATCGAGCTGTACCGCAGCTTCGGGTTCGTCTCCACCGGCATCCGTCCCGGCTACTACAGCGACGACCGCGAAGATGCGGTCATCATGTGGAAGGACTGGGAGGGCGACACGGCATGACGAACGTGCTCTCCGAGGCCGGGCAGGCTGCGCCCGCCGGCCTGATCCTCGCCGTCGAGACCTCCTGCGACGACACCAGCGCAGCCGTGGTGCGCGGACGCGAGGTGCTCTCCTCGATCGTCTCGTCTCAGAACGAGCTGCACGCGCAGTTCGGCGGCGTGGTGCCGGAGGTCGCGTCGCGCCGCCACACGGAGCTGGTCAATGAGGTGATCGCGGAGGCGATGAGTCGGGCCGGCGTGACGTGGGACGACCTTGCTGCCGTCGCCGTCACGCAGGGACCCGGTCTGATCGGCGCCCTGCTCGTGGGGCTGGCGACGGCGAAGTCGGTCGCCTACCGGCGCGAGCTGCCCCTGATCCCCGTCAACCATCTGCAGGGACACATCGCCGCCAACTACGCCCTGGGGGTCGAGGCGCCGTTCGTGTGCCTGGTCGCCAGCGGCGGGCACACGCTGCTTGCCGTCGTGGAGGAGGGCGTGCGGTACCGCGTCGCCGCCAAGACCATGGACGACGCGGCCGGCGAGGCCTTCGACAAGGGAGCACGGCTGCTCGGTCTCGGTTACCCCGGCGGCAAGGAGCTGGACCGGCTGGCGGCGCGGGGCAACCCGTGCTTCGCCCGGTTCCCGCGCGCCGTGCCCAAGGGCCGCGGCTTCAGCTTCAGCGGGCTCAAGACCGCGCTGCTCTACGACCTCAGAGATCGGAACGAGGCGGAGATCGAGGCACACCGGGCCGACATCGCCGCCTCTTACCAGGCGGCCATCGTCCGACAGCTCGTCGAGAAGACGGTGGCCGGCGCTCTCCGCGAGGGCCTGCGGACCGTGGCGGTCGCCGGCGGCGTCGCCGCCAACTCCGGGCTGCGACGCGCCCTGGCGGAGGCGTGCGACGCGGAGGGCCTGCGACTCTCCCTGCCGCCCTTCAGCCTGTGCACGGACAACGCCGGCATGATCGGCCTCGCGGCCGGCTTCCTGCCGGCGCTCCCCTGGCCCGACTATCTCGACCTCGACGCGTTCGCGAGCGACGCCGAGGCGAAGGCGGCGCGGCCCTCGCGAACGCGCCCGCGCCGCCGCGGCGCCTGAGCGGCGCCGCTCTCCTGTCCGAACAGCTCGGACGTACGCCGGCGTGTGCATCGGGGAACAGTACTGGAATGCTAGACTGCGAGACGGCATGACTCACCGACCTGATTCCGTCTTTCCGCCCGCCCCCCTCAGCGAGTCTCCACGCACCGCAGCGGACCTCTTCGTCGACTGTCTCGAGAACGAGGGGGTCGAGTTCGTGTTCGGCATCCCGGGCGAAGAGACCCTGGATGTGAGCGAGGCGCTGGACCGCTCCCAGCTCATCACGTTCGTGCCGACGCGGCACGAGCAGGGAGCCGCGTTCATGGCCGACGCCTACGGCCGCCTCACCGGACGCCCGGGCGTCTGTCTCGCTACGCTCGGCCCGGGCGCCAGCAACCTCGCCACGGGCATCGGCGACGCGACGCTGGACCACGCCCCGCTGGTGGCGCTCACCGGCCAGACGGGACTCGCCGGCATGCACAAGGAGACGCACCAGTTCATCGACACCGTCGACATGCTGCGCCCCATGACCAAATGGAACACGCGTATCCACCATCCGCGCATGGTCCCGGAGGCAGTGCGCAAGGCGTTCAGCGTGGCCGCCGCGGAGAAGCCCGGCGCCACGCATCTGGAGTTGCCAGAGGACGTGATGGAGACCACGGTGACGGGGGCCCCGTTGTCCCGCGGTCCCGAGGCCATGATCGAGGCGGACCCGGTGAGCCTGCTGCGCGCCGCCGAGGTCATCCAGGGAGCGAGGCGGCCGGTGGTGCTCGCAGGCAACGGCGTCGTGCGCCAGGAGGCTTCTCCAGCCTTGCGCGCCTTCTGCGAACAGACCGGCCTGCACGTCATCACCACCTTCATGGGCAAGGGCGTGCTTGACGCCTCGGACCCGCACTTCCTGTTCACGGCGGGATTGGCCCGGCAGGACTACCCGCAGGGTCTTCTGGGCCGGGCCGACCTCGTCATCGCCGTCGGCTACGACATGATCGAGTGGCCGCCCTCGGCCTGGAACCCCGAGGGACGGCAGCGCATCCTGTGCATCGACACGGCGGCGCCCGAGATCGACGCCAACTTCGTGCCCGAGGTCGAGCTCATCGGCGACCTCTCGCGGATCCTCTTCCAGCTCACCGGCCTGCTCGAGGGCAAGGAGGTCGCGAGCGTGGAGGAGCGTCCCTACCGTCGTGCCTTCCGCCGCGTGTTGGACGCGGGCACCGACGAGGACTTCCCCATCAAGCCGCAGCGCGTGCTCCGCGACCTCCGCGAGGTGTTGGCGCCGGAGGACGTGCTGGTCAGCGATGTCGGCGCCCACAAGCTGTGGGTGGCCCGGTTCTGGGAGGCGCGCGAACCCAACACCGTGCTCATCAGCAACGGGTTCGCCGCCATGGGCTTCGGCCTGCCGGCCGCCATCGCCGCGGCGCTCGCGCGCCGCGGCCGCGGCAAGGTCGTCTGCATCAGCGGCGACGGCGGTTTTCTCATGAACGTGCAGGAACTGGAGACGGCACGCCGCCTCGGCTTGCCGTTCGTCTGCCTGGTCTGGACCGATGGCGGCTACGGCCTCATCGAGATGCACCAGAAGCGCAAGTACGGCCGCATCGCCGGCACGCGTTTCGACAACCCCGACCTCGTCTCGCTCGCGCGATCGTTCGGCGTGGAGGGCCTCCGGGCGCAGCGGGCGGGCGATGTGAAGCCCCTCCTCGCCCGCGCCCTGCGGCACCCGGGACCCGTTGTCATCGAGGTCCCGATAGACTACGGTGAGAACGACAAGCTGGCGGTCGACCTCTGGCAACTCGCTCCAGAGGCGCTGTCGTAGAACTTGCGCAAACGTAGTCTGGGGGGGTCCGGATGACGGAACTGCTTCGTAATGAGGGGCTGAAGCGCGTACGCATGCGCGTCACGATGGCCGTGTTCGTCGTGTTCACGCTCACGTGCGCTGGCTCGTTCGGCATGGAGGACGTCGTCTCGTCGTCCGGCCCGGGCCTGACGCTGATCATGATCTTCGTGTTGCCTCTCCTCTGGAGCTTCCCCATGGCGTTCGTCGCCTCGGAGCTCGGCTCCATGGTGCCGGAGGCCGGAGGTCTGTACCGCTGGATCAGGCGGGCGATGGGAGAGTACTGGAGCTTCCAGGCCGGCTGGTGGTGGACGCTCTCGCTGTACGTCGACTCCGCCGTCTACATCGCCCTGGCGCTCGACTACATGCAGAACCAATGGGGGTTCGACGCGGGGACGCGGGCTCTCATCGGCGTCGGCATGGTCGCGGTGTTCACCTTCATCAACATCCGGGGTCTGGAGCTGACAGGCTGGACACTGACGATCATGCAGGTCGTCATCATGGTGCCGCTCGTGGCGATGACCGTGTGGGCCATCTTCAAGGGCAGCGGCAACTCCTTCAGCCCGCTCCTGCCGGAGGGCGAGAGCTTCATGGGGTCACTCGAGTTGGGGCTCGCGATCATGATGTGGATGTACTCGGGCTACGAGTCCATCTCCACGCTCGCCGGAGAGATCCAGAACCCGCAGCGGATCATCCCGAGGGCGCTCATGATCGGCACCCCGCTCGTGGTGCTCACCTACTTCATCACCGTGTGGGCAGCCATCAGGGTCGCCCGTCTGGACGGCGCCGACAACTGGCTGAACATGTGGACGGGCGGTGGCGGTGTCGACTACGTCGTGGTGGCGAAGATGCTCGGCGGCAACCTCTTCATGTACTTCATGCTGCTGTCGGCTGTGCTCTCCAACCTCAGCCTGTACGCCGGGTACCTGGCCGCCGGCTCGCGGCCGGCCTTCCAGATGTCCCGCGACCGGCTGTTCCCCCGGTTCTTCGGCGTGACGCACAGGAGCTGGGGCACGCCGTGGATCGCGATCCTGCTCATGGGCATCGTCAACGCCGGTCTCATCAACTTCAACTTCGACGCGCTGATCACGATCGACGTGTTCCTGCTCATGTTCCCCTACATCCTCATCTTCCTGTCCGTGATGATCATGCGCGTCCGGGAGCCGGAGGCGCCCAGACCGTTCCGCGTGCCGCTGCCGACGGCGGCGCTCGGGATCTGGGTCGCCTTCCCCATCGCGATCGCCATCATCGCGCTTTTCGTCAACGGCGTGGACTGGATGATCGGCGGCCTGGCCGGCGTGCTCACGGGACCGATCGCCTACCTCGTCTTCAAGAACATCTACAGGGGCACGACCGACGAGGCGCTCGAGGGGTCCACAGTCACTCCGGAGGGTGAGCTCACAGAGTTCGGCGCCGCCGTCGAGGGAGGCCGGGTATGAAGGGTCAACGGTACGCCAACCTCACGGCGATCAGCGGCATCATCGCGGGTGCGTTCTCGATCGGCGGCGGCCTGTACGCCCGCTCCGTGGAGCCGGTCTTCGGCATCCCGCAGTTCTTCGGTCTGTACTCCGACTTCCTCTCCGGCGTGCACGTGCTCGTGGGACTCGGCATCGTGATGGTCGTGGGAGGACTCCTGAGCTTCAAATGGCCGAGCGTGGGCGGCATCATCGTATGCGTCGCCGCCATGATCGGGCTCATCTACACGTACGACCGTGGTCAGTACCGCTGGACGCCCATGGTCTACTACTGGTGGGGTCCGTGGCTGTTCGCCTGGATCTGCGGCATCTTCGCCGGCTACGCGGCGTTCAAGAACGTCCCGCAGGTGAACGAGAAGCTGACCGACGCCCGACACGCCGAGGGCTACGAGGTCTGATCCGAGGCGCCGGACTGGTGCGGCGAGGGGGCCGGTCGCCACGTGGCGACCGGCCCCCTCGCACGTATCCGTTCAGGGTCCGGCCGGCGTGATGACGACCGCGTCGGCCGACCTTGTGGCGGGCCCGTGGAACACGGCCTCGATGTTGTGGCCGTCCGGATCGAGTACGTAGGCGGCGTAGTACCCGGGGTGGTACGCCCGCTCGCCGGGGGCGCCGTTGTCCGTGCCTCCGGCGGCGAGCGCCGCCTCATGGAAGCGAGCGACGGTCTCGCGGTCCCGGGCCTGGAACGCGAGGTGGAGCGACGAGGGCGGGCCGTCGTCGCTCACGAACAGCTCATCGGCGTAGAAGAAGCCGGGCCCTTCGCCGAGCTCTGCTCCCGAGCCGAGCGCCCCGAGGACCGCCGCGTAGAACGACTTGCTCCGCTCCAGGTCGGCCACTCTGAGGTGCACGTGGTCGATGAGCCTGCCGGTGTGGTACTCCATCACTCCCTCCCGAACCGCGGTCGTCAGCGACGGGAGGGTAGCACGCGGGTGCGGTCGGCGGACCGCGAGCCGTTGGCGGGCGTGGGCGCGCTCAGGCCTCGAGTAGGATCGTGACCGGACCGTCGTTGACCAGCGCGATCTCCATGTGAGCGCCGAAGACGCCCGTCTCCACCGGCACGCCTTCACTGCGCAGCGCCTCCACGTACGCTTCGTAGACGGTCTTGCCCTGTTCGGGCTTCGCGGCGTCCGTGAAGCTCGGCCGGTTGCCGCGACGGACGTCGGCGTACAGGGTGAACTGGGAGACGGCGAGCACGGCGCCGCCGACGTCGCCGAGCGCGAGGTTCATCAGTCCCGCGTCGTCGGCGAACACGCGTAGCCTCGCCGTCTTGGCGGCGAGCTTGCGAGCCGCGGCCGCGTCGTCCTCGTGGGTCACGCCCACGAGGACGAGGAAGCCGCGGCCCACCGCCCCCGCCTTCACGCCGTCCACGGTCACCGACGCGCCGCTCACCCGCTGCACGAGCACTCTCACGTCCGATCCGCCTCCCAGTCAGACTGCTCAGTTCTCTCAGCGGCATCCTACTCCCGGCCGTCTTTCGAACAACGTGGCGCGGCACTCGTGCTTCAGGACTGACAGCACTGGTGGACCTGCCGTGCGGTCGCGAAAATGCCTGTAAACCAGCGTTATCTGAGCCGTGATGAACGCGGCGGCACTCATGAGCATCCATGGTTTGACATCTCATCCAGTCGGCCATACCATACGCAGCTGTGTGGATTAGCACTCTCTCCCTGAGAGTGCCAAGCAAGGTCCGAGTGAACTCAGGTGTACTCACCAAGGAGGGTTGCTGCATGAAGCTCAAGCCGCTCGAGGACCGCGTGATCATCAAGGCGGTCCAGGAAGAGGAGAAGACCGCCAGCGGCATCGTTCTCCCCGACACGGCCAAGGAGAAGCCGATGATCGGCGAGGTCGTGGCCGCGGGCGAGGGCAAGTGGGATGAGGACGGCAAGAAGCGCATTCCGATGGACGTCAAGAAGGGCGACCGGGTCATCTACGGCAAGTACGCGGGCACCGAGTACAAGACCACCGATGGCGACGAGCTCCTGATCCTGCGTGCCAGCGAGATCCTGGCCGTAGTCGAGAAGTAAGAAGGGAGGCTGACGAATCTTGGCTAAGACACTCAAGTACGACGACGAGGCCAGGCGCGCGCTGGAGCGCGGCGTGAACGCGCTCGCCGACGCCGTGAAGATCACCCTCGGCCCGAAGGGCCGCTACGTGGTGCTCGACAAGAAGTTCGGTGCGCCGACGATCACCAACGACGGCGTGACCATCGCCCGTGAGATCGAGCTCGAGGATGTGTTCGAGAACCAGGGCGCCCAGCT
>DAIQNY010000178.1:0-7291 GCA_036788155.1 Actinomycetota bacterium | reverse complement strand
CGCCGGCCTCCGCGTCGCCGGTCCGGAACCGGCTCGGGTCACTCCCGGGCGCCAAGGATCACCTGCAGCCCGAGGAAGACCGTGCCGACGACGATGGCGGCGTCGGCGACGTTGAACGCCGGCCACGTGTAGAGCCCGATGAAGTCCACCACGGCGCCGTCGAAGCGAAGCCTGTCGATGAGGTTGCCGAGGGCCCCGCCCAGGATGACCCCCAGCGCGGGCCGGTACCGCGGCGGGCTGAGCACGAGTGCCACCGTGACGCCGGCGGCGACCGAGGCGACGAGCACGATCACCACGTTCCCCGCACCGGCGAGCCGGCTGAAGGAGATGCCGGAGTTGTACGTGAGGTCGATGCGCAGCCCGGCCCCCAGATCCCAGGGGAGGTCGCCGGCCTGCGCACGTACCAGCCACTTGGTCAGCTGATCGGCGACCAGGACGGCAGCCGCGAGGACCAGGGCGAGGGCGTACCCCCGCCTACTTCTTGCCACGCGTCTTGGGTACGCTGTCCACTTCCTTGATGTCGCCATGACCCATCGGGCACGTCGGCACCTTGGTGGTCTTGGCGCCCCGGCCTCCGTCGCTGACGACGATGTTCAGGGGGTACGTCGCCTTGCACCGCTTGCAGTAGGCGAGCTTGGCCATGTGGCACTCCTTCTGTCGGTCAGAGCCCGAGTCTACGCCGGGCGTCGTCGAGGGTCACGCCCGAGAGGCGGACGAGTTTGCGGCGCGAGCGGCCGCCGGCCACGACGCCGACCGCCGTGCGAGGGACGCCGAGCGCGTGCGCCAGGAACCGGACAAGCTCGGCGTTGGCGCGCCCTTCCGCCGGGGGTGCCGCGAGACGGATGCGCAGCCGGCCATCGGCTACGCCGGCGAGCTCGCTGGAGCGAGCCCCCGGCGTCACCCACACGGCAAGACTCAGCCCGTCCCGCGCCGGGGCGATAGGGTCCTTGTCACCACTTGAACTCGTTCTCGTTCACCCCGGTGTCCACGTCGGCGAGCAGATCGTCGCTCTCCCCGAACAGGATGCGCTCACTCCGCGCGCGTCCTTCGTCCTCTATCGCATCCGGGCTCGGAGCCGGGGTGGCGGCGGTGATCTCCGGATCGTCCGCCGTCGGCTCGGCGGCAGGAGGCCTGCCCGCCTGGATGCCGCCCGGCCCACGAGCCGGGACCACCGGGCGTACGGGCATCGCCGGCCCGGGGCGCCGTTCCGCCGCCGGTCGAGTGTCGTCCGCCCGTGAGGCGGCGGGCTCCGGCTGAGTCTGCGGCTTCTCTCGCTCCGACGACGCTTCGGGCGCCTCGTCGGGGCGATGGTCGGCGGCTTCCTCCGACGCTTCACGCTGCTGCGGCCGCTCCGGCGCCGGCTCTGGGGGGGTAGCCGGAGGTTCCGGCGCCGACTCCCGGGCGATGGCCTCCTTGATGGCCTCGGCGTGCCTCGAGAAGTCGGGCGCCGGAGCGGCCGCCGCCACCTGCGGCGTCTCCTGGAGCTGGCGCATGTACCCGTCGAGCAACGTCTTGAACTTGAAGCGGAAGTCCTCCTCGGCGCTGCGCAGCTTGGCCATGGACTGCTCGATGGCCTGGCGCTCGGAATACGCCTCATTGACGAGCTGGCGCGCCTTGAGCTCTGCGTCCTGCAGCACGAGCTGCGCCTGCTTGTTGGCGTTCTGCTTTTGCTCCTCGGCGTTGGCCTGGGCGTTGATCAAGGTCTGCTGGAGGGTCTCCTCGATACGCTTGTAGCCGGCGACCTTCTCCTCGAGGTTCTCGACTCGCTCCTGGAGGTCGATGTTCTCCTTGAACAGCCGCTCGTACTCGTCGGCCACCTCGTCGAGGAACTCGTCGACCTCCACGTCGGAGTAGCCGCGCATGCCGCGCTTGAACTCCTTGTGGCGTATGTCGAGCGGTGTGAGCTTCATCCTCTCCCCTCTCGGTCACGCGGTCCCGTCGCCGCGGTCCTCTTCTCTCACGTCCGACGCGCCGGCTCTGGCTCCGACGTGGTCGCTCGCCCCACTACGTTCACTAGTGCGACGCCGCTACGTGAGTTCCTTGGCGCGCTCGGCCGCCGCGTGGACGGCGAGCGCGACCGCCTCGGTGATGTCGCGCTCCTCGAGGGCGGTGATGGCGGCGGCCGTCATCCCCCCCGGCGTGGCCGTCGAGGCGATCACGGCATCAGGGTCGCCATCCCGGGCGATCACCGCCGCCGCCCCGTGCACGCCGGCGATGGCGAGTCGTCGTGCGACGTCCGGCTCGAGCCCGCGCCGCTCCCCGGCGCGGGCGAAGTCGCGCACGAGCAGCGCGAGCATGCCCGGCATGCAGCCGGCGACCGCCGTGGCCGAGTCGAAGTGACGCTCGTCCAGCACGACCACCTCGCCGGCCAGCGCGAACAACCGCTCCACCTCGGCCTCGGCTTCGCCGAGCGTGCCGGGTACGAACAGGAACACGCCGAGCCCAAGCGACGCGGCCACGTTGGGCATGACCCGCCCCACGCGGGCATCCGGCAGGGCCGCGGTGAGCTCGGCGAGCGGGACGCCGGCCGCGACGGAGACGAGGGCGCGCCGGCCAAGGAGCGGCGCGACCTCGGCGAGCACGCCGGCGACGTGCTGGGGTCGCACCGCGACGACGATCACGTCGGAGTCCTCGACAAGCTCACGAAGATCTGCGGCGACGGCTGCACCGGTGGCCCGCGCCGTGCGCCCGGCGGCCTCCGGCGACACATCGAGATACGCGAGGGCCGGCGCTCCTGCGAGCGCCGGCCTGCTCCACCCCTGCCCGAGTGCGCGGGCGATGTGGCCCGCGCCGATGCACCCAACTCTCATGGATCAGAACTGATTGAAAAAGCCCTTCTCGATGAGCCGCGCCCGTTCTTCCGCCGAGACCTCGACGTTGCGCGGCGTGAGCAAGAAGATCTTCTCTCCCACTCGCTGCATGCCGCCGTCGAGCGCGTACGTGAGACCGCTGCAGAAGTCGATGAGGCGCTTGGCGAGCTCAGTGTCCGAGCCCTGCAGATTGAGGATGACGGGGACGTCGACCTTGAACTTGTCCGCCACCTGCTGCGCGTCGTTGAAGTTCTTGGGGATGACGAGGTGCACCTCCACGCGCGCCGGGCGGGCGGGCTCGATGGCGCGCACGGGCGCCTGCGAGGCCACCGACGAGGGCCGGCGGCGCGGCTCGTCGGCGAAGATGTCGTCGTAGTCGGTGCGGCTGCGGCCGCTGCTCAGCTTGCGGACGTTGGGGCGCTCCTGGTACGAGCGTTCGAGTTCTTCGTGCGGCGCAAGCGTCTCGTCCTCGTCGTAGTCGTCCTCGTCATCGGCGATGCCGAAGTAGACGGCCGTCTTGTGCCACCACTCGCCTACGCCCATAAGGTCCTCCCCTGCCGGTCAGAAGAGCACGCTCCCGACGCGGACGATGGTCGCCCCTTCCTGGACGGCCACCTCGTAGTCGGCACTTGTGCCCATCGATAGCTGGTCGAAAGTATACGTTCCACTCCACATTGTCGAAAGCCGTTGGGCCAGCTCGCGCGCCCGCACGAAGTAGGGGCGCGCCTCCTCGGCCTGGTCGGACAACGGCGGCATGCACATGAGGCCGGTGAAGCGCACCTTGTGGTGCCCGGACACGGCCTCGAGGAAGGCGTCGACCTCTCCGAGCGGCACGCCGCTCTTGCTCTCCTCTCCGCCGATGTTGACCTCCAACAGCACGTCGGTGGTGTTCGCGGCGCGGGCCTCGATCTCCTGTACGACGCTGAGGCTGGACACCGAGTGGATGAGGCTGACGAGCGGCAGGACCAGCCTTGTCTTGCGGCTCTGCAGGTGTCCGATGAAGTGCCAATCGAAGGCATCGCCGTACAGTCCGTGCTTGGCGACGAGGTCCTGGGCGCGGTTCTCGCCGATCAGGCGGATGCCGGCGTCGCGCAACGCACTCAGGTGCTCGGCGGCCACGTACTTGGTCGCGACGAGCACGCTGACGGCCTCCGGGTCGCGACCGGCGGTGCGAGCCGCCTCGGCGATCCTGCCCTGGACCTCCGCGAACCGCTCGCGCACCGTGTCCACATCGGGGATGAACTGTCTGACCACTGCTGCCTCCTCGGCGGCCTCCGGGCCGATGCGTTCTCGACTTCCCGCGCCGGGCCGGCCCGCTGGTACTTCTGGGGCCGGCCTACGCTTCCTCCCGCCATGCTACCGCCAGGTGCCGGCCGCTCACGCCGGCGTCCCGGCGGTGCGAGAAGAAGCGAGGGTCGGAGGCGGTGCAGAGGCCGGCGACCGAGACCTTCCCGGCTGGCACACCGGCAGCCTCAAGGTCGTGGCGCGCGCAGCGCCAGAGATCGACGGTGGCGGCGCCGGCCGAGCCCGGGAACCGGGCCTCGAAGCGGCGCCGCAGCTCCTCGTCGACCGTGAAGCAGCACGGTCCTATGCTCGGCCCGACGGCGGCGGCGAGCAGGCGGCGGCCCCGGGCGAGCCCGGCCGCCGCCATGCCGACGATGCCGGCGATCATGCCGCGCCAGCCCGCGTGCACGGTGGCGAACGCCGGCCCCTCTTCCCCGTCGGCGACGATCACGACCGGCACGCAGTCGGCGTAGCTGACGACGAGGCCGAGGCCCGCCACGGCGGTCAGCAGTCCGTCGTGTTCGGCGATCACCGACCGGCTGTCGAAGGCGCCGCGGCCTGCCTCGGCCTCCCCGACCCACCGCAGCGTGGCCCCGTGCACCTGGCCGGGGACGACGAGACGGTCCTGCGGCACCGCGATCGCTGCGCAGAGGCGACGCCGGTTCTCGAGCACGGCCTCGGGATCGTCCTCGACCGACAGCCCGAGGTTGAGACTGTCGAACGGCGCCGCCGACACGCCGCCCGTCCGCGCCGGGAAGGCGGCGCGCACCCCGCGCGCCTCCCACGCGAGCCAGCTGACGCCGTCGCGCTCCTTCCACTCCATCCCGCCTGCGGTCACCCGAGCCACCCGCCCGGGAGCAGCAGGTACATGAAGAGCTCCAGCACCCTGCCGAACGTAGCCGCGAAGAACCCCGGGACCGCGACCATGACCAGGAACAGCAGGATGAACACGTAGTTGCCGTAGCGGTCCAGTTCGGCCCATGTGCGGTAGGCCGACCGCGGCAGGAACCCGCCGACCACCCGAGACCCGTCGAGCGGCGGGATCGGGATGAGGTTGAGCGTGCCCAGGATGACGTTGAGCACGAACAGCATCCAGCACATCTCGAGCAGGAACACGCTGCGGGTGTACGTGAGCCAGATGAGACCGGCGGCGACGACCGCGAGCGTGTAGTTGGTGAGCGGGCCCGCCGCACCCACCCACGCCATCCCGCGCTGTCCGTCCCTGAAGTGGCGGGGGTCCACCGGCACCGGCTTGGCCCAGCCGAAGAAGAAGGTCCCGCCCGACCCGAGGAAGCTGACCACCAGCATGATGGTCCCCCACGTGTCGAGGTGCCTGATGGGGTTCAGGGTGAGCCTGCCGTACGTCTTGGCCGTGGGATCTCCGAGAAGGTACGCCACCCAGCCGTGCGAGAGCTCGTGCAGGACGAGGCTCACCAGCAGGAGTGGCGAGACGATGAGGAACTGCAGGAGCAGATCGGAGTCGTTCACGCGCTCTCCCGCATCTGCGCCGCGGCAGTGAGCTCCTCGTCCCTGCCGCTCACGACGCCGTTGAGCTTGAGGTGGAGCACACTCCGCAGGACCTCGCCCATGCGAGGGCCCGGAGCGAAGCCCAGAGCCAGGAGGTCCTGGCCGCTGATGTCCAGCCGAACGTGACGCGACACGTCGAGGAAGCGTGACAGTCGGCTTGCGGCGATGCCCGAGTCGTCCAGCGTCATCGCCGCCAGCAGCGCCTCCGGCGGCTCGCCGGCCGCGAGGTCGTAGAGCTCCGCCTCACTGGGGCCTCGCGCCACCCGATCGAGGAGCCGCCGTCCGACCACCAGGGCGCGCTCGAGCACGCCGGCGTCCTGCGCGCGGATGCGCATGCGCGCCGCCCAGGCGGCGATCTCCTCGGGGTCCAGGTCACGCAGGAGCCACATCAGCCGGAGTCGCCAGCGTGGCGTCTCTCCGCCGAGGTCGTGCGCCGCGCGCAGGTCGTCGGCGCGGCGCACGAGCTCACGCGTGCGTCGGTCCACGCGCAGGCGTCCGTGGATGGCGGGCCACACGCCCAGCTCCTCGGCCCTTCGGAGCGAGAAGTCGACCTTCTCCTCGTCCAGGAGGCTCACCAGCTCGTCCCGGAGGCGAGCCGACGAGAGGTCGCCGACGAGGTCCATGGCGCTGCAGGCGCGAGCGAGGTTCAGCGTGTGGGCATCCATGCGCAGACCATACCGGTTCTCGTAGCGGATGGCGCGCAGGATCCGCGTGGGGTCCTCGATGAAGCTCAGGTTGTGGAGGACGACGATGTGGCCGGCCTCCAGGTCCTCCCGGCCCCCGAAGTAGTCGAACAGGTCGCCGAAGGTCTCAGGCTTGAGCGACACGGCCATGGCATTGATGGTGAAGTCGCGACGCGCGAGGTCGCTGCGGATGCTCGCGTGCTCCACCTTGGGCAAGGCCCCCGGGTACTCATAGGACTCGGCCCGGGTGGACGCGACGTCCACGCGCAACCTCTCCTGCCCGTCGCCTGAGACGACCACCGCCGTGCCGAACTTCCTGTGAGGGCGCACGTGACCCTTGAGTCGCGCGGCGAGCTCGGCGGCGAAGGCGATGCCGTCGCCCTCCACGGCGAGGTCCACGTCGAACCCGGGCTCGCCCAGGAGAAGGTCTCGCACAGCGCCACCGACGAGGTAGCAGCCGCGCACACCGGCGGCGACCGCCTGGACGTGCCGGAAGAGCTCGTCCAGGCCCAGCTCGCCGAGCGGCCCGGCAAGGTTGACGGTCACCGGCGCCGCCGGTTCGCGCGGTGGCGCCCCCGAGACGGATCGCCGCGACACCACGCCGAGCAACTCGTCGACCCCGACGCCGCCGTCCGTCATATCCTGCGCGCGTCGAGTCGCCACCACCGGCAGCCACCCGACCTCGTCCTGCGCCAGCCGGATCGCGGCGCGCTCGAGCGGGGTCTCCGCCCACAGCAACGGCACGCGAGACGTCATCACGGCCTTGACTGGGGCGTGCCCAAGTCCGTGCGCGGAGGCGCGCTCCAGGTCGGCCAGGGCGACGCGGCCCATGAGGAGGCCGTCGCGCAGCACGCCTACGCCGCCGACCTCGTCGCGGCGGCAGAGCAGAGCGGCTTCGTCCACCTGCGTCGACTCGGACACGGCCGGAGGGCCGGGCTCGAGCACGTCGAGCGCCACGCGCGTTGGCGTCACGGCGGCCGGCGCGGC